>NZ_JBIAVJ010000011.1:0-253119 GCF_042894025.1 Streptomyces sp. NPDC001549
CGAACCGAGCTCGTCATCGACGCCCTGGCGGCCGCCGAGCGAACCCGCGGCAGTCTCGATGGAGCGATCATGCACACGGACCACGGGTCTCAATACACGAGTCGGGCCTTCGCCGAAATCTGCAGGTCAGCAGGGGTTCGACAGAGTATGGGCGCGGTCGGGTCCAGCGCGGACAACGCCGCCGCGGAAAGCTTCAACGCCGCCTTCAAGAGGGAGACGCTCAAAGGCCGCAAAGGCTGGTCCAGCGAGCGCGAGGCCCGGCTCGACGCCTTCTGCTGGCTGACCCGATACAACACCCGACGCCGGCACTCCCGCCTCGGTCAGCGGTCCCCGACCGCCTACGAGAACGACTTCCAACCAACAGCAACTACCCTGGCCCAAGCCGCATAGACGTGTTCAAAATCCGGGGTCAAGGCCCAACCGGCCCCGACCCAGCAGGCTGGACCCCTACAAGCCCTATCTGGAGCGCCGATTCGCCGAGGGATGCACCAGCGTCACCCGCCTCCACAGCGAACTCGTTGCCGACGACGCGCCCGTCACCTACCAGATGGTCCGCAGCCACGGTGCCAACCTCCGTGGGGCTCCGGCCGGCACGCCGCCCCGGCCTCCGACGGTGCGGCAGGTGACCGGCCGGCTCACCCGACACCCCACCGCGCTGAGCGAGGAGGACCGCGCCGGTCTGAAGGATGTCCTGGCACGCTGCCCAGAACTGGACACCGCCGCCGGTCACGTCCGCGACTTCGGCGACATGCTCACCGACCGCCTCGGTGCCAGGCTCCCTGCCTGGATCGACGCAGTCGACGCAAGCCAACTGCCCGGCCTCACCGGCTTCGCACCGCACCTGCTCCGAGACCTCGACGCCGTGTCAGCCGGACTCACCCTCCACCACTGGAGCTCCGGCAGCATCGAGGGCGCCGTCAACCGCATCAAGAAGATCAAAAGGCAGCTCTACGGACGAGCGAGCTGGCTTCCACCTGCTGCGGAAGACGATCCTGCTGCAGTGGCCCCGCAATACAAGGACGGCGCCGAAGCTCAACCCTCCCGCTGTCCGTTCGCATTGAAGATGGTCATCGGCAGCCTCCTGACCTGGGCGGACGTTGCTCATTGAGCACGATCTTCCCTCCTTTAACCGCTCGGGCTCCGAGCAGATGCCGTGCAAGGATCTCACCCATGATGACCAAGCCGACTCTGACGGAACACCGCTCCCCATGGGTCGTGTTCACCTCCCCGGCCGACCCATGGCTGGTGTCGGAAACGGCCGCGCTGGTGCAGCGAAACGGTCTGGTCCTGCGGCTGGACGGCCGGGAAATGCGGGATCCGGCGTCCGTCTTCCGCACCTTCGCCCGGGAGCTGTCGTTCCTCGGCTACTTCGGCCACAACTGGGACGCGCTCGTGGACTGCCTCCACGACTGGCACGGTCCCGGCCACGGGAACCAGGACCTCGCGATTCTGATCGAGCACGCGGACGACCTGCTGAAGTCGGACTTCCTCGGGCTGCTCGTATCGGTTCTCGCCCAGGCAGCCTGGAACTCCAACCTGCGCCTGGACGGCGACGGCGAGCTCGATGAGTGGCGGCAGCGTATAGCCCAGCACTTCGTCTTCCTCCTGGACCACACCGCACCCGTTGCCTTCACGGAGAAGGCGGCCCGCGGCATGGACGTGGCGGTGGCGCTCGCGGACGGCCGCCTGCTCGCCACCCTGACCGACGTCGACTGGCCAGGCGGAGACCCCGCGTCCGCCCCCTGGACGGCCGGCCCGCTCTCCTTCGCAGACAGAGAGATCCTCAGCGGCATGACCATCAAGGCCATCAAGCTGTTCCGAGACCACCTCGGCTGCTCGATCCACGAGGCCCTGGACATCCTCCAGTCCCGCTCTGAGCACCTGCACCGCGAACATTCGAACGACTGAATGACGGGCCGCGCCAGCCAAGCAACTGGATTCGCTGAGTAGACGCCTCGACTGGACGAGACAGGACACCCCCATCCTCGAACACCGCGATGACTCTCCGCGACCGCTCGCCAAGATCTGTGCCAGAACCGAGTTTTGGAAACACTTGCCCGGCGTGTTGGCGTCAGTCGATGGCCGACGGCGATTGCCATGCCCGTGATCGCTACGTGGGTGTCGCCTCTCAGCGTCGAGCCGCCGTCGGTGGGGTGGCGGCGCCGTTTCAGCAGGTGCGGACGGTGGGCCGGGCGGGTCACGAAGACGTCCAGGAGGAGGTGCGGCGGAGCCAGTGGGTGATGGCAGGCCAGCTGGATCCGTACCTCCTCGTCATCGTCCAGCGCCAGTGTCCCGACGAGCTCCGCGGGCAGGCCGGGCCAGCTCGCCGCAACCCGGCGGAGCACCGGTTCCTGGGACGCCGCGCAGGTGGCGTACCAGTCGGGCGACGGCGCGGTGGCCGGCTCCGTGATCGGGCAGGTGCAGTCGGGACCGTGATCGACCACACTCCGGACCGCCTCGGATTCGGCCCAGGTACGGATGGAGGGCTGGAGGCGGGCACGCATCCGCACGTCCTCGTCCGGATCCTGCCTCAGCTCCGCCGCCGCCGGTCCCAGGTCGGGCCGGGTGGCGACCAGCCTGCGGATCTCTGCATCGGGGTGGCGGGCGAGCCGGGCGAGGGCATCGGCCGGGGTATGGCGGTTCCGGGCCAGCGGGTGCACCTCGTCGTCCGCGAAGCACAGCTCGACGACCGCGGGTGACAGGGCACAGGTACTGAGCACGGACACCGCGTGGCGTGATCCGATGGGCGGCAGCTCGGCCTCCACCGCCTCCGGGTCCAGCTGCCGGCTGCTCTCCCTGGCTGCTTCCCGTACGGCGGGGTCGGGGTCGTCGAGCAGGACATTGCGCTGCGCAGCGGTGAGCGACTGCCACTGGAAGGCGGCGTACAGACGGAGTGCGGGGTGGTCGTGACCGGCCATGTCCCGCGGGAAGGACGGAGGGACCTGCCGGGAGGACCAGAGCTCCCCCACGATGTCCCGTTCGGTGACCCTGCCGTCCTCGCCTCCTTCCCGGGCGGTCAGGAAGGTGATGAGGATGTCGTCCGGCAGGGGCCGGACCCACCGGGGCTGGAGCCGGGTGCCGCCGGCGAGATACGCACGGACGAGTCCCGAAGGGTCCGATGCCAAGGGAGCGAGTCGTGCGGGGTCGCCGTGCAGGTTGCGGGCGAGGGCGCGGCGGATCCGCTCGACCGGGTGGCGGAGGGCCGCGTCGATGACGGCGTCGGGCAGGTCGCGGCCCTCGCACATCAGCAAGCCGGCCTCACCCGCCGCTTCGTCCAGGAGACGTATCAGCACGTCGGCGGGCGCCTCCGCGTTGAAGGCGATGCCGCGCAGCCACAGTTCACGGAGAGAGTCGGACACCACGTCATCCTGCCACCTCGCCTCCTGAACCGGGCCGCCCGACAGCTACCTCGGCGCTGACCGGCGGCTCCGTCCCCGTAGGGCTTCGGACCACGTGGCGAGAGCCTTGCTCATCATGCGTACCTGCCGTGGCATAACCTCCCGGCCGACCGGCCCCCAGGTCTAAAGGCGCGCCCGCGGCAGGGGCCACGCCGCCTGACCAGGTGCGGCCGTCAGCATCACCCGACGGGCGCGGCCGCGCGAGGCCGCCGGCGTCATGCAAGTCCGGCTCGCGATCGCGTTGAAGTCGATACCGCAGGCAGTGAAGAACCGGGAGAACGGCCGCCAGGCAATCCTGGACATCCCTCCGTATGAAGGAGCCCCGACCAGCCGGGGGGGGTGGGCTGGCCGGGGCCTGCCCCGGCCAGCGGGGGGGGTGCCGGCCGGGGGCATACGGGGCGGAGCCGCCAGGGCCCTCACTTCACAGCGGATCCCCCGACTCCAGCCGAACGATCCTCGCAGATGGACACCCACCAGGCCCGCCGGACACGCATCCTGACGGATACCGCGCGAGCTAGACCGCCCCCACGCCGAGGACAGCCGCCTCGCTGGCGCCGATGGACGCGGCTGGAGGCGATGAACGCGTCGACCGCCGGAGCAGAGGCGAGGCGGGGCTGCCAGACCTGGACGACCTCGTACAGTCCGGCAAGAAGAACATCCGGCGCGACTCCTCCAACGCCGCAGCCCAGTCCGTTCGAACGCCGGGACCGGCGCAGTAGGCATGGCGGGGGGGGCAGGAGACGGCCGCCACCCGCCGCGGCGCGCGAGAAGGCCCTGGCCCGGCAGCGGCACGTGGGAGAAGTCGAATGCGGCCATGCCGACGGGGCCCGGCAGCAAAGGCACTGTACGGAAGCAGTACGACCCCGAGCAGCACACGCTGGCCGAGCAGGAGCAGGCCAAGGCCGAGGAGCTGCTCGCTCGGCTTCGGCCGCGTCTCGGCGCCCCACGGTGCACCGCATGCGCCTGGTTTACCGCAAGCAGGGCCTGTGGGGGCTCCTCGACCTTCGCACCACCCGCGCCTCCAGCCCGACAGGGCGGGCTGGCGTGCGGGTCGTCGGCCGGTCCGCGAGGCGCTGCGCCGTCGGCGCGGCCGCACCGAGGGGGGCTCCCCGCGCAGCACCGCCCCTGCGGATGCACGTCATGGACGGCATCCGGTCTCCGGGGAGGCGGCACCCCGGGACATGCCCGTGGCCGCAGGGTTGCAGCCCCCGAAGATCGCCCGGGCCTGGAGCGCGCAGTCGCACTCGTCGACGCCGCCACCCCCGCCACCGCCGGCGGCGGGGGACCCGGCTGCGCGCCGACTGGTCCGATCCCGGCTGACCGCCGTCGGATTCACGGGGCCATCGGCTCGGTCACCGCGGTGAAGGCACTGCGCCGGGCGGAGCCGGAGCTGAGCCTGCCGGCAGCGGTGGAACTGCAGAAGGACACGGTGGCGGGGCTCGTCCGTCAGCCGGGACGGAGCCCCGCCCGCCTGCCGCCCTATTCCAGGCCGATCCCGTCGCACGTGGCCTTGAGGGCCTCGGTGCAGATCTCCTCGACGGTGTAGACGTTGTCGAGGACCAGGGTGCTCCTGATGTTGTCGCGGGTCACGGACACACCGAGGATGAGGACGGCTGGAACGCGCTTGGTGGTGGGGCTGCTCACCACCTGGTTGATGATTCCGTCGATCTTCTCGCCCTGGGCGAGGAGGACGGCGAGTTCGGCCGCGGCCTCGGCCTCGCGGGAGTAGGGCTTGTAGACGCTCATGAACTGCTCGCCCGCCACTATTCGCTGCACGGCGGGGAGGTCGGTGTCCTGACCGGTGACCGGCGGCAGGGGGGACACGCCGGCGGCCTTGAGGGCGGAGATGATGCCGCCGGCCATGCCGTCGTTGGCGGAGTAGACGCCGACGATCTTGTCCTTGCCGAGTGCGGAGATCGCCGCCGTCATGTTGGCGCTCGCGTTCTCCCGCTTCCACTCGGCGGTGTCGTACTCCTTGCCGATGTTCACCTTGCCGTCGAGGACGGTGCGGGCGCCGGCCTTGTAGCGGGCGGCGTTGGGGTCGGTGAGGGCGCCGTGCATCATGACTATCTTCCCGTTTCTGGCTCTGTCGCCCAGGGAATCCAGCAGGGTCTTGCCCTGGAGGCGCCCGATGTCCTCGTTGTCGAAGGAGACGTACGCATCGACCGGGCCCTCGGCCAGGCGGTCGTAGGCGACGACCGGGATGCCCGCCGCCTTGGCCTTCGCCACCGCGCCGGCGATCGCCTTGGAGTCCACCGCGTCGACGACCAGGACATCGACCTTGCTCTCGATCATCGCGTCGGCCTGGGCGTTCTGCTTGACCGCGTCCCCCATCGCGTTGGCGTAGACCACCTTGCCCTTGCCGAGGGTCAGCAGGGCGACCTTCTTCTCCATCAGCGGCTTGTCGAACTTCTCGTACCGCGCGGTCTCGTTCTCGGGGAGCAGCAAGCCGATCCTGACGCTGTTGCTACCGCTCGCCTTGCCCTCCTCGGTGGTGCCGCAGGCGGCGAGGGTGGCGGTGAGCGCCAGCGCGGTCAGAGCAGTGGGGGTGCGCAGATACGGGTTCATGGGGTGGGACCTCCCTGACGTGGCCGTATGCGTACGGCCGAGGTGGCGCGGAACACCGTGCCCTTTCCGCTGAGCCGGAGGGTACCGCCCGCGGGAGCGTAGACGGCACGGCCGGGACCGGGCTCCACGAGCGTTCTCGCGAGGCGACAGTGGCTTCGCCACTGACGCACAGCACGATCTGGGGTGCCGGCCGCACGGGTGCGGGGCGCGTCCGAGCGTACGAGGTCGAACCGGGAGAGCCTGAAGTCGTCGTCCGCGGGGCCGGGTACACGGCCTCTCACTCGCCACGCCCCACCGACCGACGAACCGCTCCAGGGCGCGGCGCTGCTGTTCCTCGCGGGCGATCTGCTCCGCGAGCGCGTCGCGATCGATGTACGGGTCGACGGCGGCCAGGACCAAGCGCTGGAATCCGCTCGGCGTCGGGGAAGGTGGCCCCGAGGACGTTGCAGAGCGGGATGGATCCGCCCCGGCCGCCTGGTCGTGGCGGTGGGGACGCCGACGGCCGCGTTGGGTGTCGCAAATGAGGAGGACGTCCACGCGCAGGGCGTCGGCGTACTCGGGGACGTACGCCGGCGCAGGGCGTCGGTGCCCTGCTCCCCCGAGCCCGATAATTAGGGGCATATTTGATCTACCCCGGAATGGCCGAGCCCCTGGCCGAGCACACCCGCGACCTGCACGCCATCGCCGAAGAACAGCTATTCGGCATCATCGCCCAGTCCCTCGCCGAAGGTCTGGATGCGCCCAGGTGGGCCGAGCGCACGCTCGCGGGGCTCCAGGCCATGCGGCGCGCCTCACAGGCCGTGGTCGACGAGCTGCACCAGGCCGTCACCCTCGACGTACACGAGGCGGTCGCCGAGTCCTGCAACCGGGGCCCCGCGCGGCCGTCGCCGAGCTGGGCGCCCTGTTCGAAGACGTCGCAGGCCGCCGAGGACGCCCACACGGAAGGGCCGCGCATCACCCGCCGCGAGGCCCGCGAGCGGGTCTGGGTCATGCGAGTGGTTACGGGGATGGATGCCCAGGTAGCGGGCTCACCGACGCCGTCTGCCACACCTACACGCGAGCTGGTGTCCAACTCGTCCTCATCGACGAAATCCACCGCCTCAATCCCCGCACCAACTGCCTGCCCGCCACGGCCGAACCCTGACACGGAGGGTGTCTCCAGTGCCGGGGACCACGGGATACGGCCACGTTCCGGGGCGAGCCGGCGACGGCCGCAGCGGGGGCATTGGTCAACACTGCGAACGTGAGGCCGTTTCGCTACGGTTCCAGAGGACTGCCGGACAGAATGAACGACTGGGCGACGCCGATGACGGCTGCCAGCACGAGGAGCATCAGCGCGTAGACGAGGAACACACTCACGTTCCAGTTGTGGGCCCGTATCACCGTCCCGCTGGTGAGGTTCCTGACCGAATCGACCACGATCAGTCCATTGCGCCGCCGGCGTCCTGACACCTGCACAACGTCGCCGTTGTTGATGGCCCCGCCACGGTAGAACTTTGCCCGCATCTGGACGGCGGCGCGAGGCAGCGGACGCCCGTCGTCGCCGTGCCGCTCCAGGCGGAAGTCCCACACGAGCGTTTGCCGCTTCCGGAACACTCCGGACTCGGTTCGGGGCATGAAGCCCGTCACCCTTCCTTGATACGTCGCCATGACGCCTCCCTCCACAGAACCGCTGTCTACGTGTGGTGCAGTGCCGCTCCGGCGTCGTACACGGCCGCCTCATACGCCCCTGCGTCGATCGCCGCTGCCCCGGGGTCGTGGACCGCGCCTGGGTCATGACCGCCGCCGGGCGACAGACCGCTCGACATACCCGGGTCGTACGAAAAATCGTGATCGGCTTCGTGCGACACACCCGGGGCATACGAGGACTCGTGAGGCGGCTCGTACGACATGCCCGGGTCTTGCGGAAGGGGGTGTCCGGCCAGCGTGGACGTAGCCGGCGGCAGCCGCTGCAGCGAGATCGGCCTGCGTGCGTTGGACATCGATGGCATGCGCGTCCGTGGTGGACAGATCCTTTCCCGACGCCGACTCGGAATCGCGAGAACGGTGGCTCACCCTGTACCTCAGTAGTGGTGGTAGTCGTTGTGAGCCGGCGCGTCAGTCACGGCCCCCTGGGTGTCCCCCGGGTGGGAGTCCGTGCTCATCAGCGGATCGATGCTCATTTGCGGATCAACACTCATCTGGGGAGCGGTGTCGCGGTCCGGGTACTGGTCGCCCGGCGTACCGGTCTCCGAACGAGGGGGCCCGGAACCTGCATCGGGAGCACCTCCGTCCCGTGCCTCCGCACTGTGCGGCAAGGGGTCGTCCATGTGCGTGAACGTGTAGGTCATCCCCTCCTCGGCTGCGGTCTTGGCGATGTCGAAGGCCGCCTCCGCCAGCGCTCCCGCGAGTGAGGCGCCTGCGCCGAGAGCCGTTCCGACAGCGAAAGGAGCGGCGGCGAGCGCGTTGCCCACCGCGTCGGACTGCAGCGCCTCGTGTGCGGCGAGATGCGACTGGCGGAACGCTTCGGCTTCTCGGGCCGTCGTCGAGCCGGGGCCGTGCCCCACGGCACGGTACGGAGCGCCGTCGTGGGAGTGGCCCGATACTGCGCCCTGGCCACTCGGCTCCGGCGGCCGGCTCATGTTCGGGTCGCTGCCGACGGCCGAGTAGGGAGCGCCGTCGTGCGTCTGCCCGGACATCCCGCGTCCGTCCTGCCACTCCGACGAGCGATGAACTGTCATAACGATCTCCAAGGGCTTGGGGGATTGCTTACGCCTGGCGCGCTCTCATGCATACGGCGTGGTCGTCTTGTGGCAGTCGTCGAACCGGGCCGCACCGTCCCCTCAGCAGCGGTCCCGGTTCCGAGGGGCACGAGACGGCAATACGCTCTGTCGCGCCGACCTGCTGCGCCCCGCCTCTGGACGGCAGATCCCGCCTCCGCGCCTACCGACCCGGGATGAACCGTGCTGACACGGATGACCCCCAGACGCCGGCAGGACACCTGCTTCAGTACCGGGTGAATGAGCAAGCAACTCGCGGCTCTGTCCTGTGGAAACATCGGTGAGGGCCTCCGGCAGCCGTTAAGTCACCGGTAATTGACACTCGATCCTTCGTGACGGACCGTCGGTTCCTCTGGCGAGTCGTTTCAGTGCCTGGCTTGGGCCGGTATCTGTTGGGGATCCTGAAGGCAGGCCCGGCTCGTGACCGTCCGCCGAGCCTGCGCAGGCGGGTTCGCCCAGGGTCGGGAGCGCGGTACGCGGGCGGCCCGAAACGTTGGCGGTCACAGCACCGGTCACCGTTAGAGGCGGCGGGGACCGGAACGGAGCAGGCACCGCTGCGCCGATCCCCGGCCGCGTTCAGCGCCAGGCCCGGCTCAGCACTGCCTGAGTCCCCCCGCGGCCGGGCCTTCTTGCAGCGCGGCGACCGCGACCCAGCCGAGGCCCCCTGACCTGAGCCGGAGCTGCACCCATAGGTCGCCCGTGGGGCCGTGAGCGTTGGTGGTTTCACCGTGGCGGTAGCACACTGCCGGGTAGTGGCCTCCCACTGCTACGGAGCTGACCTTGGGGCTGGTCGGCGACGGGGACTTGCGGACCGCGGCGTTCGCGAGGGCGGTCACGACGGCTGTACCCGAATCGGCGGTCGGCGGGGAGGTCGGCGGAGACGGGAGGGGCGATTTCGTCCCGGACGGGTTCGGGCCCGGTGCCAGGGTGAGTGTCACGGTGGCGCCCGGGGCAACTTTCTCGTCCACAGCCGGGTTCTGGCCGAGGACCGTGCCGGGCGCGGCGCTGCCGGACGCTCCGTCGTTCGTCTGTACCCGGAATCCCTGGTCCTCGAGGGTTTGCGTTGCCTCCTGGGCCGACAGGCCCGTCACTGCGGGAACGCGAACTTCGGGCTTCTCCGTGCTGAGGTGCTTCTCAACGCTGGGATCCTCCGGCAGCACTTCGTCCTGCGCACCGTCCGTCCCGACACGCCGTTCGAGACCCGCGCCCTTCTCCTCTATGTCGACCAGTTCGTACGTCGTGACCGGCCGCTCCTGGGCCACGGGTTCGACCTTGACGACCTTTTTGGGGTCGTACGCTTTCCACTTCTTACCGTTTCCCTTGAACGTCACGTCGGCGTTGTCGACGTCGTGCTCGAAGGTATGGAGCGGGTTGCCGCAGCTGCACTGCACGACCGGCTTGCCGTAGGTATCGACCAGGACGGCGCGATGCCCGCCTCCAGCAGCGCGTCGAAGCCGTCTGCCTCGCCCTCCTTGTAGTCGTGGTTTTTCACCAGGGTGTCGTTGCGCAGCACCACGGGCGTCAGCTTCTCCACGAAGCCCTCGATCTTCTCAGCGTCAATGTCCAGCGTCTTGGCCCACTGTGCTGCCTTCTGGCGGTGCGCCGGATCCTTCAGGAAGCGGACGAGTTTGTTCTTGTCGCAGCTCTTGCTGTTCCGCGATCCTCCGTACAGGCCGGGCTGGTTGCCCTTCTTCGCTCCGCCCCCAGGGCGAGGGCCTCGCCGACCGGGGCATCTGCCCCCAGGCCGAGGGCCGCCTCGAAGAACGGCGCGGCGGTCGGAACGTGCCGGGCCACCGCCCTGACGGCGACCTTGGCCCCGTGGCCTACGATCTTGCCGCAGCCGGTGGCCATGACGGCGAGGCCGACCAGGATCGCCGCGAAGGCGACAGCCCTGCGCCTGATCACCCGTGGATGTCTCATGTCAATTCCTCTTCGAGCGACGTCGTTTCAGCGTGTCGGTAGTCGGCCGCAGGCCGGCTGTGGATCATCGCGGGCAGGCTGGGGCAGCGCGGGGTTTCGTACGTGCGGCATCGAGGAGCCGGGGTGTTCCCCGCCCTGTGCGGAAAGCCCGGTCCACAGGCCCACGCGGGCCGGCCGGGGCCAGGAGCACAACGGCCAAGGAGGCCGCAAGACATGGATGCGGACGCGCGTGCATGACAGCTCTCCTCCCCCATACTGGTTCCGCCGTGGGTGGCGGGACCGTTCTTCGCGCGGCTGCTCCGCGCTGCGCCCGGCCGTCCCCGAGGACGGCAGAGCCGGCGAAGGGCCGGCCGGGCGGCCGGTCCGCACCGATTGACGCACCCGGTGCGCGGCGGATCGACGCCGGTTCCGTCACGGCCGGGGCATCACTGCTGGTGAAGGTCCTACGATGGATTTTCCGGTCCGGTCCGGTCCGGTCCGGATATTGCGGGTCTGCTGGGGGGCGGGGCATGGCGGAGCCGACACCGCGGCGGGTGTTCGCCGACCGGCTGAGCGAGCTGCTCGGACGAACGGCCGATCTTCCGATCAAGAGTGCGGTGGCCGAGGCCAACCGGCGCCGGCCCGCCGGGCGGGGCCGGCCGGTCTCGGGACGCCGGGTCAGCGACTGGAAGCAGGGCCGGCACCTGCCCGAGTCGGAGGTGGCGTTCCTGGTTCTGGTCCGGGTGCTGATCGAGCGCTGGCGGCGCTGGCTGCGGTCCGCCCGCAATTCCCCGCCCGACCCCGAACCCCCGGCCCAGGAGCCCCCCGCACAGGACCGGCGGGCCGAGCAGGTGGCTCCCGACCAGTCATCGGCGGGAACCCGACCGGGGCCCCTGGCCGGTGACCACCCGCAAACGTGGCGAACCCCCGGTGCACCCGGTGTTGCCGACCGGAAGGACGCCGGTCAGGGGCTGTCCGGTGAGGTGCATGCCGACAACGGCGGCCCGAGCAGAGCGACCGGAGCATCCGTACCTCCACTAGACCGTGATCGGCAGGACCTCGGCGTGCGCTCCTGCGGGATGCTGCCGGAGTGGGAAGAGTTCGTCGGGCGCGCGAGTGAACTCGAGGCCTTGAGAGAGCGGATCGAGGCCGCGGCGCGCGGCACCGGATCCGTCGTGCTGCTCGCCGGCCCGGCGGGCATCGGCAAGAGCACCCTTGCGGCCGAGGCGCTGCGCCGCCACGCCGATTCCGCAGGTTTCACCGTCGTACGAGGCCATTGCGCCAGAGATGCGGTGGCGCCACCACTGTGGCCCTGGCAGAAAGCGCTGCGCCTTGCGGGAATCACTCCTGGGGTACCGGCGCAGCGTGCCGCCACGCCGCCGCCGGAAGCCGGGGCCGCGGCCGTGCGGCAGCTGTGGTCTGTGACAGAGCCGGCCAACGCGTCGGCAGCGCAGTTTCACGAGCTGGTCCGGATGAGCAAGTCGCTGGCCACGGCAGCCTCCGAACGCTCCCTGCTCATCCTGCTGGAGGACCTGCACTGGGCCGACACCGCCAGCCTCGGCCTGCTGTGGCATGTGACACGCGAGGCGGCCGAGTGCGGACTGTTCGTGCTCGGTACCTTCCGGGCGCCGGGGCCCGAGGAAGCCGCCGGGGCGCTGGGGAACCTGGGCCGCTACGCTGCCACGCTGCGGCTGGCCCCGTTCACCCGGGAGGAGGTCGCCCAGTGCGTCGGCGAGACGGACGCGGCGGAGTCGTACCGGCGTACTGGTGGGCTGCCGCTGCTCGTCTCGGCATTACGCACGCATGCAGGCGACCTCCATACCATCGTCAGCGGGCTGCTGGCCGGGCTCACCGCCGGGCAGCGGGACATCGTGGGTGCCGCAGCCGTGCTCGGCGAACGGCTGGACGCCACTCAGCTCGCCGCGGTACTACCGGAGTCGGGCGAGACCGTCGTCGCCGAGGCGCTGGTGGCGGCGTGGCACGCCGGTGTCCTGACCGTGGTGGAAACCACCGACGCTGGACGCATCTTCCGCTTCACCCACGATCTGGTACGCGACGAGGTGCTCGGCCGAACCGCCCCTGCCGTCGCCCGCACCTTGCACGAAGCCGCCGCGCGGGCACTGGAACAGACCGGCGATCCCACCGAGGCGGCACGCATCGCGGCGCACTGGCGACGGGCCGGCAAGGAGCCCGGCCACCGCGCCGCCTCCGCACACTGGTCCCGGATCGCCGCGGATCAGGCCCGCGAAGGACACGCCTACACCGATGCCGCCCGGCACCTGACGGACGCCGCCGCCGTACTCGCCCCGACGGACCCGCAGCGCGCCCCGGCGCTCATCGAGCTGGCCCGCGCCGAGTACCTTGCCGGGCGCTACGACGCCAGCCTGCGCCACTGCGCCGAAGCGGCCGACGCGGCGAACGCGACCGACCAGCCGACCCTGCTCGCCGAGGCCGCCCTGGTGCTGCAGGGTGTCACATTCCCGCGGGCCTCACGGGCGATCAGCCGGCTGTGCAGGGCGGCGCTGGCTGTCGAGGACCTGCCGAGCGCCGTGCGTGCCCGGCTGCTCGCCCAGCTCGCCACCGCTTCGGCCGATCTCGGCTCGCTCGACGCGGCGGCCGAGCAGGCCCGAGCCGCCCTCGATCTGGCCGAGGCCACCGGTGACTTGCGCGCTGAACTCGATGCGGCGCGAGCCATGGAGATGACCTTGGCCCATCCGGAGGACATGACCGAACGCTTACGCCTGGGTGAGCTGTCCGTGTCCCGCGCCGAGCAGCTCGGCGACCCGCTCGCCGCGGTGCTGGGCCACGAGTGGCGTATCCAAGCCGGCTACCTGATGGGTCGGCTGGGGCTGGTGGACGACGCGATCCGCGGCATCGAGGCGATCGCGGACCGTTGTCTGATGCCGCTGACCCGCTGGCACCTGCTGCGCGTCACCGCCGCCCGGGCCGCGCTGGAAGGAGAGTTCGCCGCCGCTCGCCGCTGGAACGAGGAGGCCACCAAACTCGCCCTGGCCAGCGGAGACCAGACGGCGATCAGTATGAACTACGTGCTGTGCCAGCAGTTGGCCCTGGTTCGCGGCGACGCCGCGGAACTGCCCGAGGAGATGTGGCGTGACCTCGACCGGGCTCCCAGAGACCCGCTGATGCTGTCCGTGCGGGCGCGCGCGCTGTTCCTCGCGGGGCGGCTGGACGAGGCGCGGGACGCCTACTCCCAGCTGCGTCCGCTGCTGCCGATCCCGATGACGAACCCGACGTGGCCGGCGGTACTGCTGCACCTGGTCGACCTCATTGAACTGGTCGGCGATGCCGAGGGGGCTCGGCTGGCGTATGACCAGCTCGTGCTGTTCCGGCCGTACCCGGGAGCGCTCGGCACACCCACGGCCTACCTCTCCGGTACGGTCAGTCGCGAACTCGGCCGTCTCGCCCTGGCCGCCGGCCGCCCGGCAGAGAAAGCCGAGGAGCTGTTGCGCGAGGCGCTGGTCCGCAACCGGGCCCTCGGCGCGTGGCCGTACGTGGCGCTGACCTGCCTGGACCTCGCCGTCGTCCAACGCGACCTAGGCGCCCTGACGAATGCGGCAGCCCTCGCCGGGGAGGCTCTGGTCATCGCCGATCGGCTGGACCAGCCCGGCCCCTGCGCCGCTGCCCTGGGCCTCATTGACGAGATCGCCGCCCTACGGGGTCGACGCCGACCCGCTCACGCCGGGAACCGGGGAAGGGCGTTGAGGACAAGGCGGCAGCCCCGCTCGATTCCGGCCCCGGCAGTCATGAGCAGTGACACGCAGGAGCAGTCGCTGCAGGACGCACTCCGAGAGGTGCAGCGCGAGCGCGACCCGAGCGGGTTCCGTCCCAAGGTGCTCGTCCAGACAGGACGAGACGAACCCCACGAAGCCGGTCGTGGCCTGCATCTCCCAGTCGTCGCAGGCGCCGGCCGACCACTCCGGAGCGTCAGCGACCGCCTTCGCCTCCTGCGCCAGCAGGTACAGCCACACTTCGGCCTGCTCGTCGCGGACCCAAAATCCAGAGCCGCAGTAGTCCAAGTTCGAGGTGGCCATCCCGCGAGTAGACCACGCAGGAGCGGGGACCCACCACGGAACCCCCGGTCAGAGCCCTGATTGTCCCCCGGGCTCCTGACACGGCACTGCGGGCCAACGATCACGCTCAGGCGCCAACCCGCGCGCTCAGGCCACCTATCGCGCTCAGCCACAGCGCTGTGACTGAGCGTGCTACTCGGCCCGCCTGGCCAAGTAGCACGCTCAGCAGGGCTGGCTGCCCTGTGCTTCTCCAGCCTCACTGCTTCTGCGGCGTGGCTCGGTGACGGAGCGCGCTGGATCAGTGGGTCGCGGCTTCGTCGAGCCTGGTACACGCCCGTCGTGTGACCCGGTCCGTGTTTCGCCGTACGGAGCGGCGGGTCTGGGGCCGAGCCGGGAGGTCGCTGGGGCTGTCGGGTCGGTCGCCGGCCGCGGCCAGGAGGCTGCGGACCTTGTGGGCGAAGTCGGGGCCGGGCAGGGGCAGCTCGCTGTCGGGTTCACGGAGGTAGCCGACGGCTACGGCTGTGGGCATGTACGTCATCAGCTCGGTGACCACGGCGGAACGGGGCCGGCTGACGTATCTGGCCAGGCGGCGCATGACGCGCAGGAGCGTGGTGCTGGAGGCTCCGTCGTCGAGGTGGAGAACGACCGGGGTGCCGTCGCAGCGGAGGCTGGTGCACACGGGGGGTGCGTCTACGGGGTTGGCCTTGTCGATGGTGGTCTCGTCACTCTGGGTACGCCACCAGCGGGCGGTGTGGGTCTCACCGAGGGCGAGGTGGTGCAGGTAGAGGCAGTAGGCGGCGGCTGGCTGGCCGGCTCCGGCGGCGTACTGCCACCAGAACCGGGCGCCGTCGTCGGTGTCGGTCAGCTGGAGTACGCAGGCCAGGATCAGGGCGCTTCGGGGTTCGGGGACCTGGTCGGTGACGAAGGCGGCAACGGTGGTAGCCGGGGTGTGGCGTACCAGTGCCTCGCAGAGTGCGCGCAGTTCCTCTGCTGCGGCGCTGTTCTGAGTTTCGATCGTGACCGGGTGGCTGCGGGGGTTGGTCTCGGGGGACGGGACGGTGTCGCGGGGCACTGCCCGGTTGGGGACGAGGAGGGCTCTGGACAGCAGGTCGTCGAGGGGGGTCATGAGGTGAGTCCTCCGGTAGGGGGCGGTAGCTCGATGGTGTCGTCCAGGAAGCGGTTGGCATGGCGCTCGTCGGAGCGGACGGAGGCCAGCGGGATCCCGAGGAGGTCGGAGACCTGCTTGGGCTGGAAACCGCACAGGCGGCGCAGCACCATGACGTCGAGCTGGGCGGTGGGGAGCTTGCTGATCGCGGTGAACAGTTCCAGGCTCTCGGTCAATCGGCTGGACTGGTCCTGTGGGCTGGCGTCACGCAGGGCGACGGTGTCGAAGGCCGCTTCGGCCAGCACGGGTCGCTCGTCCCTGTAGTTGGCCTTCGCTTTGACCGTGGCACGCAGTATGTTCCAGGCATAGCGGCGAATGTCGGGACTGGCGAGGGCCTCGTCGAAGCAGAGCCAGAGGATCGCGAAGGTGTCGTCCACCGCGGTCTTGTGCGCGTCGTCGGTGAGGAAGACTCCTGCGTAGGCGAGGTAGCCGTCGGCGACCGTCTGGCACAGGGCCCAGTGTTCGATCGGTCGGTCGGAGCGGGCGGTGGCCACGGCGGTGGTGCCGTCCGTGGACCGGTCGACCCAGTCCCGGCTCTTGCCGGCGTCCATGGCTGCCTGCTTCCACAGCCGGTACAGAGGCCAGCCAGGGATGTCCAGCTCACCGGCCAGGCGGTGGATGACCTCCCAGCGCGGATAGTGTCCGACGCCGCGTAACAGCTCGGACAGTTTCGACTTGGCCAGGACCCTCCGGCTGAGGTCGCTGAGGGTGCGGCCGCTGGCCAGGTAGCGTTCCCGGGTGGGCTCCAGCCAGGCACGGTGCGAACTGCTGACCGTGTCGGCGATGGGGCCGAGCTTGCGGCCGGGGCGGACCGGGGCCGGCTCGGAGGCCGGCCCCGGCACGTTGATCGACGTCGTCACGGAGCGCCGTCCTCCTTGTCGGACACCGCCTCCACGCGGTGCCCGGAACCAACCGCGGCCCGTGTGCGGGTGCCGCGGACAACCTGACTGACCGTCAGGCCGAGGATCGGGGCGAGCCCGGCTATCAGGGCCGCATGACCCATCGCGGCCATGGCCGTGCTCCAGCCGAAGACCACCATCAGCACCAGCACCGTTGCTGCCGCTCTCTGCTTCTTGTTCATCACCGTTCCTAGGTGTCGAGTCCACGATCATCCGGAGAACCCTCGCGAAGAGGGCCGTCCAACGAGCGGGTGCCGAACCGCTGTTGGAGGAGGATCAGCATGGACCCGGACACACTGATCACGCGACGTGATCATGAAATCACGGAACATTAGAGGTCGACAGACGGTCGGCGTCGGCCGGAGATGACCGTTCCGTTGCACGTAGAGGACATAGCGAGCAGCGAAAGCATGAAGTTCCCGGATTTCCTTGCAATCCCACCCCCGCACCCCGTCATATTGAGACAGGACACCTCGGTGTCGGTCCCTTCCATCCGGAAGAGGCGTGCTCCCCGTGCCGAAGATGGGGTTCACGCCACGCGCCCTCGCCCGGCCTGAGATAGAGGCCGGGCGAGGACAGCGCACACCCTGTGGGGGGGGTGACGACCGTAGCGCACGCCACTGACATTGATACTCGTAGCGAGTTCCGGCGGTCGTGGCTCGCCTGGTAGGCGATGGCGAGCTTGTCCGTCCGCATTGCGAGGCCATGCCGCTGCCTGAGTCGGGCGATGCACCGCTCGACGGCGTTGCGCTCCCTGTAGATGCCGCCGCGGTCGATGGCGCGGTCGGCACTGACCTCGGCGACCAGGCCAGCGTGGACGAGGGTGGCGTCGAGGACGTCGCGACTCCCCCACGTCGCCGAGAAGCGCACGCCGTCCCACGGGTGCCCGAGGGCGGGCGGCCGGGTGAGGTGCTCGGCCGCCTCAGCCAACCGCCCACGACCAGCGTCGAGACCGAGGAGGCCGTCAACGAGGTACCCAAGGGCTCCGCACACGGTGGAGACTCCTGATCATGGCTCGGTAATACCGGGCGCAGCACCACCGGCTCGACCCCGGATACAGGCATCTCACCCTGCGGGGAGGCGAGTTGACCAGAGAACCGATCATGTTCCAGGTCGTCGCCACCTGCGCCTGTGAGGCTGCGGCAAGCACCGCACCCACAGTTGCCGCCGGCACCGCCAGAAGCGTCTCTCACCTGATCATCGGCATGCGTCGGTCCACCCTCCGGTCGATCCACACCTTGGCGGAGCAGCCGAGGCGCCAGGATCCTTGATGAGCCAGGGCGGTCTCGGAAAGCGACGAGTCGTTCTACCGCCCCCCGGATGGCCCTCACCCGTCACTCATCCGACCACATGAAGCCTCTGGTGGAGCGGGTTCTCTTGGGCGAAACCTTTCCACCAGGGCTTTCCTCGTCCGGCTGGACAACTGCCCAGCTTCACCGACAGGTTGGAAAGGCTCACTGAAGGCGCGAGGGTGGACAGGCCGTGTTCACGCGAATACAGTGAGTTCGGGGCCTGCGAGAGCAGGAAGTAGGGGGCGGGGTGACATAAATGGCGGCTGCAATGCCGCCTTATTTGCGATTCAGCGGGCTTCCTTTCTGTGGGAAGTTGCTCATAGAGCGGACGAGGTCGCGCGGTTCCTCCCCGATGCAATCCTCTATCTCGGCATTCAGCACCGAAAAGGCTGCCGCCTTTGGTGCCGAATTCGACTCATCCAAGAGACACTCGCACCGAAGGAGAGGCAATCATGCCTTTGTCTGCAGCTGATCTCGGAAAGCTCGGGGACACGCCCATCACGATCCAGTCGACGTTCTTCCCGAATATCTACCTGCGCATGGACGGGACCGGGGTGACCTCCTTCACCGGCTCCGGCGGCGGGACGGTCAACTGCCAGTACGGCACCGGCTCCTGGACAGGGTACAAGGTCCGGCCGCAGGCAGATGGGGCGTACGCCTTTGAATCGGCGGCCTTCCCGAACGTGTTTCTGCGCATGGACGGCACCGAGGTCCCCGCCACCATGGCCGGCGGGGGGCAGGCCAACTGTCAATTCGGCGCCCATCCCTACGAGAAGTACCACCTTCGCGCTCAGGCGGATGGTTCGTTCTCCTTCGAGTCGGCGGCCTTCCCGGGTATTTACCTGCGCATGGTGACCGGCAGCGGGGTGACCACGGCCACCGGCCCCGGCGGAACGGTGAACTGTCAGGTCAACGCCAACGGCGGCGAGCACGAGAAGTTCTATCTCGACAGGGCCTGACAGCCGGGCCGCCCGGGAGAATCTCACGCCTGGTTTCGCGCGGGGTTTTTCGCGAAATCGTACGTGACGTGGGGTAGAGCACCCCGGAAACGCGAAAGTGCCTTCTCCACCGGGAAGCGGAGAAGGCACTTTCTGTCAGATCGGCCTACAGCGGACCAGGCCCCGCCCCTCGGATGGTTCGGTGAGTGACGAAACCATCCGGCCATAGCGCTCCGACTCCGGCACGGGAGAGAATCGTTCCGGTGAAGGACTGGGGTGGGGACGGTATGCGCCCTCAACGGTAGTGACGGCGCGCACGGCGCGGTTCAGGTCGAGCGGCAGCTTCTGGCCGCGATGGAGCACCACAAGGCGACCGATCCCGGGATGGCGGCCGTGCCGGCCGCCATCAAGGCCACCGTGAAGGGCGGGATCGGCACGCTCCGCGAGCGCCCCCAGGGACGGCACTACCGGGACGGGGAGCGGTGGCCAACGCGCTGGAACGCCCGACGTGGCGGCCCGACATCGGGGCCGAGGTCATCTCCAAGACCGGGTGAACATGCACCGCAAGCCGGCGAACGTCGCGAAGGCGACCGGCCGGTACCCGCTCGGTGTGCTGTCCGACTGCGTCGTCCATCCGAGCCCGGGGGCGTCGCCGCTCGACTTCCTGCCGTACAGCACCTCCGGGAAGCTTTTCCCCGGCTCGTTCCGTAAGGGGACGCCCCCCGGTCTGGCCAGGGTCGAAGGCGTCCAGGAGATGGCGTGGGCCGTCGACGTCCTGGACAAGGGCCTGAACCCGGCCCGGCACATCAAGGGCGGCGACGCCGTCACGGACGAAGGTCAGGTGCCTCGCTCCGTCGCCGGACGCCCCGCAGCCTCACTGTGCCGTTCTCACGCGAGCGGGCGTGCGGCGCGTACGGCCGCCTTGTACTCCACGGGAAGCGCCACAAGGCCACGGGCCCGCAGAGAGGTTCGCCACTGGGGTTCGGTCTCGGCCAGAGTCAGGCTGCTGAATCGCTCGAGGAGCGCGGCCAGGGCGATCTCGGTCTCGGCGCGGGCCAGTGGGGCGCCCAGGCAGTAGTGGATGCCGTGGCCCAGTGCCAGGTGTCCGGAGGTGTCGCGGTCGACGTCGAGCCGCTCGGGGTGGGGGAAGCGGGCGGGATCGCGGTTGGCCGAGGACAGCGACAGCAGGACGGTCTCCCCCGCAGAAATGGATGTCCCGCCGATGGTCACGTCCTCGGTGGGGAAGCGGCGGATCGCCAGAAGCGCGGGCCCCTCGTAGCGCGCCAGTTCCTCGACAGCGTCAGGGAGCTTCGACGGGTCCATGCGGAGGCGTGCCAGATGCTCGGGATGGCTCAGGAGGGCATGGACCGCGTTGCCGATGAGCTGGACGGTGTTCTCGTATCCGGCGCCGAGGGTGAGGAAGGCGAGCGAGGTCAGTTCGTCCTCGCTGAGGCGGTCGCCATCGGTGTCGCGAACCGTGATCAGGTCGGAGAGCAGGTCGTTGCCGGGGTGCCGGCGCTTGTGGGCGATGAGCTCGGTGAAGAAGGCGAGCATGGCGCCGATCGCCTGCTTGGCGGCCTGGGGGCGGCTGGGGTCCGGCGCGATCAGTTCATTGGTCCAGCCGCGAAAGTCCTTGCGATGGTCGTCCGGGACTCCGAGAAGGTCGCAGATTACGGTGATCGGCAGTGGTGCTGCGTATGCCGCGATCAGGTCGGTTCGACCGTGCGTGCCGAGGGCGTCAAGCAAGTCGTCCGCGGTGCGTCGGATCGGGGTGCGGAGCTCTTCCACGCGGCGAGGCGTGAACGCGCGGCCTACGAGCCTGCGCAGTCGGGTGTGGTCGGGGGGATCCATGTTCAAGAGGTTGGCGTCCAGGGCCGGGGGTAGTGACAGGCCTCGGTATGCGCCCTCCGCTGCATTGGCCTTGTTGAGGGACAGCCGAGGATCCGCGAGGGCTGACCGGACGTCGTCGTACCGCGTGACCAGCCATGCGGGCTCGCCGCCGGGCCCGGTGATGCGCTGTATTGGCGCCGTGTCACGTAGGCGCTGGTACGCGGCGTAGGGGTGGGTGACGAGCTCGCCTTGGAGATCCATGGGCACACCCTAATTCGTCGTCACGGCCGGGCATCGGGCCCGTCGCAGGATGTGTGAATCGGGCCCGGCCGTGTCCGCGGCGCCGTCTGAGCAGCGATCGGCATGCACGTCTGGGACGTGGGTCATCCGGTCAGTGAAGGACGGGCATCGAGTTCGCGGTGAGCCGCTCGTGGTACTCCTCTTTGTCGGGGCGCGGGGGCGGACTCCGCCGTTCGGCCCATCAAGGGCACCGCCCACGACGCCGAAAAGGATCAAGCGGAGTCGCCCCACCCCCACATTCCGGAACCCCTCCGCGCCCCAGGCCGCCCCGATGACGGCAGTCCCGCACCCCGGCCGCCCAGGCCCGGAGGAGATCCCCTATGCGCGCCTTCCTGCCCTTGACCGCTGTCGCCACCGCCGCGCTCCTGCTGGTCACGGTCACCGGCGCGACTCCCGCGGCGGCAGACCGGAGCCCCGCCCCCGACGGTTCGCCGCTGATCAGGGTGTCCCACGGCGACCCGTACGCGGACTGCACCATCGGCGCGAGGTCCCCCGACAGCGTCGTCTACCCGGGCACCGAGGTCGAGCCGTACCTGTCCGTCGATCCGCGCGACCCCAAGCGCGTGGTCACCGTGTTCCAGCAGGACCGCTGGAACGACGGCGCCGCCCGTGGCCTGGTGGCCAGCTGGACCACGGACGGCCGCACCTTCCGCCGGAGCACGTTGCCGTTCAGCCTGTGCGCCCCGGGCGGCGCGGACTTCGAACGGGCCTCCGACCCCTGGGTGAGCACCGGACCGGACGGGACCGTGTACGCCGGCGGGGAGGGCGTCGACTTCACGAGAAGCACGCGCAGTGCCCTCCTGGCCGCCACCTCCCGCGACGGCGGCCGCACCTGGCAGAACCTCACCACCACGCACGTCGACGAGGAGCCGTTCTTCAACGACAAGCCCTCCCTCACCGCCGACCCGATCCGCAAGGGCACCGCCTACCAGGTCTGGAACCGCCTCGACAACGACCCACCCGGCCCCAGTTCCCTCGACGGTCCGGGTTACATCTCCCTGACCCGCGACGGCGGCCGCACCTGGAGCGAGGCCCGGCCGTTCGTCGACACCGGCACCGTGCCCAACACGCAGACCATCGGCCATGTGATCGTCGTCGACCGCCGCACCGGCACCCTGTACGACTTCTTCGACCGGATCACCTACTCCGACGACCTGAGCACCGTCACCGAAGCCCACTACGCGGTGGTCACCTCGACCGATGCCGGAGAGACCTGGAGCGCCCCGACCACCGTGGCCCGGGACACCTCCGTACCGGAGGTCGACCCGAACGACCCCACCAAGCTGCTGCGCGCCGCGGCCACCCTGCCCAGCCCGGCCGTCGACCCGAAGACCGGCACGCTGTACATGGCCTACGAGGGCTCGGACTTCACCGGCGGCAGCTTCGACTCCGTCCAGCTCGTACGCTCCACCGACGGCGGACGCACCTGGGGGAGCCCCGAGTTGATCAGCCCGCCGGACGTGCCGGCCTTCTCCCCGTCGATCGCGGTGGACGAGCGCGGCACCGTCGCGCTCACCTACTACGACCTGCGCTTCGTCGAGCCGGGCGACACCACCACCCTGCCTACCGCCTACCAGCTGGCCACGCTGCCGCACGGAGACGCGAGGCTCCGCTCCGAACGACGGATCTCGCGGGTCTTCGACTGGCTGCAGGCGCCGTTCGCCGGGGGCTACTTCCTCGGCGACTACCAAGGCCTGGTGGCGGACGGCAAGGGAGTACGGGCGGTACTGACCGAGACCCACTCCGACGCACCACAGAACCGTACGGACGTGTACACCACCAGTCTCCCTACCCCGTGACCGCTCCGGGCCCGCCTGGCCGGGGCCGAGGGGGACGTGGAAGGCGGGCAGGTCCCGGCGGCGGGTGAGGGCGGCGACCCGGTCGGGGTGGACGTCGGGGAAGTCGGTCTCGCCGCCGAGGTGGACGGGGAGTCCGGCACGGACCGGGTGGCTGATCGCGGCCGGGGTCACGTGCGGGCGCGGCGCCACGGCCACGCTTCGTCCGTCGGCCACAGCAACGGCCCGCCCACGGAGCTCTGCGTGCTTGACGGAGTGCCCCTCCTTGGGGTGCAGGCGAATAGTGTCTCGGGCCCACGCGGTGAGCTCAGGTACGAATCCCACCACGTCGACTGGGCGTAGAGGTGTCCGCCGCATGTCTCTGCCTGCTGCCGGGACTGGATCTATCAGATAGGGCGGCCGCGCCGAGCCGGCCGAGTACAAGACGTGGGTGACCGCCGAGCAGCTCCGCCCGGTCCCCGGCGTGGACGTGGACGCGGTGCCCAAGCACCGCTGGACGGCTGTTGCAGCGTCGGCGCGGTGGGCGTGGTTGCTGGACGGTCGTACGCGGGCGGGCAACGACGGTGCACAACAGCGGCGCGGGCGACGACCTCGTATGCGGCGGCCCCGGGACGGACGCGATCACCGGCGGCCCCGGCGACGACTCCCTCTTCGGCGACGTCGGCAACGACAATCTCGACGGCGGCCCGGGCACGAACAGCAACGACGGCGGCCCCGGCACCGACGTCTGCGCCAACCCGGGAACGGGCCCCGGCTGCCCGTGACCTGATCCCGACGGGGTGCTCCCGAGACCGAGACCGGGACCGGGACCGGGACCCGGACCAGGACCGGGACCGGGAGCACCCCGCCCCCTCGGCCTCAGCGGTCGAACGGTCCGCCACGCGGCGAGGGCGAGCCGTCCCGGCCGCCGGCAAGTCCCGCCGACATGGCAAGGAGCGCCGCATGTGGCCGGTCTGGCCGAGTACGGCGCTCAGTGTGGTGCGCGAGCGGCGCCGGGTCGTCCAGAGCGGCCGTCGCCGTCATTGCCCGGACGGTTCGAGGGCCTGATCGGCCGTCTCGAAGTAGTGCTCCGTCAGCTTCGGCTCTTCGTAGAAGTAGCCGAAGTACACCGTTTCCGCCGTTCCTTCGAGTACGGCCAACAAGAAGGCGAGGCACCCCATGTCGTGCTGCTCCCACAGGGGGCCGCGCCCCTCGTTGTAGAGCACGGTCCACTCGTCGGGGTGCTGTCCGGGCCGCACCAGCCAGTACAGGAACGCCCCCGTGCCCTCCTCGAACGCCCACGGCACGACCCTCGCCCCCGCCTCCGACAGGCCGGCAGGCTTCGCCTCGAACTCCCACAGGCCGACCAGGATCTCGTCCCGTTCCGCCGTCTGCGCATGAAGGTTGCAGTCGTCGTAGGCGGAGTCGGGAACGAGCAGCCAGATCGTCTCGTCGAAGATGCCGTCGCCGTACGTCTCGACGAGCCGCTTGTAGTCGGCGGGCAGAGCCGCACCGAGGGCACGCTCGGCCTGCGCCCAGTCCACTGCGGGCGGTGGATCGGCGGGCGGCGGGCAGAGGCGGACGAGGGCATCAAGGGAGTCGAGGGAGTCGAAGGCGATCATGGAACGGACGCTACGGGAACGGCAGCCGGTGCCCGTGGGCGGGTCGGCACGCCAGGCGAAGATCGGCATCGGAACGGAACCGGCCCGGGTACCCGCCCGCCGGGGTGAAGACCTCGGGACGCCGGGAACTGAACTGCGTCCGTCGGGTGGTCGATGAGCGCGTGACGTGCGCCCCGTCGGGCCCGCACCCCACGATCCCGTACCCGGCCGACGGCCCCGCCGGTTCGCGCCCGTCGGCTGGGTCCGCTGCCCGGGTCCGCTGTTGTCCGGGTCCGGCGGATGGACAACGGGAGCGCGGGCCTGCACGCCGACGTCCTGGCTTCACTACACCGCTGCGACGACGGGCCCTTGCGCGGCCCTGGCGTGCTGCATCGCCGTGAGTTTGCGGACGAAGAGCACCGCGAGGACAGCCCCGGCAATGTCGAGGACGTCACCGACCAGCATCGTCGTGGCCGCGTCACGCACGGCGCCGGGGCTCTCGGCACGGCTGTAGGACATACCCCCGTACCAGCCCAGGAGCCGGGACAGGACGAAGGTGCCCCACCACAGGTTGACCAGGGTCAACGGGAACCGGCGGTAGCCTCCGTCAGCTCCGGAGGGGGTGCTCGACCCCCAGGTCGTGACGGCGATCCGGTACGGCAGCCAGAGGTTGGCGAACGGTATGAACCAGGCACCGATCGCCCAGCCGCGCGCGAGCTTGTCCGCGCCGGGGGCGAAGACTTCGGCGTTCGTGCGCACCCGGTGGAACCAGATGATGAAGACGATGCCCGTCACGATCAGGGCGTTGCCCTGGATCGTGCCGACCAGACCGGTCAGCCTCTCGCCGCGAACCAGATCGGCGTCGCTGACCGCGGCGGGATCCGCGAGGAGTCTTTGCATGAGCGAGCGGGTGTTCCAGTCGGCGTACACGGCGTAGACGGTGATCCCGATGACCAGCGCGAACAGCGAGGTCAGCGCGATGACCAGGCCCACGGGCGCGCGCAGCCGTACGCCCTTCACATCGGGCGCGGCATACGGGGACGGGGCCGGGACTGGTGTCGGCGGACCGACCGGAGCTGCGGACATGCTGAAGAACCCCCATGGGTGCAGGACACGAGAAGGCGCACCGGACAGGGCGGGCCAAGCAGGAACCTACGTCAGCGGGTCCGTCCGCGTCACGCTCGTTCCCCCAGGTCAGGGCGAACGGCAATCCCAGCGGCCTGCACCGGCCGTGCAGCGGCCGCCGCCGGACGCGCACTCCCGAGTCCGAGGGGCCGACGGCGGCGCGGACTCCCTGGGGAACGGCGCCCCGCCCAGGACCCGCCAGGCGTCCTCCTGATGCATTCCCTGCAGGAACAAGCCGGTGCCGCATCCGGCGTCATCAAGGCCGCCATCGCCATCACAGCCCTTGTCTGACGGACACTCAGGACGCGCGGCCACGTGCCGTCCCCATGAAGGGTCGGGGGCCGCGCCGTGGCCGGGCAGGCCGACGGGCGACTGCGTCGACCGCCACCACGTCATCGAGACTTCGACACCGATGGCCTCGACCGGAAGCGGAGCTTCCTCCGCAACGGTTCCGCCCGGCAGGGGTGACAACGCCGCCAGCGCTCCTGTCTTGCCTGCCATTTGCTTGCGGCTCTGCAAGGGTGCACACTTGCGCGAATTCCGATCGGGCGCAGCGTCGCACCCTCATGACGAATGTGCCCGGAGCCGACGCCCGGGTCATCAGAAAGCCACACGGGAGCACGTGTTGAGTACACTGGGTACCGCCCGTCAGCAGCATCTTCGAAGCCTCAGCGACGGGGAACTCTGTGCCCTGTTGCGTGGGCACACCTCGGAGTCCGACGCGGCGGTCAGCGACGTGATGGATGAGGTGTTCGCCCGTCACCATTCCTCGGTGCTCGCCTACGCCCGCACATGCTGCCGAGACCTGTCCACCGCCCAGGATCTGGCCGCCGAGGCCTTCGCCCGTACCTACCGAGCCATCGCCTGGGGTGCCGGACCCGAGTACGCCTGGCGGCCGTACCTGCTGACCTGCGTGCGCCGTCTGGCGGCCGTATGGGCGCGGGATGCCGCCCGTACGCGGCTGTCCGACGACTTCGAGGAATGGGCCGCCCAGCTCTCGGACGGCCAGGACACCGAGGACGCCGTCTTCTCGGCGGAAGAGGGGTCGCTGGTCCTGCGTGCCTACCGGTCGCTGCCGGAGCGCTGGCAGGCCGTGCTGTGGCACTCCGTCGTCGAACACGAGCCGGCGGCCGAGACCGCAGCGCGCCTCGGGATATCGGCGGGAGGCATCGGCTCACTGGTCTCGCGTGCACGGGAAGGCTTGCGGGAGGCGTACTTGCAGGCTCACCTGGACCAGACCGCGAGCGACGAGTGCAGGCACTACGGTGGGCAGATCGCCGCCAGGCTGCGCCGACCGGGCAAGCGCCTCACGCGGGACCTGGGCCGCCACCTTCAGGGGTGCGACGACTGTGCACGGGCCGAGCGCGACATGCGCGATGTCAACGGCCGTCTGGGCGTGCTGCTGCTGGGGGGAATCCTGCTGTGGAACCCCGCCTCCTTCCTGTCGGCCCTGGGTGGGGGCGGCACGCAGCTCGCCTCGGCCACACTGAACGGGACGCAGCTCGCCGGAGCCAAGGTCGCCCCCGTGAAATGGGTCGCTGCGGCAGCTGTGGCGGGAACGGCGGCCACCGCGTTCGTCCTGATGCCGGCCGACTCCGAGGGCGACAGGTCCGGCCAGGTCGCAGCTCCCGCCAGAACGTCCGCGGCCCTTGCCGGCCCGCTCCCGGAAACCGCACCGATCGTGGCCATCGGCCCGGCGGCTTTCGCCACTGCCCCCGCCACACCACGCCCTTCCGCCTCCACATCCGCCTCGGCTTCGGCCTCCGCCGTGCCGCCTTCCGCGTCGCCCTCGACGGATCACACCGGTGCCGCCCTGGTCAACGTGGCCTCGGGGCTCTGTGTCGGCCTTGGTGGCGACGGTGCTGACGGCCCGTTGCAGCTCGAGAAGTGCACCGGAAAGGCCAGCCAGGGATGGCAGCGGCTGCCTGCCCATCAGAACACGTACCAACTCCGCAACGCGGACACCGGCACCTGCCTCGACGGAACCACCGGCGGCGGGAATCTCGTCGCGGTCACCCTTCGCCCCTGCCGGACCGGCGCGGATCGCGCGACGCAACTCTGGCGGTTCGAGCCGGACGTACGACGCGGCGCGTTCCGCGTCTGGTTCGTGCCGAAGGTCCCGCACAGCGACTACGCCGACCATCTGCTGGGCCCGCGGAACTGGCCGAAGGCCGACCCGCCACGTCCGGGTTCGGAGATGGTGCACCTGCCCAACTACTACAACTCGGTCAACCTGCTCTTCGCCATGCGGTGAGCGCCCGCGCGGGCCGGCTTCGCCTGAACCGATGCCGCTGTCCGGATGCCCGTTGCCGTCGTGCGTGCCGTATGCGCCGGGCTGGTGGACATCGCCCCTGCCGGGCGTAACCGCCGTATGGCCGCACCGCGTCCCTGGGCTGCGGTTCGCGAGCCCGCATGGCTTGGGGCGCCGACTCCCGGTGGCAGCGCATCGGCCGAGGTCCTCCCCCGCGGCTGACCGCGCGGTTGGGCTACGCGCTGTCCGGCGCGCCGGCGCGGCTGCGCCAACAGGGCGCTTCCTCGGCCGGGAAGGCCATGCCTATCGCCACGTAGTACCGGAGCATGCCGAAGTGCCGGTGATCCTGGCCGGCATGACGTCCTCGTCTTGGGAGATGGCTTCGCGGGCGAGGGAGAGCAGGTCCGGTGAGCGGGGTGGTCAGCACCTGGCGGGTGGCGAGGACCATGCGGCGGACGTGCTCCGAGGGCGGGCCCGCTCGCAGGAGCCGTCCTCGGCCAGCTGCCGCATCCGAGCCGCCGTCAGCGGCCAGTGACGGGCGGATCCCGAGCCGGTGCAACGTCTCGTCCCGGCCGCCGGACTCGAGGTCAGGTGGAGGTCGAGGTCGAGGCACCTGGGGACGTTCGGGCTCTCGGTCGGCGGCCCGTAGAACCACTTGGTCACCTGCGGAGCCGGAGTGGCAGCGGCTGCCGTCCGGGAATCGGGGCAGGAGAGGGGCGGCGGGCGCCGGCGCTGCGGCGCCGGCTTCACCGACCGGTGGCTTCCAGGTCACGACTGCAGCCGCCGCCCGAAGGACCCGGCGAAGGGTCATCAGTGACCCGCGCGGCCAGCTCGGTGACGCTCGCGCCCCGTTCGGCCGCGCGGGCGCGGGCTACTCGCGTCCGACAGACGACACTGGACCCATGAGCGAGCACCGCTTCACCCTCGACGACACCAGCGCCAGCATCGCCCCGGCCGCTGTCCGCCCACCCCACTACCGGCACAAACTCCGATACGAGAAGCCGGCGGCGGCGGCCCGGACCAGTCCCGAGGGCCACACCCTGCGCGCTCTGTCCGACCTCACGGTGGTGACGTGTGCCTGCGGCCTCACCACCCCAGCGCTCCCGAACGACGACGCGCGACTCGCCTACGAGGCGCACCGTAACGAGATCCGTGACGAATTGGCCTGAGCACCGGCCGAGGAGCCGGTCGCGTCGCGGACCAGACCCTCCGGCATCACGCGGCGCCGCAGGTCGGCCCACCGGTCGGCGCCTTCCGGCTTCGTGCGGGCGGCCTGCTGTCCGGACTGCCCGTCGAGATCCTCGGCCGGCTCCGATCCGATCGCGTGATGCGACGGCCGACATCACTGCGGCCCTACGGCCCCGAGGGCGGTAGGCCGCCCAAACACGGCGGCGACGTCGTCTTCGGCGACCCCGGCACCTGGGGCACCGAGCCGGCCGTGACGACCACGGACACCAGGCTCTACGGGGAGGCGACTGCGGCAGGCATGGGACCGGCTGCGCCCCAGGTTGGCCCCCTGGCGGCGTAGCTTGGCCACGACGGGCCGCTGCCCATCATCGAGGGCACGGTCGTGGAGAAGCTGCCCGATAACGGGGTCAACGAGCCGATCTGGTGGTGGCGGCCGGGCGCCTACGTCACCCCCGACGACGTGGAGCACACGTGCCGCCTGTTCAAGCGGACGCTCGGGTGGACGAAGCTCCGGCATAGCAGCGCGGAAGAACCAACGAAGCCATCGCGGTCACCGCGAACACCGCAACCGGCCACCGCCCCAGCCGCACCCAGAACGTCCTCACAGGACGCGACGCGACCCGCGACCGCCACGGCATCCCCGGTCCCCGAAAACCCCGGTAAGAGCAGTCAGCACGACAACTCCCCCAGGAACAACCACGGGATGACGCAACCTCACCACACCACAGGGCCGCACACGCCACTCCACCCTTATGATCAACGGAACCCCACCACCACACAGCACGGCACCAGCCGCCAGGCCCGGCACCACACCACCCGCCCGGCCCGGCAGAGCGCCCGGAGACCACCGGCACAGCAGAGCACGGCACGGCACGACCTGCCGAACCCGGCACCGCACAGCACCACTGGCACCACCCCTGGCACGACCCGGCACGATCCGCCACGCCCGGCACGGCACCTACCGGAACACCAGAGAGGAACCCACGTGGAAACTGCACGAACCGCAACCCTGGTCGCCGCGACCATCACCGCCGGACTCATCAGCGGCCTCTTCTACGCATTCACCGTCGCCGTCATGCCCGGCCTCGCCCGCAGCAGCGATAGAACCACCATCGAAACCATGCAGAACATCAACAAGGCCATCCTCAACGGCTGGTTCATACTCGCCTACCTCGGCGCACCCCTCCTCATCACGACCACCCTGATCCTCCACGCCACCGACCCTGACACCCGAGACACCATCCCCCCACTCGCCGCCGCGCTCGTCACCTACCTCGCCACCGTGATCATCACCGCCCGCATCAACATCCCCCTCAACAACGCCCTCGAACAGGCCGGACCCTCCGAACACCACACCGACCCCACCATCCACACCACCCGCACCACCTATGAAACGCCCTGGAACAAGGCGAACACCTGGCGCACCATCCTCACCACCCTCACCCTCGCCCTCCTCGCCTACGCCCTCACCCTCCACTGACCCCGACACGCCCAAGACCACCTACGGCCGCTCGAAAAGCAACATCCCACCGGGGCTGGTGGTGGAGCGGGCGGCGGGCGGTGAGACCTGTGGCGCGGCCGGAAGCGGGTGGTCATGGCCTGACGGCAGTCGCGGTGAAGGCACATGGGGCTTGCCCTCGACGACGTGGTCGAAGTCGTCGCTGTCGTCGTCCGGCTGACCTGCGAGGGCATGAACGCCGACCGCGCGGTGTCGTTGACGGCGGTGCTGATGGCCGGCGCGTCTTCAGTGACGCCCGAGCCCGTCCGAGACGGTCTGTTCGGTCGAAGGGCAGCAGGGCGGGGTGCGGCACCGGCCCACATCCGCAGGGCGGGCAGGCGCTGACTGGGAGGCGGCCACGCCCCGCGTCCCCAGCCCGGCCGGCTCGCTGACGGCCTTCCTTGACCAGCGCAAGCTGCTTGCAGGGCGGATCGAGGAACTCCTGGAGGGCCTACCCTCCTGCTGAATCCTGCCCCCCCGGATGCCGGGAGTCGGGATCAGGACCGGAGCCCCGATCCTGATCGAGATCGGCGACGGCGACGGCGACACCTTCCCGACCGCCGACGACCTCGCCCGCAGTTCCGGATCCTCTCGGCCTTGGGCGATCCGGCATTGCGTGCCGACTACGACAGGGAGATCAGCCAGGGCAAGCACCTCCTCTGCGCGATGCTCCGCGACGGCGCCTTCTACGAATCCGGCCGACGGCCGCGGTCACTTGACCATCGGCTGTGCCAGGAGGACGACCCGGTCGGCCTCGACGTCGAAGCCGAGCACCGGATGGCCGTAGTCGCCCTCCGGATCCATCAGGACCGGCTTGCCCAACCGCCGCCCGATCTCCCGCAAGAAGCCGCAGAACACATCGAGTCGCTCCTGGCCCTGCAACTCCCGCAGGTCGACATCGAAGTCGATGACCTCGTCGTCCTTGAAGCGGAAGATCGCCAGAACGTCGGGAGTCGGCCAGACCCGCAGGTCCGGGCACTCGGCGTCCGCCGGGCGGGACAGCACGGTCTCCGCCCGGGGCACCGGCAGCACCGTCTCGCCCTCGGAGTACCGGCACTTCCAGCCCCTCGACACGACAAGATCGAGGACCGCCTGCCAGTCCTCCGCCGAACTGCCCGGAACACGCAGATCCGGCAACGCCCCCATCAGGTCCGGGTCGAAGAAGCAGCGCACGTCATCCCACAGAAGATCAGCCACACCGCCATGCTGCCCGGCTCCCCGATCCGACGCAGCCCCATTCCCTCGACCGGAGAGACGGGGGCACCCACCCGCCGTTGTCCCCGCATACGATCCGCTCGGGTGAACCGGCCAGGTCCTGCATCGCTGCGTCGGGCCGGGTGACGGCTTCTCCGTCCCCCGGACTTCCACCTGCGCAGCAGGCCCGCCCGGCTCACCCGAGTGCGGCGTGATCGTCGGATCAGATGATGCCCTGCGCCAGCATCGCGTCCGCGACCCGCTCGAAGCCGGCGATGTTCGCGCCGGTGACGTAGTCGCCCGGGGCGCCGTACCGCTCCGCGGTCTCGTGCGCGACGGCGTGGATCGAGCGCATGATGGCGGCGAGCTCGTCCTCCACCCGCTGTGCGCTCCAGGCCACCCGGCCGGCGTTCTGGCTCATCTCGAGGGCGCTGACCGCGACCCCGCCCGCGTTGGCGGCCTTGCCGGGCCCGAACGCGACCCCGGCCTCCTGCAGGATCCGTACGGCCTCGGGAGTGGTCGGCATGTTGGCGCCCTCGGAGACCGCCTTGACCCCGCCCGCGACGAGCGTACGGGCGTCCTGGGCATCCAGTTCGTTCTGCGTGGCGGAAGGGAAGGCGACGTCCGCCGGCACCTCCCAGACCCGCCCGCCCGGCACGAACCGCGCCGAGGATCCGCGCCGCGCCGCGTAGTCGCTCACGCGCCCGCGCTCGACCTCCTTGACCTGCTTGAGCAGTGCGAGATCGATGCCCTTGTCGTCGACCACGTAGCCGCGGGAGTCCGAGCAGGTCAGCGGGTTCGCGCCGAGCTGCTGGAGCTTCTCGATCGTGTACAGCGCGACGTTGCCGGAGCCGGAGACCACCGCTGTCAGTCCGTCCAGCGACTCGCCCCGGACCTTCAGCATCTCGGCGGCGAACAGCACACTGCCGTAGCCGGTCGCCTGCGGCCGGATCGCGGAGCCGCCCCAGCCCTGCCCCTTGCCGGTCAGGACCCCGGCCTCCCAGCGGTTGGTGATGCGCCGGTACTGGCCGAAGAGGTAGCCGATCTCGCGGCCGCCGACGCCGATGTCCCCGGCGGGCACGTCGGTGTGCTCTCCGATGTGCCGGTGCAGTTCGGTCATGAAGGACTGGCAGAACCGCATGACCTCGGCGTCCGACCGGCCGTGCGGGTCGAAGTCGCTGCCGCCCTTGCCGCCGCCGATCCCGAGGCCGGTCAGGGCGTTCTTGAAGATCTGCTCGAAGCCGAGGAACTTCACCACACCGATGTCCACCGACGGGTGGAAGCGCAGACCGCCCTTGTACGGACCGAGGGCACTGTTGAACTCGACGCGGTAGCCGCGGTTGACGTGGACCCGGCCCCGGTCGTCCTGCCACGGGACACGGAAGACGATCTGCCGTTCGGGCTCGGTGAGCCGCTCCACCAGGGCCGCGGCCGGGTCGGCGTACTCGGGCCGGGCGGTGAAGACGGGGGCCAGGGTCTCGAGGACCTCCCGTACCGCCTGGTGGAACTCGGGCTGCGCGGGATTGCGGCGCTCGATCTCGGCCCGCAGTGCTTCCAGCCTGTCCTTCGAGTCCTTCACGTGTGTCCCTCCAGGGAGTGCGCGGTGCGCAGACGACGGCAGGTCCATGGTGTCCGCGGGTCCGCGAATACCGGTTGATTTCGGGCGCGGCGCGCTCCGAACATTTGCTTTCGGAAAAGTTTTTCCGGAGCGTGCCCCTCTTGCGGAGGCTACCGCGCACGGGGCTGCTCTGGGGAAGGCTTCTGCCCTGCGGACAAAAACGCCTGCGCCGTCGGGCCGCGACCGCGGCCCGACGACCACACCTCGGCCGACGGTCAGGCTGTGGTTGCGGAGTCGTTGCTCAGGCGTCGGGCGAAGGCCCGGGCGGCGATCAGGTCGTCCTCGTCGGGACGCTGCTTGTTGATGCCCCCGATCAGCCGGAACGGCATCCACGTGTCGAGCGCGCGGCAGGTGAAGGTGTCCGCCACCTCGAAGCCCCTGTCTTCGAGCAGGCGCACCAGCGGACGGGTGAACGGCGCGAACGCCGGCTCCGGCAGGCCGCTCGTGGCGAAGACGAAAGCCCGCCCCAACGGCCTCGGCCCCGACCGCGGCACAGCCCGGACGAACCCGAGCAGGTCCCGGTGCATCCGCTGCGAGAAGACGCCGGAGCCGAAGCCCACGAGGTCGTAGCCCGGCAGGTCCGAGACCTCCACCTCATCCGGCGCGACCACCCGGGCATCGAGCACTCCGGCCATGGCATCCGCCACGCGACGGGTGTTGCCGTGGGATACCGACGTGCATACGAGCAGAGTCTTCATCAGTTTTCCCTTCGTCTGTCGTCTCGTAGCGGAGACCGGACGCGCACGCCGGATGTGACAACGCCGTCGCGTGGCAGTCAGGTGAAGTTGAGGGTCCGGTCGACGAACACGAACGTCAGGTGGGCCACCGGCGGCTTCTCCTGGAACTCCGGCCCCACGACGGCCGGCGCCCGCGCGTCGGCGAACAGGCTCTCCGCGTCGGCCGGTTCCTGGAGCGGCACGTCCATCAACGCCTCGCCGACCGAGGTCTGCCCGGGCACGGCGCCCTCGTGCACCGGTCACGGTCCGGGATCGGCGCCGCGGATCGGCGCCGCGGATCGGCCGGGCTCCTGGCGGTGGTGGCGCACGGCGGCCTACCCGGCCTACGACGGCGTACGGCCTGTGCACGTACCTCACCTGCGGCGCCACGGGTCCGCCGCGTCGAGACGCCCCGGCTGTGCAAGTTATCCCATATCTGATGTTTCGTGGGGCAGGCTGGTTCCCGCCAGGAGCGTCAGCACGCGGTCGGCCTCGGCCGGCCTTCGACAGGCAGGAGCAGAGCCATGGCGGAGAGCCCCGAGGTGTCCGACAGCCCCACGCAGCCACCCCCGCGCGACTGCGTCAACGAGCCGATCGCCGGGATCATGGCCGAGTTCGTGGGCGAGCGGATGGGGGACCGCGTCGCCCAGGGGCAGGATCCCCTCCTGCGCCCGGTCTTCGTCAAGTTCCACGGGGCGGCCCGCGGCGTGCTGACGGTCGCCCCCGATCTGCCGCCCGGGTTCCGCATCGGATTCCTCCAGGCCGCGGCGGAACAGGGCGGCCTGACCGCCTGGGTGCGCATCTCCAGCGACACCCAGCCGGACCGGCCGGATCTGCGCAGGACCGTCGGGTGGGGCATCAAGCTGTTCGGCGTGCCGGGGCCGAAGCTGCTTGCGGACGACACCCGGGCCGACACACAGGATCTCGTACTCCAGAACCACGACGTCTTCTTCGTCGACACGGCCCGGGACATGTGCGAGTTCCAGCTGGACCAGGCGGCGTACCAGCAGCAGCACCCCCTCACCCGGCAGATCCTCGCGGACATGCGCAAGCCCGTCGAGAGCACGCTCACGTCCACGTACTGGGGTGTGCTGCCGTACTCCTTCGGGCCGGACCGGCACGTGAAGTACAAGCTCGTCCCGGCCGGCTGCGCGGACGGGAATCCCCTGGCGGCGCCGCCGGACGAGGACCCCTCCTTCCTGCGCGGGGACCTGCGCCACCGCCTGGCCGCCGGCCCGGCCGTCTTCGACCTGCTGCTCCAGTTCCGGACGGACCCGGACAGCATGCCGCTGGACCGGGCCACCGTGCGCTGGGAGGAGGGCGAGAGCGCGCCCGTGAAGGTGGCGAGGCTGACTCTGCATCAGCAGGACACGACCGCACGCGGACAGGAGCAGTACGGGGACAACCTCGCCTTCAACCCCTGGCACAGCCTGTCCGAGCACCAGCCCGTCGGCAGCATCGCCGAGGCCCGCAAGGTCGTCTACCACGCGTCGGCGGCCCGGCGGCGCGACGCCAACGGCATTCCGGCGGCGGAGCCCGGTCCCGCGCGGCCGGCGGCCGCCGAACCACACGGACGCGACACCCGGATCGTACGGGCCGCCGTACACCCGGCGATCGGGGTGGCCCGCGTCGGCGACAGCGCTGAGGAGTTCTTCCTCGCTCCGGAGGTCGACGGGGCTCCCCCGCCGGCCACCGGCACGTACAAGGACGCGACGGGCGCGCTCAAGCGGCAGGCCGTCCGGTTCCGGGTGTACGGCTACAACGCCGCCGGTGAGGCGGTGGCCGAGCTGACTGCGGACAACGCCGACCTGCGGTGGACCGTGAACGTGGCCAACAAGAAGGCCGCCTGGTACCAGTTCCAGCTGGCCCTGGACATCCCCGAGGCGGAACAGGCACCCGCGACCACGCTGCGCAACGTCACCACGGTGCCCGCCGGGGAACGCGACCGGCTGGTCATCGCCCCCGGGCCCCGCTCGATCCGGGGCCGCGAACGCGCGGGGAAGCCGGAGTACGCGTTCGACACGGGCACGTTCCTGGGGCGACCCGTCTACCTGGGCGAGCTGCGCACCGATGGCGCCGGCCGCCTGCTCTTCCTCGGCGGGCGCGGGGAGTCCGCCTCGTACCCCACCGCCCAGGCCACACACTTCGCCAACAACGACGGCTGGCACGACGACACCTGCGACGGCCCGGTCACCGCGCAGGTCCGCATCGACGGCAGGAGCGTCCCGGTCGATCCGGCCTGGGTGGTGGCCGCTCCCCCGAATTTCGCACCGGAGCTGCAGTCGGTGCGCACGATGTACGACCTGATGCGCGACACCTTCGTGGCCGCGGGCATGCTGGCGCCCCCGGAGCGGGTCTCGTTCACGCACGACGTGCTGCCGGTGCTGCGCCGCCTGTGCGAACTGCAGTGGGTCAACCGTGGCTTCGCGGCCCTGTTCGGTCACGGTGGGCGCGAGCACTTCCTGGCCCCCGAGCGGCTGGCGGAGCTGGCCGGCCACGGCACCCGGCGCGACGAACTGCGCCGGCAGATCTGGGCGATGATGCGCGATCCCGACCGCGACGGGCTCTCCCCCGTGCCCTGGCCGCCGATCTACGGCGACTCGATGAGCGTGCGGCCGGTCTCCGCGCGGCAGCACCTGGCGCTCTCCCCGTTGCAGTACGACATGCTGGCCCGCTGGGCCGCCGGGGACTTCGACGCCGACTACGATCCCCGGGCCACGCCGCCCACGGTGCTCGACGGCCTGCCGCTCGCGCAGCGTCCGGCGGCCCTCGACCGGGCCGCCCTCTCGTACTGCCTGGCCGACGCCTTCCACCCCGGCTGTGAGCTCACCTGGCCGATGCGTCACGCCACCTTGTACTCCGCGCCCTTCCGCGTGCGCCACCGCGACCCCGCCCGGCCCGAACCCGGTTACGGCTCCACGCTCACCCCGCAGACGGCGCTCGCCGTGGACGGTCCTGTGTACGCCCAGGAGCCGGGCGGTCTGACCCGCTGGATGGCCGTGCCCTGGCAGACCGACGCCGCCCGCTGCCGCTCCGGGTACTACCTGGGTTTCGGGCCGCGGTACGACCCGTACCTGCCCACCTTCTGGCCGGCGCGGGTGCCCAACCACGTGTTGACGGACGAGAACTACCGGACCGCCGTCGACCCCGCCGCCGACCCCGAGGACCGTCGCACCGCCTTCGAGGACAGGGCGGTGTGGGACAGATGGCTGCCCTCCGATCGCATCGCCCAGATGAACGCCATGATCAAGGACTTCGGCAAGCTCGGCATCGTCGCACGGCGGGAGGGCCCCGCCGCCGGTGACGGAGGCGGTACCGCCGCCGGCACCGGCTCCGGTGACGCGGTGAGTCTCCCCGCGGCCATGCTGGTGGAGTCCGAGGTGAGCTTCCCTCACGAACAGGCTCCGCCCCCGCTGCGGAACCTGGTGAGTCTGCACGTGCCCGAGGCCGCCGATCCCGCGGTGCGGGAGGAAGCGGTGGCCGCCGCCATCGCCGCGGCCGACCGGCCCGACGAGGAGGTGCTGGCGGGGTACTTCGAGAAGGTCGCCCGCTTCCCGGAGACGCCGTGACCGCTCGGACCGGCCCGGTTCCCCTCGCCGGGCGTTTCGAGGCCGTCGTGGCCGGGGGCGGCCCGGCCGGGGCCGTCGCCGCTCTGGTCCTGGCCCGGGCCGACCGACGTGTCCTGCTGGTGGACGGGGGCCCGACGGGCGCGCCCTCCGCCGCCTTCACGATCGGGGAGACCCTGCCGCCCGCGGCCCGGCCACTGCTCGACGACCTGGGGCTCTGGGCCGCCTTCGCCGCCGGCGCGCACCTGAGCTGCCCGGGCACCTACGCGTCCTGGGGATCGGCCCGGTTGCACGGCCACAGCCACCTGCTCGACCCGCACGGCCACGGCTGGCACCTCGACCGCGACCGGTTCGACGCCTTCCTGCGCGAAGCCGCGGTGGCCGCGGGCGCGCTGATCCGGCGGGCCGTCGTGATCGGCCACCGCAGTGCGGCCGGGGAGCAGCACCTGCTGGTGCGGGAGCGGCGCGGCGCCGTACGGGAGCTGCGCTCGGGCTGGGTCGTGGACGCGACGGGCCGCCGCGCCCTCATCGGCCGCCGCCTGGCCCGGCGCCGCCGGCAGGACCGGCTCGTGGCCGCGTACACGCTGCTCGGCGCGCGCGGAGTGGGCGGAGTGGGCGGCCACGCCGGGGACCAGGAGCTGCGTACCCTCGTCGAGGCGGTGCCCGAGGGCTGGTGGTACACCGCCAGGGTCCCCGCCGGGCGGGTGGTCGCCCATCTCACCGACGCCGACCTCGCCGCTGACCGGCTGCGCACGGCGGACGGATTCCGGTACGCGGCGGCGCGTACCCGGCACGTACGGGAGCGCCTGAGCGGCTACGACCCGGCCGACTCCCCCGCGCCGTACTGGACGGCCGCCCACGGACTGCGGCTGTCCCCGCCGGCCGGACCCGGATGGGTCGCCGCCGGGGACGCCGCGATCGCCTTCGACCCCCTGTCCTCCCAGGGCATCCTCACGGCCCTGCACACCGGGGCCCACGCCGGCCGGGCCGTCGACCGGTGCCTGGCCGGCGACACGGGCGCCCTCGCGTCCTACGCCTCGTTCCTGGACGGCGTCGCGGACGCCTACCACCACCATCACGCCCAGTCCTACGCCGAGGAGCGGCGGTGGCCGGAGCACCCGTTCTGGCGCCGCCGGAACGGGTGGCCGCACTGACCGGGCGGGTGGTCGGCGGGAGGCGATCCGGTGGCGGGGCGAGAGAAGTCACCGTCCGCGGCGGTTGATCCAGGCGACCGACCGGCACGGCCACAACCACCTACGGACGCTCGAAAAGCTGCAGCACCCCGCCGAACGAGAAGCACAGCGCACCGGTCAGCGTCGCCCAGTTGGCGATGTCGACGTTGACCAGGCTTCCGGTGGCGGGGCGGGTGAACGCCGCCAGCGCCGAGACCATGAAGAGGATCGAACCGAATTGGTTCACCGCCACGACCCACCACCCGAGACTGAGGGAGCGGACACACGGCCAGGACCGGTGGCAGATCTCGGCGAACGCGAAATGCCCCGACACGAGGAACAGCGCGCACCCGATCACGTCAGGAGTCCAGATCAGCCGATTGACCTCCCGGACGGTGAGGCCCTCCAGAAAGGAGTCCAGCAGATTGACCCCGAACACGAGCGTCCCGGTGAACAGGACGAACGTGCTCAGCCAGTCCAGCCGCATCGGCTCGTACCCCCACCACCGCCAGCCGGCCGTGACCAGGGAACCGCCGCCCTCGGCGTGCCGGGGCGCGTTCAGCACCTGCAGGACCGAGACATAGCCCCCGGTGCTGAAGAACAGACCCCCGACGAGGTACACCCACGCGCTGACGAGCGGATCACCCGAACCGAACTGCGAGACCGCGGCGCCGACGGCGAACAACGCCCCTCCGATGACGAACGCACCGGAAGCGACGACGTTGAGCCTGCGCAGACGGCGCAATGCCCCGGGATCGGCGGCCGAGACGCGGCCGGCCGTGTCCCCCGGGCCCCGGACCGACAGCGTGCCGCGCTTGCGCGCCAGCCGCGAATCCCAGACCACCGTCTCCCCCTCGGGACGCCGCCAGGTACGCCGGGTGATGAACGGTCCTGCGCCTTCGACGCTCTCCAGAGGCTGTCCCACGATCTGAGACTAGTGCCGAGGGCGACACCCGCCCGTCAGCGAAACGAACCCGCCGCCCGCGACGCCCCCAGGCGGGAGGGAGCGGTGTTGCCGTGACCCGGGTGGTGGAATCCCGGGTGCCGGATGCGTGGTGAACACGCACAGTGGGTGCTCAGGGCGATGCGACCGCCCGGAACGGAAGTGCGGCGAATGGCCTCGGGTACGCCCGTGCACCTCGTACGAGTCGGACTCGGGCGGATGGATAGCGGTCCCGTACGTCGTGCCATGGAGCGCCCCGGCGCCGACGCGTGAGGATGCCCGCATGACCCAGCCCGCCCAGCCCGCCCGGTCCGCCCAGTCCCCCGGGGCGAACCCGGCCGACCACGTCATCGTCCTCTTCGGCGCCACGGGAGACCTGGCCCGGCGCAAGCTGCTGCCCGGCCTGTTCCATCTCGCCAAGGCGGGGCTGATGCCGCGGCGCTACCGCATCGTCGGCTCGGCCCCGGCGGCCGAGGCCCTGAGCGACCAGGATTTCCGCGCCCACGCACGGCAGGCCGTGGAGGAGTTCGGACGCTCGCGCCCCGAGGGTCCCGTATGGCAGGAGTTCGAGTCCGCCCTGTCCTTCGGCTCGGCCGGCCCGGAGGCCCCGGAGCCGCTGGTGGAGGCGGTACACACGGCCGAGCGGGCCGTCGGCGGCACTCCGCGACGGCTCTTCCACCTCGCCGTCCCGCCCGTCGCGTTCACCTCGATGGTCGAGCTCCTCGGTGCCACGGGCCTCGCCCAGGACGCCCGTGTCATCGTCGAGAAGCCCTTCGGGACCGACCTCACGTCCGCTCGCGCGCTCAACGGGGCCATCCACGCCGTGTTCGACGAGTCCCGCGTGTTCCGCATCGACCACTTCCTCGGCAAGGAGGCGGTGGACAACATCCTCGCCCTCCGGTTCGCCAACGGCCTCTTCGAACCCCTCTGGAACCGCGAGCACATCAGCCATGTGCAGATCGACGTGCCCGAGCAGATCGACATCCAGGGCCGCGCGCACTTCTTCGAGGGCACCGGAACCTTCCGCGACATGATCGTCACTCATCTCTTCCAGCTGCTCGGGTTCGTCGCCATGGAGCCGCCGGTCGTCCTCGACGCGCAGTCGCTCCGGGACGAGCAGGTCAAGGTCTTCCGCAGCATGCGGCCGCTGGATCCCGCGCACGTCGTCCGCGGACAGTACACGGGCTACCGCGCCGAGCCCGGGGTCGATCCGGCCTCGGACACCGAGACCTTCGCCGCCCTGCGCGTCGAGATCGACAACTGGCGCTGGGCCGGTGTCCCGTTCATCCTGCGCTCGGGCAAGGCACTGGCCGAGGGCAGGCACGTCGTCACGCTGGGGCTGCGCGAGCCCGTCCTCGGCATGTTCCCCCTGAACGCGCGTGCGGCCGTCGACGGCCGGGGCAACGAACTCGTCATCGACTTCGCCGATCCCGGCTCCATCACCGCCCGATTCCTCGTCAAGGAACCCGGCCCCTCCATGCAGTTGGCGGAGGCCGACATGGTCTTCGGCTACCGGAGCTCCTTCACCGCCGACAACTCCCTGGAGGGTTACGAGCACCTCCTCCTGGAGGCCATGCTCGGCGACCAGTCCTTCTTCACCCGGTCCGACGGCATCGAACGCCTGTGGGAGATCTCGGCCCCGTTGCTGGAGGCACCCCCGCCCGTGGAGCCGTACGCCCCCGGAACCTGGGGGCCCGACAGCATCGACGCGCTCGTCGCCCCGCACCGCTGGCACCTGCCCGACCGACGACACTGACGAGACACGGGCGGACCGGCGTGACGCTCCGAGGAGTCTGAGGACCGGTCACCGGTGGGTCGGGGCAGGACTGGTCAGCCGGTCCACATCTGCCAGCGGGCACGGGGTGGGTCGCAGCGGCCGGAGTCGACGGCTTGCCGGTAGCCGCGGTCGGCGAGTTCCTTGTGCGACCACACGCGGCCGTTCGCGTCAGGGACGCCGTGCCCGTTGCCGTCAGTGAGCCTGGAGATCGCGTAGGTACAGTCGGGACGCACGGTCTGCGTGGCGTACCAGCCGAGCGCGACAGCGGTCAGGCCGATGGCTGCGCAGGCGACACCGAGGCGTTGTCGTGGACTGCCGACTCTGCGAAGGGTCACCTGCGCATCGTACAGATGACAGCACCAGCCCTGCCGTGGCGCCGGGACGCACGTGGTCAGAGGGGCTGAATCCGCCTGCGCAGGAGGCAGAATTCGTTGCCCTCCGGGTCGGCGAGGACGTGCCAGTTCTCGGTGCCGGTCTGGCCGACGTCTGCGGGCCTGGCGCCGAGGGCCAGGAGCCGCTCCAGCTCGGCGTCCTGGTCGCGGTCGGTGGGGTTGACGTCGATGTGCAGTGGGAGCTTCCCGGTCCGCGGGGTGCTGCTGGGGCTGAGGACGAGGGTGGGCTGCGGGCCGCCGAAGCCGGCGTCGGGCGGCCCGATCTCGATGCTTCCGTCGTCCTCCCGGCCCAGTTCGACGTAGCCGAGGACCTCGCTCCAGAAAGCGGCGAGTCGGGCGGGGTCTGCGGCGTCGATGACCAGCTCACTGATGCGGCATGCCATGCCCGTCAGTCTACGGAGGGAACCCGGGAGTCCGCCGTCGGCCGCGCGCTGGGCCGCCTGGGCTTCGGGCGGTTCCGGCATCGGCATCCTCGCCCCGCAGCGAGAACGTGACGGCGCGGGGCGAGGATCAGGACCAGCTGCTAGAGGGAGGCCGGGGCCACGGGGTGGAAGTTGACGCGTTCACGGACCACGGGGAAGCCGGCCTTGGCGAAGTTCGCGGCCATGGGGAAGTTGCCCCGGTCCGTGGCTCCGGTGACGGCCTCGGCGCCGTGCTCCACCAGGAAGTGGGTGCACTCCGCGAGGAGGTCGTAGGCGTAGCCGCGGCCGCGGTGTTCCGGGAGGACACCGATGAAGCCGATGGTCGGTCCGGAGGGGTTGTGCGCCGGGATGTGGATGCCGGCCAGGTCGCCCTCGGGTGTACGGGCGGTCTGCCACCACTCCCGCGGGGACGGGCACCAGTGGAAGAAGTCGAGCTCCTCCTGGGCGGCCTGGTCGAGGCCGCCCTCCGCTATGGCCTTGAGTGCGTGGGCGTCGAGGGTGGCCGCGTGGATGCGGCGCAGCGCGTCGAAGAAGACCGCGTCGTCGGGTTCGGCGCCGAAGACGAGGCGGCCGGGCCGTTCGGGGAGTCCGCGTTCCGGGGTCCAGCGGTAGAGGAAGCGTTCGACCAGGAGCTCGTAGCCGGCCGCCCGGGCGGCGGCGAAGCGCGTCTCGGTGGCGGCGGCCAGGTCGGGGTGGTCCCGCCAGTCGCCGGGGAGGTTGATCTCGAGCTCGACCTGCCAGGGGGCGGAGCGCAGGAGTTCGGCTCCCGCCTCCACCTCGCCTTCGGCGACGTCGAACCAGTTGACGTTGACGGGTTCCTTGTCATCGGTGCCGCCCCACCAGGCCCCACGGGCGACGACCGTGCCGTCGCGCAGGGCCACGCGCTTCCAGTCGGGCCGGTGCGTGGTGCGCTCGTGGGCGGCGCGGGCGTTCAGCGGATCGGGGTGTGCGTCGAACAGGTGGGCGTCGCTCTCGTCGAGCGCGCGGATGACCAGATCGGTCATGGATTCCTCCGGGATGTGTACTGCGTGGGGCGCTCCCGGTCTCGGATCAGACGAACCACACCGGGGTAACGGGGAGGGAGCGCTGGATGGTTGTGATCTGCACGGCACTCGCCTCCTTCCGTTCGTCTCGCGCGACGTGGTCCGGTGCCGGACGATACTTGATCACCAACAGGTCCGTCCACGCAATTGAGGAGCCGCTCGGCAGGGCGCCCGCGTGGCGCGGAGAAGCGGAGAAGAAGAGACCGGGCCCTGGATCCGGTATCGGGAACGGTGTACGCGTTCCCGGAGGGCGCGATCGGTTACGTCGAACTGCACCGGGACGTCGAGTCCCTCGTGTTCGCTCCGGTCGAGCTGCGCAAGGTCGAGACCGATCGTGGCAACGGCGTCGCGCCAGAGGTGCTTGCCGCCCGCTTCCGGGAGGCCGTCGGGACGTTCGACCCGACGGTGTTTCACCGACGAGGAATCCCAGTGGAGCCTTGCCATGGAAGGGCTCGCACACGGGATCTGGTGAACGGTCCCGCCGGCTGCGCAAGCACCCGAGCGGATGAACATGTGAAGATCATCGGGTTGATGCCGACCTGAGGAGGGGCGAATTGGCCGCTGTGGTGCTCGTTCACGGGCTGTATCACCGTCCTGAGCACTTCGCCGAGGTGGCGGAGCGTGTGCGGGCTTCCGGTACCGAGGTTGCCGTTCCCGAGCTGCACCGGGGCTCCTTGCTCGCCGATACCGCCGCGGTCCAGGCTGCCGTCGACGCGCTGCCGGACCCGCCGATCCTGCTCGGCCACTCCTACGGCGGTTCGGTGATCACGGGGGTGCGCGGAGCAGGACACCTGGTGTACCTGGCGGCCTTCGTGCCGGATGCCGGTGAGAGCGCGGCCGGTCTGGGTGGGGCGTCCGCGCAGCTCCAGGAGGCGATCCGTCCCGGGCCCGACGGCTCGACCAGCCTGCGCCCGGACCTGGCTGCCGCCACCCTCTACGGCGACTGTCCCGAACCTCTCGCCGCGCGGGCGGTCGGCCTGCTGCGTGCCCAGGCCCCCGGCTGCGGGCGAGGAGTTCCGGAGCGCCACAGCTGGAAGGACACTCCCTCCACCTACGTGGTCTGCGCGCAGGACCGGGCCGTCGACCCGGTCCTCCAGCGGAAGATGGCTTCTCGCTGCACCGACGTGCGCGAGTGGCAGACGGGCCACTCCCCGTTCGCAGGACAGCCCCGACTCGTCGTCGAACTGCTGCAGGAACTGCTCGCATCCGCTCTCCGGCGCGGTGAGCGCGTGTGAGAGCACGGCTGCCGGTGTCCGTGTCCGCAGTCCGACGTACGGAGGCATGTGCGGTCGCTTCCGGAATCCGATGGCCTGTGCGGTGCTGACCTGCGACTATCTGCAGATGCTTATCCTTGCCGACGATCTCGGCCACCTTTCCTACACCGTCACCGGCGAAGGTTCGCCCGTGGTGCTCGTGCACGCCGGCGTCGCCGACCACACCATGTGGGACGCGGTCGTGCCCGCCCTCGCGGAGCGGAACACCGTCATCCGGTACGACCTGCGCGGCTTCGGCGAATCCGCGCCCCCGACCGGGCCGTTCAGTGAGACCGATGACCTGTGCCGGCTCCTGGACCACCTCGGTCACGAAAGCGTCCGGCTCATCGGCGCGTCCTGGGGCGGGCGGGTGGCCGTGAACTTCGCTCTCACCCACCCGGGCCGGGTCCGGTCGCTGACGCTGCTCGCCCCGCCGTGGCCCGGGTACGGCTGGTCGGCGGACATGGTGGCCTACGACGAGGCCGAGACGGCGGCCCTGGAGGCGGGTGACCTGGATGCCGCGGTCCGCGTGAACCTGGACATGTGGCTGCGCGGGCCCGGCCGCGGCTGGGAAGACGTCGCTCCGGGGCTGGCCGAACGGCTCCGTACCCCGGTACGGACGTCGCTGGTGAACCAGGACGCGGTCGGGGAACACTCCCTGGGTGGCGCGGCGGGCGACATCGCGACGATCGCCGTTCCCACCCTGGTCGGGATCGGCCTGCTCGACGTCGCCGACTTCCAGGACATCGCCCGCCGGTACGCCGCCGAGATCCCCGGCGCCGCCCTGGTCGAGTTCCCGACGGCGGCCCACCTGATCGCACTCGACGCGCCCACCGAACTCATCACGGCGCTCCGGCCGTTCCTCGCCCGCTGACGCGCGTACGGGGGCCTGCCGAAACCCAAGTGCCCCCGTACCCCGGGACGGTGCAGGATCTGTCCATGGACAACAAGGTCATGACACGGCTCGCCGAGGCGGTGTCGTCAGGTGCTCTGGTCCGCGTCCACCGGTCGGCGATCCGGGGCGCGGACCGGCTCGACGGTTTCGTCGTCGGTACCAGCGCGGCGTGGACGCTGATCGCCCTGTGCAGTGACGTCCGGCTCGACGGCTGGGCGGCGGTGCGTACCGCGGACGTCACCAAGGTCGGGTGGCGGGGCGGTCCGGACTGCCTGACCGTCCGGGCGCTGCGGCGGCGTGGGCGCTGGCCGGCCCGGGCGCCCGAGCCGGGGCTCGTCCTGGACGGGTTGGCGGAACTGGCCGAAGGCGCCTCCCGGGCCTTCGGGCTGGTGTCCCTGCACGTCGAGCGGGACGCGCCGGATGCCTGCTGGATCGGCGAGGTGGCCGCGGTACGGCCGAAGTCGCTGCGGCTGCGGGAGGTCGACACCGAGGCGCGGTGGCGCCCGGAGCTGTCGAAGTTCCGGTTCGAGGACGTCACCCGGGTGGGCTTCGGCGGGCGGTACGAGCGGACCCTGCTGGAGTTCGCCGGGCCGTATCGCTGACCGCGGGCTCCCCCGGGTGCCCTCAGGCTCCGCCAGACGCCCTCAGGCTCCGTCGGCCGGGGGTGCGGGTGCGGTGATCCGGCGGACGGATTCCACCACCGCCGCGCGGTGCCCGGCGAGCCGCTCGGCGGCCCAGCCGGTGCCCACCGCGCCCGCCGCCGGGCCGCCCACCGCCCCGAACCAGGCCTGCGACAGGCCCATGACCAGCGTCAGCACATCCGCCGCGGGCACTGCGGGATCGATCCGGCCCGCTTCCTGGGCCTGCCGCACCGCCGCGATCTTGCCGTCGTAGGACGCGGACTCCTCGTCCGTGGAGCCCGGGCGCTCCAGTTGCTTCCACAGCACGAGGCGCATCAGCTCCGGCCGCTCGACGAGGTGGTCGAAGACCGCCCCCGCGTATCCGGGCAGGTCGTCGACGTCGAACGGGACGGACTCCGATCCCGTCGCGAGGGCCCGCTGGAGCACGGCGTCGAAGAGCTGCTCCTTGTTGCCGTAGTAGACGTAGATGAGCCGCTTGTTCGCCTGCGCCGCCTCGGCGATGCGGTCGACGCGCGCACCCGCGATGCCGTACGTCGCGAATTCGCTGAAGGCCGCGTCGAGCAGGCGCGCCTTCGTCGCGTGGGAATCCCGTGCCATGAGCCGCAGCCTAGCAAGTAACTATCCAGTTATTGACAAACGAGGCCGACGCGTCGCAGACTCGAACTATCCAGTTAGTTACTTTCTCGTGAGGAGCACACCATGGAGATCCGCGCACTGGGCGGCCAGGGACTGAAGGTCGGCGCCGAGGGCCTCGGCCTGATGGGTATGAGCGCCCACTACGGCGCCACCGACGAGACCGAGTCCCTCGCCACCATCGACCGCGCCCTGGAGCTGGGCGTCACCCTCCTCGACACCGCCGAGGGCTACGGCCCCTTCCGCAACGAGCAGCTCCTCGGCAAGGCCCTGGCCGGCCGCCGCGAGGCGGCCGTCGTCGCCACCAAGACCGGGGTCGAGTTCACCGACGACGGCGGCTTCGTCGGGCACAACGCGACCCCCGAGTACATCCGCCGCTCGGCCGACCGCTCCCTGCGCCACCTGGGCACCGACCACATCGACCTCTACTACCTGCACCGCGTCGACCCGAACGTGCCGATCGAGGAGAGCGTCGGCGCCCTGGCCGAGCTGGTCGAGGCCGGCAAGGTCCGCCACATCGGGCTGTGCGAGGTCTCCCCCGCCACGATCGCCCGCGCCCATGCCGTACACCCGCTGGCCGCCGTACAGACCGAGTACAGCCTCTTCGAGCGCGGCATCGAACACGACGGCGTGCTCGACACCCTCCGCGAACTCGGCATCGGACTCGTCGCCTACTCCCCGCTCGGACGCGGATTCCTCTCCGGTGCCCTCACCAGCCCGGACGACTTCGCCGCCGACGACTTCCGCCGCACCGACCCGCGGTTCCAGGGCGAGAACTTCCACCGCAACCTCGCCGTCGTGGACCAGGTACGCCGGCTCGCCGCCGAGAAGGGCGTCACCCCCTCGCAGCTCGCCCTGGCCTGGACCCTCCACCAGGGCGCCGTCCCCATCCCGGGCACCAAGCGCCGCAGCTACCTGGAGGAGAACATCGCCGCCACCGCCGTGACGATCACCCCCGCGGAGCTGGCCGCCATCGACGCCGTGGCGCCGCACGGCGTGGCTTCCGGCGACCGCTACGCACCCGAGCTGATGGCCTCCCTGAACGGCTGATCTTGTTAGGGTGCGGAAACCGGGCCGGGGGCGGCACCACCGGGGAACGGACGGGGAAGGCGATGGAGGGGGCGGGGGCTGCGGCACCACGCGGGCTCGCTGCCCGAGCTCCTGGCCGAGGTGTCCGCCGCCCACCCGGAGCCCCCGGACCCCACGGATGCCGCGGACGGCCGCGACGGCGCGGACGGCGCGGACGGGCTCACAGCATGACGTGCTTGACCTGGGTGTAGTCCAGGAGGCCCGCCATCGAGAGGTCACTGCCGTAGCCCGAGTGCCTGACCCCGCCGTGGGGCATCTCGGAGACGGTGGTGCCGTGGGTGTTCACCCAGACGATGCCGGTGTGCAGGGCCCGGGTCGCGCGCATGGCGCGGTCGTGGTCCGTCGTCCACACACTGGCGGCGAGGCCGTGGCGGACGTCGTTGGCCAGGTACAGGGCCTGCGCCTCGTCCGCGAAGGGCTGCACGGTCACGACGGGGCCGAAGATCTCCTCCTGCACGATCTCGTCGTCCTGGTGCACGCCCGCGATGACGGTGGGTTCGTGGAAGAAGCCGGGCCGTGGAAGGCGGGCGCCGCCGGTGACGATCTCGGCGCGGCGCGGCAGCCGGTCGAGCAGGGCCCGTACCGACGTCAGCTGGGCCGCGTTGTTCAGCGGGCCGAAGTCGGCGTCCGGCTCGTCCGGGGCGCCCGTACGCAGTTTGGCCGCCTCCGCCGCGAAGGCCGCGAGGAACGCGTCGTGCACCCGGTGGTGGACCAGCAGCCGGGTGGGCGCGGTGCAGTCCTGGCCCGCGTTGTAGTAGGCGACCGCGGCGAGGGCGGCCGCGGTCGCCTCGACGTCCACGTCGTCGTGGACGAGCACCGGGGCGTTGCCGCCGAGCTCCAGGTGGACCCGTTTGAGGTCGGCGGCCGCGGCGGCGGCGATCTGACGGCCGGCGCGCACGCTGCCGGTGACCGCGATGAGGGCGACGCCGGGGTGGGCGGTGAGCGCGCGGCCGGTGTCGCGGTCGCCGCAGACCACGTTGAACACGCCCGGCGGCAGGTGCCCGGCCGCGACGCGGGCCAGCAGCGCCGACGACGAGGGGGTGGTGTCGGCGGGCTTGAGCACGGTCGTGTTGCCCGCGGCGATGGCCGGGGCGATCTTCCACACCGCCATCATCAGCGGGTAGTTCCACGGGGTGATCTGGGCGCAGACGCCGACCGGTTCGCGCCGCAGTACGGAGGTACGGCCTTCGGTGTACTCGGCGGCCGCGAGGCCCGGCAGGTTGCGCGCGGCCCCGGCGAAGAACCGGAGGGTGTCGACGATCGCGGGCAGTTCCTCGGTCCTGAACTGCCGGGGCGGTTTGCCGGTGTCGCCGGTCTCGGCGGCCACGAAGGCCTCCGCGTGCTCCTCGACGGCGTCGGCCATGCCGAGCAGGGCGCGCTGGCGTACAGCCGGCGTGGTCGTGGACCAGTGTGCGTACGCGGCGACGGCTGCCGCGCAGGCGGCGTCCGTGTCGGCCCTGCCGGAGCGCGGGGCGTGGCCGTGCACCCGGCCGGTGGCGGGGTCGACCAGCTCCATCGTCTCGCCGGAGGCGGCGGGCCGGTCCGCGCCCGCCACGTGGTTGAGCACGGGGTCAGCCACGGCGCAGCGCCTCCCTTGCGGCGTCGCGTCCGGTGCGTACGGCGCCTTCCATGTAGCCGGCCACCCACTGGTCGGATCCGCAGACGTAGAAGGGTGGTTCGTGGGTGCCGTGGCGGGGGCCGACGGCCATCACGTCGCCGGGGGTCCACTGGGTGACGTACCCCTGGGTCCACGGGTCGGTGCCCCACATCCGGACGTAGGTGGCGAGCGGCCGGTACGCCTCGTCGCCATAGAGGCGGGCGATGCCGGCGAGGAGTTCACGGGTGCGCAGCGGGGCGGGTGTGCCGAGCAGGACGCCGAGCCTCTCGGGTGGTACGAGGGCGGAGAGGATGCCGTCGCTCTGCGGCCAGGTGCTGCCGAGGACCCCTTCGCATTCGGAGAGGCCGTTCTGGCCGAGCGCGCGCCAGAACGGCCGGTCGTACGCGGCGACGAACTTCGCGGCGAGGGCCTGGCGCTGGCGGTGCAGGGAGGCGAGCCGCTCGTCGGAGACGCCGGTGACGGCAATCCGGCGGAGCGGGCCGACGGGCAGGGCGCTGACGACGGCGCCGGCGGTGAGGGTCTCGCCGCCGGCCAGCCGGACGGAGCACGGGCCGGCCGGGCGGACCGTGACGGCCTCGACGGGCGCGCTGGTGCGGATGCGTCCGCCGAGGGCCCCGGCCATGCGCAGGGCCACCGTGGCGGAGCCCTCGGCGACCCGCAGGCCCTCCCATGCCTCGTAGTCGTAGGCGTCCGGGCCGGGGACGGCGGCGTGCTTGCGCAGGGCGGCGAGCAGGGACGTACGCTCGTACGAGCCGTCGGCGAGGGCGAGTTGGCCGATCTCCCAGAGGCGGACGACTGCCGGTGTCGCTCCCTGGGCGCGCAGCCAGTCGCCGACGGAGGACCGGTCGAGGGCCGTCGCGCCGGGGTGGGACCAGGGGTCGGCCGGGTCCACGGCCTGGGCGAGTGCGCAGAAGGCGGCGGTGACCTTCCGGTGGCAGGCGTCGTCGCCGGGGCCGAACCAGTGGGGCGGATCGCCCGCGGAGACCCCTTCGGGCGTGGCACGGGTGAGGGCGCCGGGCTCGGCGACATAGCTGGGGACCAGGGTGAGGCCGAGTTCCGCGGCGAGGGCCAGGTAGGCGGTGTGGGCGCGGCCGACGACCTCTCCGCCGAGCTGGACCAGCCGGCCGTCGGGGAGTTCGGTCTGTTCGACGCGTCCGCCGACCCGGTCGCGGGCCTCGACGACGAGGACGTCGGCTCCGCCGGCGGCGAGGTCGCGCGCTGCGGCGAGGCCGGCCAGGCCGGCGCCGAGCACGATGACGTCGTGGTTCATGAGGGTGTTCCTTCGGTCGGACGGAGCCGGGGCGGGTTCGGGCCGGCTCCGGGGCGGGTTCGGGCCGGCTCCGGGGCGGGTTCGGGCCGGCTCCGGGGCGGGTTCGGGCCGGCTCCGGGGCGGGTTCCGCTTCAGTCCAGGACGAGGCAGTGTTCGGGCTTCCAGCCGATCTCGACGCGCTCGCCGCCGCTCCAGCGGTCCTCCCTGCGGGAGCGGACGGTGTTCTGCTCCAGTACGGACACCGTGACGCCGGGGGCGAGTTCGATCAGGTACGTGGTGGTCGGGCCGCAGTAGACGGTCTCGCGGACGACCCCGGTGGCGCGGGCCATGTCCGGCTCCAGGTCGGACAGCCAGATCTTCTCGGGGCGGATCGACAGGCTGACCCTGCTGCCCTCGGGGACGGACGGCCGCTGTCCGACGGGCAGTTCGGGGCCGTCGTCGAGGACCACCCGGCCGGAGCGGTAGGTGCCGGGGACGAGGTTGGAGGTGCCCATGAAGGAGGCGGTGAAGCTGCTGGTGGGGCGCTCGTACACGTCCTCGGGCGTTCCGCACTGCTCGACGCGGCCCTCGTTCATGACGGCGAGGCGGTCCGACATCGTCAGGGCCTCGTCCTGGTCGTGGGTGACGAAGACGAAGGTGATGCCGACCTCGCGCTGGATCTGCTTGAGCTCGACCTGCATGTGGCGGCGCAGTTTGAGGTCGAGGGCGGCCAGCGGCTCGTCGAGGAGCAGGACCTGGGGCCGGTTGACGAGGGCGCGGGCGAGGGCGACGCGTTGTTTCTGGCCGCCGGAGAGAGTGGCCGGCTTGCGGTTCGCCAGGTGGCCGAGCTGGACGAGGTCGAGCATGCCGGAGACCCGTTCGCGGATCTCGGCGCGGCCGACGCCCTTGCGCTTGAGGCCGAAGGCCACGTTGTCGGCGAGCGAGAGGTGGTCGAAGAGGGCGTAGCTCTGGAAGACGGTGTTGACGTTGCGCTTGTCGGGCGGCAGGCCGGTGACGTCCTGGCCGTCGAGGAGGACGCTGCCCGTGGTGGGGTCGGAGAAGCCGCCGATCATCCGCAGAAGGCTGGTCTTGCCGCAGCCGGAGGGGCCGAGGAGGGAGAAGAACTCGCCCGGTGCGATGTCGAGTTCGACGTCGCGTACGGCGTAGGTGCCGCCCGCGGCGGGGTACTGCTTGCTGACCCGGTCGAGCCGGACGGCGGGGGTCGGGTGGACGGGCGTCGGGGTCATGGGGGTACGGGTCATGGGGGTACGGGTCATGGGGGTACGGGTCATGGGGGTACGGGTCTTGGCGGTCTGCGTCTTGGCGGTCTGGGTGTTGGGGGTCGGGTGCTCGGGTGTCGCGGGCATGGGTGTCACTTCCCGGAGAGCAGGTCGAGGCCGCCTCTGCGCCCGAACAGGCGCGGGATGGCGAGAGCGAGGACGATGAGGCCGATGGAGCCGGCCAGCATCAGGGTGCCGACGGCGTTGATGGTGGGCTGCACGCCGAACCTGATCGCCGAGTAGATGCGCACGGACAGCGGTTGCGGGTCGACGCCGGTGGTGAAGTAGGCGAGGACGAAGTCGTCGAAGACGAGGGCAAAGATCAGCACCGCGGACGCGAGGATGCCGGGCAGCAGCGCGGGCAGGGTCACCAGGCGCAGTGCCTGCCCGCGGGTGGCCCCGAGGTCCATGGCCGCCTCCTCGACCTCCGGGTTGAGGGCGGCGATGCGGGAGCGGAGGATGACCGTCACGTAGGAGATGGAGAAGGTGATCTCGGCGAGCATCACGGTGGTGGTGGAGAGGGTGATGCCGAGGCCCTTGAAGAGGAGCATCGCCGCGACGCCGGTGACGATCTCCGGGGTGATCAGCGGGACGAGCATGATCAGGCCGGCGAAGGAGCCGAGGCGGCTGCGGCTGCGTACGAGGCCCAGGGCCAGGGCCACCCCGAGGACGAGCGAGCCGGCCATGGCGACCAGGGACACCCGCAGGCTCATGCCGAGCGAGTCGAGGAGTGCCTCGTCGTGGAGGAGGGCCGTGTACCAGCGGAGGCTGACACCGTCGAGGACGGTGAGGGATTTCTGGGAGTTGAAGGAGAACAGGACGACGACGCCGACGGGGAGGTAGAGGAGCGCGAAGAAGAGGGCGGTGACGGCGATGGCGAAGCGGGGCCGGCGCTCGGCTCCGCGCCGGCGGCGCTGCGGGGTGTTCATCGGGCGGCCTCCGCCTCGTCCTTGCGGGTGCGCCGGAGGTAGCCGAGCATCCCGAGGAACAGGACCGCCATCAGCAGCATGGTGAGGGCCGAGCCGAGGGGCCAGTTCTGGCCTTGGAAGAACTTGTCCTGGATCAGGTTGCCGATCATGATCTGGTCGGGGCCTCCCATGAGCTGGGCGCTGACGAAGTCGCCCATGGCGGGCAGGAAGACGAGGACGCAGCCTGCGGCCGCTCCCTGCCGGGTGGCCGGGACGGTGACGAAGAGGAAGGTCCGCAGGGGGCCGCCGTAGAGGTCGCGGCCGGCCTCGATGAGCGAGGTGTCCATGCGTTCCATCGCCGCGTACAGCGGGATGATCATGAAGACGACGAAGCCGTAGACGAGTCCGGCGATCACTCCCGCACCGGTCTGGAGGATCTTGGTGCCGTCGTCGGCGAGACCGATCGCGCGCAGGGCCTTCAGGAGCGGGCCGTCGTCGGAGAGGACGACGGACCAGCCGTACATCCGGACCAGGTAGTTGGCGAAGAACGGGACGACGATCGCGGCGATCAGCATGCCGTGGAACGGGGTGTCCGCTCGGGGGAGTTCGCCGAGTGCGACGTCGCCGCGCTCGGCACCCTGGTGCTGGCCCTGTGCGACGGCCTCGGTATCCGGCTGATGCTCGACGATCCCCGGGTGGACCTCGCGGTGGCCCGGTCGACGATCTGGCGGGCCATCGCCCCCACGCTCGGCATCGCCCCGGAGTTCCCGGACGTGTGACCGGGCCGGCCGGTCCGGGTCAGCCCGGACCGTGCACGGTCTGCACCTGGCCGGTCTGGTCGACGGTGAGGGCGACGCGCTCCGTCTTGTTCCCCAGGGCCAGCACGATCCATACGACGCCCCACAGCAGGCAGGTGACGATGGTCAGGATCGCGTGCAGGAGGTGGTTGACGTTCCCGCCGCGCACCAGCACCGCCTGGGTCGGGGAGCGCGATTCGACGCGCCATCCGAGGGCGACGTACTGGTTCACCGTCCAGTCGAGGATCGCGGTGCGCCGCGCGTCGTCGAGGGGCTCGCCCGGGGGCGCGTAGAACAGTTCCGGGGGCGGATCCGGAAGCGGCCCCCAGCCCTTCGGTTCGTCGGACTTGGCCATATGTCCTGCCTCCCCACGCTTCGGGGCCGCCGGAGGGCGGCGCCGGGAGCGGGACGGTTTCGGTGCGGTCCCGCATATCCCCAGAGTGCGCCGGACGGGCGGGGGCGGCATTCCGAGCCCGCCGGACCAGGCCGTTCATCGGATGTACGTTCGAGTTCGAGTCTGGCCTTCCGGGCATTGTCAGTGGCTCCCCCTACAGTCGGAGCATTCCCATTCAAGGGTTGAGGCGGGCTGCCTCGCTGCATGATCCCGCCCCACCGGACCCCCTCGGGGGACAGCGCCCGGTGGGGTGGCGCGCGGCCCTGCCGGGGGCTCTCCGGCGGCCTGCCGGGGGTTCTCAGTCCCAGAACTCTCCGTCGTGCGGCAGGGCGGCGAAGTGTTCCGGGTCGTGGGAGAGGAAGACCCGGATGCCGGACCGGGACAGGGCGCGCAGGCGTCCGTAGGTCAGCATCTTCTCCTCGGTGTTCCAGTCGCCGAGCATGGGCACGTTGTGGTCCAGCCCCTGCTGGAGGTGCGCCGCGTCTCCCATGAGCGCGATCCGCCCGTGGTGGTCGAGGTCGAGAATGAGTCCCTGGTGGCCGGGGGTGTGGCCGGCGGTGCGCACGAGGGTGAGCGTGCCGTCCCGGAACAGGTCGGTGTCACCGCTCAGTTCGAGGAAGTCGTAGTTGCGGCCGCCCGCGTAGTCCTCGAAGGCGTAGCCGCGGGCCGTCCAGCGGTCCGGCCACCAGGCGTGGCGCAGTTCGTCGTGCTGGGCCACGTGCACGGCGTGCGGAAAGTAGGTCATCCCTCCGGCGTGGTCGAGGTGCAGGTGGGAGTAGAGGACGTACCTGACGTCGGCGAGCCGGTAGCCGAGGCGCTCCAGCTGGGCGTCGACGGCGTGTGCCCGGGTGAACCCCTCGGCGCCGTACGCCGCCCGCAGGCCCGGACCCCAGTGGGCCTCGGCCGTCTCCGGGTCCGCGACGCGGTGGTTGACGCCCGTGTCGAAGAGGATCGGTCCGTGGGTGGAGTGTTCGATGACGGCGACCGTCGAGGGCACGGTGACCGTGCCGCTCGCCCCGTACAGGAGGTCGCTCTTCGCCATGGTGAAGGGTCCCGCGTCGAGTGTGGTCACGCGCAGTCTCGGGGTCACCACGGGGACCTCCCTCCCCACGTGCCGGCGGGCGGATTCCCCCTGTCCAGGCTAGGCCGTCTCTTCGGATCTTGCCGGATGAGCCCGGGTCGTCCGGTGCGGTGCCTCGCAAGGCGGAGGGGCGCTCGTGCACCGGACGCACCCGAGTGCCCCGGCAACCTGGGGGTCCCCCGGACGGAGTCTGGGGGATGAGGTGCCGTGCCGGGCGGGCCGGGCCCGGCAAGATCCGAAGAGACGGCCTAGCGCCCGTGCGGCGGGACCACGCGTCGGAGGGCCGCCGCGAGGTCGGGCGGCGAGTCCACGCAGACGTACACGGTCGCGGCCTCCACTCGCCCGGCCGGACCCAGGTCGAGGAGTACGGGCGGGTCCAGGTGCACGGCCGCGTTCAGCGCGCTCTCCACCGAGCAGGCCACCGCGCCCGGTTCGCCGGGCACGGGCCTCGGGCCGCGGCCGGGAACGGTGCGTACCACCGGGGAGGTGGAGCGCACCGCCGAGCGCGGCAGGGTCACGTCGCCGAGGAAGGCGGTCCGCAGGACCACCCGCTCCTCGTCCACCTCGTGCGGATGCCGGACCAGCGCGGCCACCAGGCCCAGCCCGCCCAGGACCAGCAGGAGCTCCAGTGCCGCGTGCACCGGCCGGACCGCGGGCGGCAGCATCGAGGAGAGCAGGAAGGCCACCACGATCTCCGTCGCCGCCAGGACCAGCACCACCTGCCGCGTCCCGGCCGAGTGCCGCGGCCCCGGTGCCGGCGGACGCCGCAGCACCACCGCCGTCAGCGACCGGGCCCATATCCGTACGATCCCGGCCCGGGTCGGCCGTGGTGTCACGGCCCCCGCCGTCGGTCCCGCCGTCGGTCCCGCCGTCGGTCCCGTCGTCGGTCCCGTCCCCGTCATGGCCGCCCCCTGCCCGTCGTCGCCCGTTCCTTCCCCTCCTTCAGGCTCGCGCGCGTCCGGCGGGACGGACAGTGACGAATGTCAGGGGTGTGCCCGGGAGATGCCAGGGGTGCGCGGACGGTACCGCCCCCGGGTCCCCCGGGGCCGGGGAATCGGCGAATCGGGGGCGGTACCCGGCACCGGTCGGCAGGATGGGGCCATGGACCGTGGGGACATGAGGCCGCGCGGGTCGCGGCCGGTAGTGGTGCGGGTGCCGGTGGAACCGGTGGAAGCCGCAGTGGAAGCCGACGCGCTCGACGCCGTGGCGCGGGCGGGCGATGTGGTGGTGCGCGGCCCGCTGTTCGGGGTGGCGGCGCAGTCCGCCGGGGACGGGCCGCGGTGGCGGGTGGTGCTCGAAGTGACGGCCGGCTGCCCGCAGCAGGCGCGCGACGGGCTGAACTCGCGGCTGTGGTTCCACGCGAAGGACGAGGCGCAGGACCGGGCGGAGCGGCGCGAGCTGCTGGCGGCGGTCGCCCGGCTGGAGAGCGAGCGGGTCGACGAACTCGTCGTGTCCGGCACCCGGTACCGGGTGGTGCGCGCCGAGGAGTACGCGGCCTCGGGCCCGGGCGGTATGGAGACGCCGCGCCCGACGGATCCGGAGCCCCTCGTCCGCGACTGGGACCGGGCCGTCCGGGAGCCCGAGATCGATGACGGTCTGGTCGTGGATCCGGACGCGCCGGTCACCCCGACCCAGGCATTCGAGCAGCTGGCGCTGCGCGGCCTGTGCTACACGGGCGAGCGGTTCCCCGAGGAGGTGCGCGCCGACTCGCGGCGGGCCCTGGACACCCACCCGGACGTTCTGCTGATGCCGCCGACCTTCAGCGTCGTGGAGCGGACCACGGACGGCTGGCGGCCGGTCAGCGGCCCGCACGCGACTCCGCACGCCGCCCGCAAGTCGCTGGACTTCGCGCTGACGTGGATGTGGCCGCGGATGCGCGGTCACATCCCCCACGACGCCGACCCGCGTACGGACGCCCGTACGTGTACGGCCGCGGGCGGCGGGGAGTCCGCGGACCTGCGGGCCGCGAAGCTGGCGGCGTACGCAGGCGCCGCCGACACGCTCCGGGCCGGACGCGTCGACCGGCTCGAATTCCAGGGCGCCGTGTACCAGATCGTCCGTACCCGCCGGCTGCTGCGCTGGGGGCCCGACGGGCCGGAGGGCCCGCGGCCGTCCGACGTCAACAGCCAGGAGCCCGCACGGATCCACCTCTCGCTCGACGAGGACGGCCGCGTCCTGCCCGACGACTGACCCGCGGCACACGTCCGCCCCGCCCTTCCCGCAGAAGTCGGCGCCCGCCGGGCGTTTCGACGTGCGCCACCGGACCTCATGGGGAACGGTGGACCCGCCCGCCCCGCTGTACGACCCGCCGATGCCCCGAGGGAGACACCATGAACTGGACGCTCGAAGTCGTCCCCGTCCCTGTCACCGACATGGATCGCGCGAAGAGTTTCTACGCCGACCAGGTCGGCTTCGGCGTCGACCTCGACGACGAGGTCGCCCCGGGGGTGCGCATCATCCAGATGACCCCGCCCGGTTCCCGGTGCTCCATCGCCATGCTCCAGGGGATGCCCGGGGCGCCCGGCGGCCGGACCATGGCGCCCGGCACCCTGCACGGTCTTCAGCTGTGCGTCACGGACATCGAAGCCGCCCGCGAGGAGCTGGTGGCCCGGGGCGTGGACGTCTCGCCCGTGCGGAACCTCGGCGCATCGGGCTGGGAGGAGGGCAAGGGCGGCGTCTGGAACTCCTTCATGACCTTCGACGACCCCGACGGGAACAGCTGGGTGGTCCAGGAAGCCCCCTCGGAGCTGTCCGAGCGCTGACCGGGCTGGCGCCGGCTTCGCCGCGACGGCGGGCAGATGTACCAAGCCCGCCCCCTGCGGGGAGGAATCCCGGCGCGTCCAGCCCGGCCGCTCGCCCGTAGGACCAGTACATTCCCGATTTCAGCCGGTCCGTTCTATTTCGGGGATGTGCCTTGCGTCGTATCGCTGTCGCCCTGACCCTGCTGACCGCCCTCTCCTGCGGTTCGTTCGCGGGTTCCCAGGCCGTCTCGGCCGCGAGTGAATCGGCGGGCGGTGGCGGTGGCGGCGGCCGGGGCACCAACATCCTGGTCTTCGGCATCGACAGCCGCGCCGGGCTCTCCGCGGCCGAGAAGCGGCGCCTGCACGTGGGCGGCAAGGGGTGCAACTGCACCGACGTGATGATGCTCGTCCACCTGTCCCGGAACCGGCGGCGCGCGAGCATCGTCTCCATCCCGCGCGACTCCTACGTCGAGTACGCGGGCGCCACCGCCACCGCCCCGGCCCGCAGCGGGAAGATCAACGGTGCGTACGCGCTCGGCGGCGGCCCGCTCACCGTGGCCACCGTCGAGAAGGCCACCGGTCTCCACATCGACCACTACCTGGAGACCGGTTTCACGGGCTTCGAGCAGACGGTGGACAACCTCGGCGGCGCCACCGTGTGCACGGACAGGCCGCTCAAGGACGAGAACTCCGGACTCGACATCGGCGCCGGCCGCCACCTCGCCGACGGGAACCGAGCACTGCGCTACGTCCGGGCCCGGCACGTCGACCTCCGGCCCGGCGACCTCGGCCGGGTCCGCCGCCAGCAGCGCGTGGTCAACGACCTGCTGGCCCGGCTCACCGCGGAGGGCGCCCTGGCCGGCCCCATCAGCACGGCGCGGACCGTGCGCACCCTGCTGAAGACCGTACGCACCGACGAAGGGACGGGCCTGGACGACCTGGTGCGCATCGGCTGGGCGCTCGGTCGCCTCCGGGCGGACCGGACGGAGTTCGCGACCGTCCCCATCCGGCTCTTCGACCACCGCGTACCCGGAGTGGGTTCCACCCTGGTGTGGGACGAGGCCCGCTCCGCCGCACTCTGGGCCGCGCTCGGCGCGGACCGCCCGATCACGGGCGACACCCGGATCCAGCCCGTCGCGGAGAACCCGGCCCCGGCCGACCCCGCCCGGATCGCCGTCCGCGTGGACGACGCCGAGGTCGCCGCCGCCCTGCGCGGCAACGGGTTCGTCGTCACCGACACCTCGGCGAACGCACCGGCGGTACGCCCGTCCGGACCCCCGCTCATCCGGTACGCCACCGGCCAGGAGGACAACGCGGCGACCGTGGCGGCCGCCCTGCCCGGCTCCCGCCTGCAGGCGGACCCGGATCTCGACGCGGTCGTCGAAGTCACCGTCGGCGCACGGCCCGTCCAGGTCAAGAGCGTCACCTACGACCGCAACGTCGCCGACGGCGCCCCCGTGACCGCCGACCGCCTCCGCTGCGCCGAAGCACATGCGGCGGCCGGGGCCGCGCGGCCGGGGAGCGCCGTGGAGCCATCCGGGCGACGATGAGAGATGTGGACCACGCGCAGTCGCAGGTTGCACCAGGTGAGTGGCCGCAGGAGCGGACCGTGGCGCGGCCGCGGCGCCGGGTCGGCGGTGGCGCACGCCGCCCCGGTGGGGCCGCCGCAGCGCGAGGCCGGGGCCGCCCCGGAGGAGCGGGTGCAGGATGCATGAGGAGATGCCGCTCGACGACCTGATCAGCAGCGCCGCCCAGGATGCCGGAGGATGGCTGGGCACCCTGCCGGTCGCGCTCGTGGCCACCAGCAACGAGGGAATGATCGTGCGCTGGAACCACGGCGCCCAGCAGCTCCTCGGCTACGCCCCGCCCGAGGTACTGGGGCGGCACATCTCCGATCTCCTCCACCCGGGAGCCGATCGCAGCCTGGGCCGGTCCTTGTGGGAGACGGCCGCCACCGGGCGCGGGGTCATGGGTACGGTCACCGCCTGGCACCGCAAGGGTCACCCGCTGGAGCTGGAGATCTGGGCCTGCCCGGTCCCGGACCGCCATCACGGAGCCTCGGCCGTGCTGGTCTTCGCCGCGGACGCCCACGCGGCCCGCCGTATCCGCGGGTCCTCGGCCGTCTGGGACGGGCTGTTCGCCCGCTCGCCGGTCGGGATCGGGGTCCTCGACACGCAGCTGCGGTTCCTCCAGGTCAACCCGGCCCTCGAAGCGATGAACGGCCTCGCGGAGTCCGCCCATGTGGGGCGGCGGCTGGCCGAGTTGCTGCCCGAGGTGAACGCCGCCGAGATGGAGGAGGCGATGCGCGAGGTCCTGGACACGGGAGAGCCGGTCCTCGACCGGCGCCGTACCGGCCGGACCCCCGCCGACCCGGACCACGACCACGTGTGGTCGTGCTCGTACGTGCGCGTCGAGGATCCCGGCGGCCGGCCGATCGGCGTGATCGCCTCGCTCCTCGACATCACCCTGCAGCAGCGTGACCACACCGAGGTCGAGGCGGGCCGCCGCCGCCTCGCCCTGCTCAGCGAGGCGAGTTCCCGTATCGGCGCCAGCCTCGACCTGGAGCGCACGGCGCAGGAGCTCGCCGACCTCGCCGTCCCGCACCTCGCGAGCGCCGTCACGGTCGATGTCCTGGATTCCCTCGCCCGCGGTGTCGAGCCCGGCACGGGGCTGGCCGGGGGCGTCGCCCTGCGCCGTCTGGGCAAGGCGCCGCTGACCGGTTCCGCCGTCACGCAGACCCTGGCGCCCCTGGGCCGGACCCTCATCTTCCCCGCGACCGCCCCCTACACCCAGGCACTCGCGGCCCGTCAGCCGTTCCTGATCGCCCAGCTCGACGACCGGACCGTCGCCTCCGCGGCCCGGCACTCCACCAAGCCTGCCCAACTCCTGGAGCTGGGCGTGCACTCGTTCATGATGACCCCGCTCATCGCCCGCGACATGGTCCTCGGCGTCGCCACCTTCTACCGCACCGGTCACACCGGCCCCTTCGGGTCCGACGACGTCACCCTCGCCGGTGAGCTGTCGGCCCGCGCCGCCATCAGCATCGACAACGCGCGCCTCTACCACCACGAGCACGAGACCGCGGTCGTCCTCCAGCGCAGCATGCTCCCCCAGCACGTCACCCCGCCGGCCGGTATCGAGATCGCCCACCGCTACCTGCCGGCCAGCGACGTCAACGAGGTGGGCGGTGACTGGTACGACGTCCTGCCCCTCAGCGGAGGCCGGGCCGCGCTCCTCATCGGCGACGTCATGGGCCATGGCATCGCGGCCGCCGCCGTGATGGGACGGCTCTCCGCGACCGTCCGCGCCCTCGGCCGTCTCGACATGCCTCCCACAGCCCTGCTGCACCAGCTCGAAGCCACCCTCGCCGACCTGTCCGACCCGATGCTCGCGACCTTCCTCTACGTGGTCTGCGACCCCACCACGGGCCATTGCACGGTCACGCGCGCCGGACATCCGCCGCCGGCCGTGGTCCAGCCCGACGGCACCGTCTACCTCGTCAAGACCCCGCCGGGCGTCCCGCTGGGAGTCGGCGGCATCTCCTTCACCACCACCGACATCGCCCTTGCGCCCGGCAGCACCCTGGTCCTCTACACCGACGGCCTCATCGAGGCGCGCAGCCGTGACATCGACGAACGCCTGGCCGAGCTCACCGGTCTGCTCGCCGCGCCCGAGCAGTCGCTCGACCACCTCTGCGACTCCCTCATCGCCCACCTGGTGCCCGCCTCCGCCGACGACGACATCGCCCTCCTCGCGGCCCGCATCGGCGTGCCCGCCCACCCACCACCCGTGTGAATCGGGCCATCGGCCCTCCGCCACTGTCACCGCACGCGCCTCTCCCCGTACAGTCCGTGATGCCGACGTACCCTCGGGCACCGTCCCGACAGCCGGACAGGAGAAGAGCCGTGGCCATCGACTCCAGGGGCGGGCCGCCCGCCGCGCAGCGGTCCGGGACGGGGCGACCGCTCCCCGAGGCAGACGCCGGCCGTGTGGAGCGGTGGCGCGCCCACCAGGGCGAACTGGTCGACCTGTTGGCGCAGGTACGGGAACGGCTCGGCGGTGTCGCCGCGTTCCGTCTGGGGCCGCGGCCCACCGTCCTGGTCACCGGGCCCGAGGCCGTGCAGCACGTGCTCGCCCTGCACCCCGACCTGTACGTCAAGCGCTCCCACCGTGCCCGCCTGCTCATCGGCGACGGGGTGCTCGCGGCGACCGGCGAGGCCTGGAAGCGCCAACGGAAGCTGCTGCAGGCGCAGTTCACCGGGAAGGGGATGCGCCGCTACGAGGAGCGGATCGCCGGGGCGGCCCGGGCCACGGCCGGACGGTGGGCCGGCCACGCGCGCACCGGGCGGACCTTCGACCTCGGCGAGGAAATGCGCCGCTTCGCCCTGGACACCATCTGGCGGGCGCTCACCGGGCACCCGCTCGACGACACGACGGCGCACGAACTGACCGCCGTGGCCACCGTGGTGGCCGCGCTGCCGAGCCTGCCCGCCGACCAGATGGACGCCCGGGACGCCGTCGCCGGCGACCTGGCCAGGATCGACGAGGTCGCCCGGCGGGCGGTGGCCGCGGCCCGGGACGGCGCCCCGGGACCCGACGGTCCGGGGCTGCTCCAGGTGCTGGTCGACGCCTCGGCGGAGCGCCCCGAATACACCGACCGGCTGGTGCGGGACGAGCTCGTGACCCTGCTGGTGGCCGGGCACGAGACCACCGCGACCACGCTGACCTGGCTGTACCTGCTCCTCGACCGCCACCCCGCGGCCCGTGGGCAGGCCCTCGCGGCCGGTCGCGAGGGCTCGGCGGAGCGGCGCGAGGCCATCCAGGCACTGGTCAGCGAGACGCTCCGGCTCTACCCCTCCGCGTGGATCCTGCCCCGGCACGCCGCCGAGGACGACGTCCTGGCGGGCTACCGCGTCGAGGCGGGCACGGATGTGCTGGTCTGTCCCTACCTCACCCACCGGGATCCGGGACTGTGGCCGGAGCCGGAGCACTTCGACCCCCGGCGCTTCACCGTTCCCGGCGGCCGTCCCACCCGGCCCGGCGCCTACCTGCCGTTCGGCATCGGCCCCCGTGCCTGCCTGGGCCAGCAGTTCGCCCTGCGGGAGTCGGTCGCCCTCCTCGAACTCCTGCTGCCCGCCCACGTCCCGGACTTCCAGTCCGTCCCCACCGGGGCGGCGTACAGCATCACCGTCCGCCCCGACGGCCCGACGCCCGTCACCCTCACCGGCGGCGGGACCGAACGGCGTGTCACCCAAGATCCGCGCGGATAGGGTGGGGGCGGCTCCTGCCTTTTCCGGCAGGGCAGTTGGACGTACTGGGAAGCGGGGGCCGCTGGCCGTCGTCGATGCCGAGGACGGCACGGTACGTGCGTACTGCGCGGGCGGCCGCGTGCTGCACTCCCCCGCGACGACGCTCGACGAACTCCTGGAATGGACGCTGACCCGGGCGGGGCTCGGCGCGCCGCGGCTGAACCGCCACGGCAGGGATGCCGAACCGCTGCTCGCCCTCACCCCGGCCGCCGCCGAACGGTTCGGCCTCCCGCGGAGTCCGGGCGGCGGCTCCCGGTGGTCCCTTCCGGACGGTCACGAGGTCCTCGTACGGCTCCGGCGGGCGGGCTGGCAGCCGACCCGGCTCGGATTCGGTCCCTGGGCCCGGCTGTACCGCCCCGCCACGGGCGGCCGACGGCAGTGCGTCCAGCTGTGCGTACTGCCCTGGGGCGCGCTCGACCCCCGCCACTGGGGCGCGACCGCGCAGCTCCCGCCCGCCGAAGCCGCCCGCGTGCTCGGCACCTACGCCGAGCGCGTCATCACCCCCCACGGCTCTCCGGGAGCCACGGGGCTGTCGCTGATGACCGCGCTGCGCCCGCCGACGCGTGCGGTGAGGGACAAGCGGACCGGGGCCTGGGTGTCCGCCCCCAATCCCGCGGCGCTCACTGATGCGGTGGACTGCGCGCCGTGCGAGGCCCCGGACGGGCACCCCGTGCTCGCGGGCCTCCACCCGCCTTCCCACCGGCGCACTCCGGACCAGGTGCTGATGGAGGAGCCGCACTCCTGGTCGCGGTCGCCGAGCGACGCCGAACGCCGCGCGTCCCACGTGGTCGGCATCAGGGTGAACCTCTGACGGCCCATCGCTGCTGGACCTCCTCCCCCGCACACCGGAGGGCGAACCGCTCCTCGGGGGCTTCCGGCTGGGTGTCTCGCCGGGGATGGTCACGTACGCGGGTGCACGCACCACGAAGTGGTACGAGGGCATGCGCGCGGAGCACGGCCCGGACTTCAACGTCGCACACGACATCGCGACCGGCGGCGGCGAGGAGCTTGACTTGTCCTCATGTGCCGTCGGAGGCGCGGCGGATCGCGTCGAGGGTGCGTGAGACGTCCTCGTCGGTCGTCGACCAGTTGCTCACCGAGATGCGCATGACGCGGCGGCCGTGCCAGGTGGAGCCGCTGATCCAGGCCTCGCCCTCGTCGAGGAGGCGGGCCAGTACCCGGTCGGTGCGTTCGTCGTCGCCGAACTCGGCGCAGACCTGGGTGAAGACCACGTCGTTGAGGACGGTCGCGCCGTCGATGGCGGCGATACCGGTGGCGAAGGCGCGGGCGTGCCGGCACAGCCGGTCGACGAGGTCGGCCACCCCCTGGCGGCCGAGGGATCTGAGGACGGCCCATACGGTGAAGGCGCGTCCGCGGCGGGAGAGTTCGGGGACCTTGTCGACGGGGTCGCCGTGTTCGTGCTGGATGAGGTAGTCGCCGCGCTGGCCCATCGCCGACCGGAGGGCGGAGGGGTCGCGGACGATGGCGAGGCCGCAGTCGTAGGGGACGTTCAGGGTCTTGTGGGCGTCCGTGGCCCAGGAGTCCGCCTGCGCGCAGCCGTCGGTGAGGTGGGCGTGGGCCGGGGAGACGGCCGCCCACAGGCCGAAGGCGCCGTCCACGTGCACCCATGCGTCGGCCTCGCGCGCGGCACGGACCGCCTCCGCGAAGGGGTCGAAGGCGCCGGAGTGGATGTCGCCGGCCTGGAGGACCACGAGGGTGGGGCCGGGACCGCGGGCCGCGAGGGTGCGGCGCAGGGCCCCGGGGTCGATGCGTCCTTGCTCGTCCGCGTCGACGAGCTCGGGCCGGCCGAGGCCGAGGTAGCGCAGGGCCAGGTCGATGGCCATGTGGCGGTCCCGGCCCGCGACCACGCGTACGGGCGGCCCGCCGGCGAGTCCGTCGTGGGCCACGTTCCAGCCGGTGCGCCGCAGCACCGCGTCGCGTCCGGCGGCGAGGCAGGTGAAGTTCGCCATGGTGGCGCCGGTGGTGAAGCCGACGGCGCTGTCGGGCGGGAGGCCGAGCAGGTCGAGCAGCCAGGCGCCGGCGATCTCCTCCGCCGCCGTGTACGCGGGCGAGACCGCGCGCATCACGCAGTTCTGGTCCCAGGCGCTGACCAGCCAGTCCGCCGCGAGCGCGGCCGGCTCGGTGCCGCCGACCACGAACCCGTAGAAGCGGCCGCTGGGGAAGGCGGTGAGCCCCGGCTCGCAGGCCGTGGCGAGCAGGTCGACGACATCTGCGGGCGTGCTCGGCGCGTCGGGCAGCTCGGCGCCGAGCGCGCGCACGATCTCGTCGACCGTGGCGCGGGCGGGAACCGGGCGGTCGGACAGGCTGGCCAGCCAGCGGACGGCATGACCGTGCGCCTGTCGGAGCGCCGCCTCGCGCTCGTCCATACCTCGGACTATGGGGCAGGCCCCGCCTGCCCGCAAGCGGCGGGCCGACGGGCAGGTGGGCAGGAGGGCGCGGGGTCAGTGGATGACGCTGAAGCTGCGCCAGGGCAGGCTCACGGGGGCCGTGACGTTCGAGAGGGTGGTGGCCACGTAGATCCCGTCGGCCTTGTCGGTCTGCTGGCAGTCCGGCGTCCGGTACAGGACGATGTCGACGAGGGTGTTGTTCTCGACGTGCGTGGCCCCCTTCGGGATGCCGATCTTGTGGCAGCCGACGACCAGCGTGTTGGAGTAGCTCAGCTCGACCGGCGAGTCGTGTCCGCGGAAGGTCAGCATGCCGACGGTGCTCCGGCCCAGGCCCGAGCAGGCGCTGGCCGTCAGCAGCAGTGCTGCGACGCCCACGATGGTGCTGATACGTCGGCTGTGGGACATGGGCTCGGTCCTCGTCTGTGCGGTGGTGACGGTCCTTGTCCACAGCCTGACCCGGCGGGGCGCGACCGGCCTCCGCTGCTCGGCCGACCGGATGAACGCGAACGTGCCGGGACCGTCACCCCGGACCCGGGAGCCGGCCAAGAGCCCGCCAGCCCCGTCACCAACCTGTCCGGACAGCACTAGAGGCTCAGGGCGTCCTCCGCGTTGTTCATCCAGGCGGTCACGGAGTTCTTGTCGGGCGAGACGTACAGGCCGGGGGTCGACGCCTTCAGCGGTGTCTGCTTCAGGTCGGACTCGGTGTTCATGGTCAGCGCGATCGAGTTGACGGTCTTGCCCTTGCCGTCGTTGGCGCCGCCCATGAGCCCGGCGTAGGCCGACTGGCCCGGTTCCAGCCGGAGCGCGTCCTCGATGCCGGGGGCCGCGCCCCGCTCCGTGGCCTGGCCGTCCAGGTCGCCGAAGGTGACGATCGGGTGCCCGAGCGCCCTGCACGCCTTGGTGCCCTTGTTGGTGATCTTCAGCAGGTAGCTGCTGGTCGTGGGCTCGGCCAGGGTCGCGGTGAAGGTCACGTCGAACGTGCTGCACGGGAACACGTCGAAGTCGGGGTCGGTCGAGCCCGGCTTCGGGGGCTTCGACGGGGTCGCGGTCGTCTTCGGCGCCGCGGACTTCGACGGAGTCGCGCTCGGTCCGGCGGTCCCGCCCCCGCTGGGGCTCGCGGTCGGGCTCGCGCTCGGCGTCCCGGACCCGCCCGCCGCCCCGTCCTCGGTGGGTCCACAGGCCGTCAGGGCCAGTGCGGATACGGCGGCGAGGGCGATGGCGGCCTTGCGTACGGTGCTCATGATGGTGGTCCCCCCTGGGGAATGCGCGGAACGCGCCGGGCTGGGCCGTGCTGGGAGCACCAGCGTCCCGCAGAAGCTTCACAGCTTGGTGACGGTGTGTCGTCGGATCGACCACGGTTGCGGAGGGCGGGTCCGGTCCGCGCAGCCCCTAGCATCGGGCTCCATGGGGATATCGGAGAACGGCCGGGCCGGCACGTGGCGGGTCACGGTGCGGGGGCGCAAGGCCGGTCTGCCGCCGGGCGGTCCGTCCCGTCCCGAGGGCCGGCCGCTCGCCCGGCGGCAGGATCTGCGGATCCACGGGACCGCCGGGAAGATCAGCTGCGTCGACGACTCGGGCCGTACCCGCTGGACGGCGCTCTGTTCCGGCATCCCCAACGCCGCCCACATCTCGGGCGGGCGGGTCCTGGTCACGACGGACTCCCTCGCGTACACGCCGTGGGGCAACCGCGGCCCGGCCCTGCTGCTCGACCTGGCGGACGGCAGCCGGATCGCCGAACTGCGCGGCGCGCGCGGCGCGGCCCTGGGCGGCGGCCGGTTCGTACTCGGCCTGGAGGGCTACGACGCCTTCGACACCTGGGCGTACGACCGTGACGGCACCCTGTACGACTCCTGGCGCAGCTACGGCCACTACGTCGTCGGAACCGGCATCCGCGTCGTCGAGACCGACCGCAACATCCCCACCAGCAGCCGGGTGGTCCGGCTGCTGCCCGGTGGCACCGTCGAACGCGGACCGTCGCTCACCGACCCCCAGGCCCCGGAGCCGCTGGTCCTCCCGGACGGCACCCTCCTGGTGCTCGACGCCGGAGTGCTGCGCGCCGTCGGCCGCCGGCTGGAGGACACGGTCCTCGCCGAGCTGCAGGCCATCGACCCCGGGGAGGCGTGGCGTCACCACGGCGCGCTCCACCGCACCGGGGACGAAGTCACCGTGACCATCACCGAACAACAACCCGACCGGCCCGGCAAGCACACCTACCGGACCTGGACGCTCACCCTCCACCAGGGCGGATGAGCGCGCGCGGACCCTGGCACCGCGGGGCAGACCGGGCGGGCCGGGCAGGCCGTCAGTTCGCCACGACGGTCAGGACGGCCGAGACGACGGTGACCGCGGACGCGGCCACCATCCAGTTCCGGGCCCGGCCCGACAGCACCGGGATCCCGTCGTCATCGGCTTCGTCGTCGGCATCGGCGTCCTCCGATTCCTCTCCCGGCCCCCGCAGGCGCGGACACGACCGGCAGGCCGGATCGTGGACCAGCGTGTCGAGCCAGACGACACCGTCGAGCGGCGCCCGAGCGAACAGCATCCCGTCAGATTCCATAACCGGACAACGCCATGATCCGCATCAGGCCACTGCCGGCGGCCGGACCGAGGCCCAACCGTTGCCGACCAGCCGATCACACAATGAGGTGAACGCACCGGACGGCCGCGGTGCGTGCCGCGGTCAGCGGCCGCGGCGGTTGTCGTAGATGGTGAGGCAGAGCGCCTTCATCGCGGTCTCCGCCCTTCCCGGGTCCGCGCCGTGGTCGATGGCTTCGAGGGCGGCGGCCGCCGAGGTCCGTACCGGGTACGGCAGGCCCTCGTAGGCGGAGATGCGGTAGGCCATCGTGCGGCGGGCCTGCCGCTCGGCCTCGCTCACCCCGTCGGGGGTGAGCGGAAAGACGGCGGCCTGGTAGGTCGCGATGCAGACGAGTGCGGCGTCGGCGAGGCCCTCGGCGTAGCCGTCGGCCGGGACGGCCTCGTGGTCGGGCTCGAAGAGGGCGAGGACCTGCCGGCGGGAGAAGAACGATCCCAGCCCGGCGCCGAGACCGGCCACGGCCGCGAAGACCACGGCCATCAGCCGCCCGGACAGGAGCAGACCGAGGCAGGCTCCGGCGACCGCACCGCACGTCACCAGGACGAAGGTGATCATCAAGTGGATGCGCGCGCCGGTCGGGGACTTCATGGCAGCAGTATGCACAGTGCCGTTGGCGCCGGAGGAATCCGGCGGGCCGCCCCCGCGCCGGTGGTGTCAGGCGCGGCGGTCGGCGGCGTCGAAGCGGGCCAGGGTCAGGGCTCCGGCGTGCAGGCATTCCTCCAGTGCGCGGTACGTCGTCCCGTCCAGGCCGCCCAGCGCCTGCGCCACCTCCTCGGTGGCGTCGCGGGCGATCTCGGTGGCCAGGTCTGCCGGCGGGGTACGGGGTCCGAGCTTGCTGACGGCCGACGCGGCCCTGGCCGGGGTGAGCAGGCAGGTGCCGTGGGCGAGCAGCCAGCCGGGGACTCCTGCCGCGCCTTCGGCCGGCGCCTGGTAGGGGCGCGAGCCGTCGAACCGCTCGTCCTCGGCGAAGGCGGGCTGCTTGAACTTGGCCATGGGGCGGCCGGGTTCGCGGGATCCGTCGGCGGGTTTGACGACGAGGCCCTCGGCGAGGTTGTCGGGCAGCGCGGGCAGGCCCAGCAGTCCGGGCAGCCGGGTGGGGAAGACCGCCGGCAGTTCCTGGAGGCGCCCGAGCGGGCCTTCGGCGAGCAGCGGGACGCAGATCAGCCCGGCCCCGGCGGCCGCCGCGCGCAGCGTCCGGTCCCCGACCCAGCGCGGGCCGTCGTCGTCGGTGACTGTGGCGTCGAAGGGGAGCCAGAGGAGTTCGGGCGCGTACCAGACGCCGGTCTGGACGGGCTCCGCCCCCGGCGTGGCGGGTACGTCGGGGTGGGGGTAGCGGCCGCCGGCGAGTTCGCCGTAGACGGTGACGACCGCGGAGGCCGGGGCTCCGCTGTCCTCGCGCAGGCTCTGCGCGCAGCGGGTCGCGGCGACCGCCAGCGCGGGCCAGATCCGGCCGACGCCGAAGAAGTCGTCCAGCCCGCCGTCCGCGAGCAGTTCGCGCCGCTTGGCGGGGTGCGCGCCCGACGCGTCGCACACGACGGCGAAGTTGGCGCCGTGGATCTTCTCGTGGGCGACCCAGTTCCGCCCGCGGGCCTCTCCCAGCCGGGTGTTGGCGGGGATCTTCGGATAGGGGGTCCAGGGGCGGGGTTCGGGGTGCACCGGACGATGGTAGCGGGGGCGTCCGCGAAGATCCCGGGTTTGTTCTCCGCCTGCCCGGCGGGCTCCACGGGACAGCCCTTAGGGTGGCCATGAAGATCCACATCCTGATTCGGGAGGAAACCAGTCGTGTTCGCCGTGATCTACCGGTGGCGGCTCCGGCCGGGCATGGAGCAGCAGTTCACCGACGGCTGGCACCGGGTGACGGCCGCCATCCACGCGCGGTGCGGCAGCTACGGGTCCCGGCTGCACCGGGCGGACGACGGTACGTGGGTGGCGTATGCCCGCTGGCCCGACGAGGCGACGCGGGAACGCTGTTCGGCGGCCGACCCGCAGGGGGTCGCGTTGATGGTGGAGGCGATCGCGGAGCGGCTGCCGGAGATCCGGATGCAGATCGTCGACGACATGCTCGCGGAACCCGCCGGTGGCGTGGGCCCGGCGCCCGAACCGCGCGCCGACTGAGGCGAAAGCCTTTGGTCGCCGGGGTGTTGGCGCTCTAGCATGACGCCTCATGCCTATGAACGAAGAGATCGTCGAACGTGCCCTGGACCGGATCGGTGCGGGTTATGTGTTCCCTGACAAGGCCGTTGTCATCGAGGCCGCGATACGGGGCCGTCTCGCGGCGGGCGCGTACGAGGGCCTGGACGGGCCGGCGCTCTGCGAGGCGGTGACGGCAGACCTCCAGGAGGTCTGCCCGGACAAGCACCTGCGTCTGCTGTGGACGGACGAGCCGCAGTCGCTGGACCCGGTGGACGAGGACGGCGGGGAGGCCGCGTTCCTGGCGCTGCTCCGGGCGGAGAACCAGGGGATCCAGCGCGTCGAGCGGCTGGAGGGGAACATCGGGCTCATCGAGATCCGGTGGATCGCGAGCGCCACCGAGGGCGCGAGCGCGATCGGCGCGGCCATGCAGCTGGTCGCGCACAGCTCCGCCCTCGTGCTGGACCTGCGCGGCTGCCGCGGCGGGGCCCCGGAAGGTGCCGCGATGTGGTGCAGCTACTTCTTCCCCGACGACCAGGTGCACCTGAACGACATCTACGACCGGACCTCGGACACGACCCGCCAGTACTGGACGGTCGGGCATCTTCCGGCTCCGCGTTATCCGGACCGGCCGGTCCACGTCCTCACGAGCGAGTTCACCTTCTCCGGCGGCGAGGACGTGGCGTACACCCTGCAGGCGCGGGGGCGGGCCGTTCTGGTCGGTGCCACGACCCGGGGCGGCGCCCATCCGACGGCCCGGCACGCGGTCGCCGAGCACGTGCTCGTGACGGTGCCGACCGCGCGGACGATCAACACCGTCACGGGCGGCAACTGGGAGGGCGTGGGAGTCGTTCCCGACGTCCGGGTTCCGGCGGAGCAGGCGCTCGAGACGGCACTGAAGGCCCTTCGGCCGGCCGTCTGACCCGGGCCGTCCCCGGCGGGGCCCGTCAGATCGGGTCCACGTCCAGGAAGGCCGCAAGGGCGGCCTCGGTGCCGCCCGCGGCGCCGGGCAGGGCCAGCTCCGCCCAGATGACCTTGCCCTCGGGCGTGTACCGGGTGCCCCAGTGCTCGCTGAGCTGCGCGACCAGGAACAGGCCGCGTCCGCCCTCGTCCGTGGTGGCGGCGTAGCGCAGGTGGGGGGCGGTACTGCTGCCGTCCCACACCTCGCAGGTCAGGTTGTGGTCGTGCAGCAGGCGCACCCGTACGGGCCCGCTGCCGTGCCGCAGGGCGTTGGTGATCAGCTCGCTGAGGATCAGTTCCGTGGCGAAGCCGAGGTCCGTCAGGCCCCACTCGTCGAGCTTCTTCGCGGCGGCGTTGCGCATGGCGCCCACCGCGCTCGGCTGGAACGGCACCTCCCACTGGGCGACCCGGTCCGGGCCGAGCGTCCGGGTCCGTGCGATGAGCAGGGCCACGTCGTCGGTGGGCCGGGGCGGCAGCAGCATGTCGAGCACGGCCCGGCAGCTCTCGTGCGGGTCCCGGTCGGGGTGGCTGAGGGCCGCCCGCAGCAGTTCCAGCCCCTCGCTGATGTCCCTGGTCCGCTCCTCGATCAGCCCGTCCGTGTAGAGGACGAGCTGGCTGCCTTCCGCGAGGTCCAGCTCCGCCGTCTCGAAGGGCATGCCGCCCAGCCCCAGCGGGGGTCCGGCCGGCAGCTCCACGATCTCCGTCGTGCCGTCGGGGGCGACCACCAGGGGTGGCAGGTGGCCGGCCCGCGCCATCGTGCAGCGCTGGGACACGGGGTCGTAGACGGCGTACAGGCAGGTCGCGCCCAGTACGCCGCCGTTCACGTCGTCGCCCTCCCCGTCGTGGTCGATGCGCTGTACGAGGTCGTCCAGGCGGGCCAGGATCTCGTCGGGCGGCAGGTCGAGGGAGGAGAAGTTGTGCACGGCCGTACGCAGCCGCCCCATGGTGGCGGCTGCGTGCAGGCCGTGCCCGACGACGTCTCCGACGACCAGCGCGACGCGGCAGCCCGCCAGCGGGATCACGTCGAACCAGTCCCCGCCGACCCCGGACTGCGCGGGCAGGTAGAAGTGCGCCACGTCCATGGCGCTCTGCTCGGGCAGGGCGCGCGGCAGCAGGCTGCGCTGGAGGGTCACGGCGAGGGCGTGTTCCCGGGTGTAGCGGCGGGCGTTGTCCATGCTGACGGCCGCGCGGGCGACGAGTTCCTCGGCCAGGGACAGCTCGTCCTCGTCGAAGGGCTCCTGCTTCTCCGACCGCCAGAAGTTGACCACGCCGAGTACGACGCCCCGGGCCATGAGCGGGGCCGCGATGAGCGAGTGGATGCCGTAGTCCACGATGGCCTCGGCGCGCGGCGGGTCCTGGGCCTGCCAGCCCGGCGCGTCGGCCAGGTGGGGCACCAGCTCGGCCCGGCCGGTGCCGTAACCGCGCGCCTGGGGGGTGGAGGGCAGGAAGTCGATCAGCCGGCCGACGGGGTAGAGGGGATGGTCGGTGCGGATGCCGCTGACCGCGGTGCGCCGCATGTCGGAGCCCGCGCGGGGCTCCTCGCCGTCGATGACCTGGTCCGCCAGGTCGACGGTGACGAAGTCCGCGAAGCGGGGGACGGCCACGGCGGCGAGCTCTTCGGCCGTCCGCACCACGTCGAGGCTGGTCCCGATGTCGCCGCCCGCGTCGTACAGCAGTTTGAGGCGCCTGCGGGCCGTCTCCGCCCGGCTGGTCAGGACCTGCATCTCGGTGGAGTCGCGGATGGTGATGGCGGCGCCTTCCGGCCGGCCGCGGGGGTGGGTGGGCCGCTGGTTGACGACGAGCAGCCGGTCCCCGCTCTCCAGGACCTCGTCGGTGGTCTCGCGGCCGGAGAGCAGCAGGTCCGCCATCCGGCGGTCCAGGCCCGGTACGTCGGCGATGTGCCGCCCGTCGGCGTCCTCCGGGAGCCCGAGCAGGCGTTTGGCCTCGTCGTTCGCCAGCAGCAGCCGGCCTTCGCCGTCGGTGATCAGCACCCCTTCGCGGACGGCGTGGAGCACCGCGTCGTGGTGCTCGTACATGCGGGTCATCTCCTGCGTGCCGAGCCCGTGGGTCTGGCGGCGCAGGCGTCTGCTGATGAGCGCGGTCCCCACGGTGGCCAGGGCCAGGCCGGTGGCGATGGCCAGGAGGATGACCGGGAGCTGGCGGTCGACGACGCCGGTGACGTTCTTGACCGTGAGGCCTGCCGAGACCAGCCCGACGACCTTGCCGTCGGGCGCGGTGACCGGCACCACCGCCTGGATCTCCTTGCCGAGCGGGCCGTCGACGCTCTCGGTGTGGACCTGGCCGTTCAGCGAGGGCTCGATGGTGCCGACGAATCGTTTCCCGATGCGGTCCGGCTGGGGGTGGCTGTACCGGATGCCCTTGGTGTCCATCACCACGATGAAGTCCACCCCGGCGGCCTTGCGCGTGGTCTCGGCGAGGGGTTGGAGCGTCGCGGACGGGTCGGTCGTCTTCAGGGTGTCCTGGAGGCCCAGGGAGTGGGCGAAGGTCTGGGCCACGGACACCGACCGGTTGCGTGCCTCGCGTTCGGTGTCGTGCTTCGACTGGAGGACCAGGGCCAGCAGGGCCCCGGCCGCGAGCAACACCACGATCGCCACCTGGAGGACGAATACCTGTCCGGCGACGCTCTTCTTCCGGTTGCCTAGAGGTGACCGCACCGACGTGCCCGGCACGGGTGGCGAGGAATGGTCACGAACCCAGTTGTAGCACTTCCGGGCGTCCGCGGCCCCCGACATGCACGTTAAGCGCCCGGATTGTCACACCTGGTCCCCCGGTGACGTCAGTCGGCGTGGCGCTCGGCCACCGTCCGGGCGCCGTCCGCGGGGGCGGCGGACGGGGTCTGCGAGGGCCCCGGCGCCTCGGGGGTGGCGCCCGGGGTGGCGCCCGGGGTGGCCCCCGGAGAGGCCTCCGGCGCGCCCTCCGGGGTGCAGGTGACCTCGTCGCGCGGCGTGTAGTGCGTCTTGAAGTCCTCGTGCTTGACTTCCTTGCCGCCCTGGACGAAGGTCCGGCCGACGGTGACGTCGAAGCCTTCCAGGGGCGTCTGGACCTCGCAGGTCTCGCCGCTGCCGGTCCGCTTCCCGGGCGGCGTGATGTTGGTGCGCGGGCCCTTGGTCGCGCGTATCTCGTCGTACTTCTTCGTCCCGAGGAAGGAGATCGTCAGCGACGTGTCGGTGGACCGGGCCTGGATGTACAGCGGGTGGCCCGAGTCGTTGATCCAGCGCAGGTCGAGGGTGCCCCAGGCGACGGTGGCCTCCCGGCCCTCGGGGTAGCGCTCGATGTAGAAGGAGTGCGCGCCGTGCTCGACGGGCTTGACGCCCGCGAAGAACGCGGCGTTGTACATGGTGGTGGCGACCGCCGAGACGCCGCCGCCGGGCGATTTCACGTACTGGCCGTCGTTGATCATGATCCCGTCGACGAAGCCGTTCCCGGGGGTGCGCTCACCGACCGTGCGGTTGAAGCTCCACTCCTGCCCCGGCATGACGACGGAGCCGTTGATGAGCTCCACGGCGCGGCCGATGTTGGTGGTGCGGTACGGGGCGGCCGGGAATTCCACGGTGAAGGAGGAGACCTTCTCCTTGATGCCGAGCCGCCGCGCCTCGTCGGCGGAGAGGTCCGGCTGGACCGCGACGGTGGCCACCTCGCCGCTGCGGGCCGCACCCGAGCGGGTCAGCAGCGGCAGCACGGCCCGGCCGAGCGCCTCCTGGGTGACCTGTCGTCCCGCACGGCCCCGGTCGGCGATCACCACGCGGCCGTCGGCGGCGAGGCCGGGCACGGCGTTGCGCGGCGTACGGGTCACCTCGTCGATCGTGGGCGCGACGGCGGGGTCCGCGAGCAGGCTCTTGGAGTCGAGTGCGGGCACGAGGCGGCCCTGTCCGTCGGCCCGCATCTTCAGGTGCTCGCCGAGGACGGCGGGGGTTATGAACATGCGCCGGCCGGCGACGGTGAGCGTGACGGGCCCGGACATCGCGGGCTGGGCGAACTGCCGCATGGCCCGTCCGGTCTCCTCGGCGCCGACGCGCGGCTCGGTGCGCGTGACCGGCAGGACGACGGGGCCGGTGGCCGGCCGCAGGTAGGCGTCGCGGAGGGTGCCGAGGGCCTTGTCCTCGGCGAGGGAGACACCGGGGAGCGGGGCGACGGCCTTCGCCGTGCCCTGCTCGAACGCGATCGCCCCGTCGCGCACGTGCTGCTCGGTGGTCACACCGAGGCGGTCCACGGCGGCGCGGGCGGTCTGCTCGTTCATGCTGATCACGGGCGCCACGTCGTGGCTGCCGGAGGCGAAGAGGCTGCCGACGACGGCGCCCGGACCGGCTCCGCTCCGGGCGGCGCGGTCGACGGTCGCGTCGGTGTCGAGGGAGAGCCCCAGCGCGGCGGGATCGGCCCTCTCCACCCGGTCGCCGATCTTCACCGTGATCGGCGCCGCGGCGGCGGGCCCGAGCTCGCGGGTCAGCGCCTGGCGCGCCTCGGCCCGGCTCATGCCGCCGAGGTCCACCCCCAGGACCCTGGTGCCCTGGTCGATGTCGCCTCCGACCGCGAGGGCGGTTCCGTAGAGGCCGCCCAGTCCGAGGACAACGGCTCCTCCCACTGCCACCGGCAGAGAGATCCGTCGGTTGACCGTCCAGCTGCGCACGCGTCCCATATCTCTCCCGTGGCGCCGACCGGTCCCTCAGGCGGCGCGGGCCGCAATGGCAGCCATATACGACAATTACGGGAAATAATGATCCCTGCTGGGCTCTCGATTTGGGGATGAATGTAATCGTTGTCACGATTCTCGCCCCGGCGGAGGCTCCTGCGGAGCGGAGGCTCTCGGGCCTCCGTCACGGGTGCCCGTCCGTAGCGTCCGCGGCGTCCCTGCCGTCCGGTCCGGCGACGACGAAGACGTCGGACAGCGGGGCCGTGTCGGCGCCGGCGCTGATCAGCAGGTCGTACGTGCCTGCGGGCAGCACGCCGATGTCGACCCGCTGCCGCCGCCGCGCGACCGTGAGGTCGCGGGCGGCCACCGCCCGGCCGGTGGTCCGGGCGGTCACCGAGAGTCGCGCCGGCACCTCGGGCAGTTCGCGCTCGCTCAGCGCGCTGATGGCGCCGACCTCGCAGACCACGGGTTCGTCGGCGAGGCAGAGGCCGTCGCCGAGGTGGCTGCACCAGGAGTGTCTCCCCAACTGGATTATCCCACTGTTGCCGGGGGCGGCCAGTGGGGCCGGCGGGCGGCCGGAGCCGGGTCGGCAGGGCGATCGCGCGGGCCGGTTCGGGGCCGGGACCGGGCTGTCACAGCACGTCCGCAGCAGAGGGGTGGCCTGCGCCGTCCGCTTACGGTCAGGGCCCGCGGCACTCGGCCGGGCACCGGCCGCGGCGATGCAGGCGGATCGTCCCGGCAAGGGCCCCGGCCGCCGCGTCGCGCTCGGGCCGAGATCGGCCGGCTGACCGCCGAGGAGCGAAGGCGGGGTTCCCGGGGGCGAAATCAGGATCAACTCGGCTTTCAGAAGCCCGCGTTGCCGTCTCGGGATCATCAGGGTTAGATTCCTGGAAACTTCTCCAATTCGAGCGGGGCTGACGTGTTAGAGCTGACGGGCAGCGGGGCCGAGCCTCTGGAGGCGGGGGATCCGCGCCGTATCGGGTCGATCCCGCTGGCGGGCCGGCTCGGGGCCGGCGGCATGGGGCGCGTCTACCTCGGCATCCGCGAGGGCCGGTACGTGGCCGTCAAGCAGCTGCTGTCCTCCGTCGTCGGGGAGGACCAGGACTTCCTGCGCCGTTTCGGGCACGAGCTGGACAACCTCGCCCGGCTGCCCGCGGACGCCACCGCGCCGCTGCTCGACAGCGACCGCACCGCCACTCCCCCGTGGTTCGCCACCGCGTACATCCCCGGGCTCACCCTGCGGGAGGCCATCGCGCTGCACGGCGGCCCGCTGCCCGCGCGGGCGCTGTGGCTGCTGCTGCGGGAAGCCGCGGCGGGGCTCGCGGCGGTGCACGCACTGGACATGGTGCACCGGGACCTCAAACCGTCCAACGTCATGCTGACCCTCGACGGTCTCACCCTCATCGACTTCGGCGTGGCCCGGGCCGCCGAGCAGAGCCAGCTGACCCGGACCGGCATGGTCGTGGGTACGCCCGCCTACATGGCGCCCGAACAGGCTTCGGGCCGACGGCGGTTGAGCGGCGCCACCGATGTGTTCGCGCTGGGCTCCGTACTCGCGTACGCGGCGTGCGGTCAGCCGCCGTTCGGCGACGATTCGGGGCACGGGGTGCTGTACCGCATCGTCCACGAAGAGCCCGACCTGGAGCCGCTGCGGGAACTGGAGCCGGACCTCGCCGACCTCGTCGCGGCCTGCCTCGACAAGGACCCCGAGGGACGTCCCACCGCCGCCGAACTCCTCGAACGGGCCTCCGGGCACGGCCCGTTCACCGCCCCGCTGTGGCCGGAGGCCGTCACCGGGCGCCTGACCGAGCGGGCCGCCTTCGCCGCGAACGTGCAGGAGGCCGACGTACCGACCATCCCGCTCACCGGTGAGCAGCCGGAACCGGAGCCCGAACCGCAGCCTGAGCCGGAGAAGGCCCCGGTTCCGGTCCCGGCGGCGCCCGCCGCTCCCCCGGTCACGGCCCGTCCGGAACGGGCCGCGCGCCGCCGCACCCGCGTCCTCCTCGCCGTCGTGCCCGTCGTCGTGGTCGCGGGCGGCACGACGCTCGCCATCCAGCACCTGCCGTACGCCTCCGCGCCGCAGGCCGGGGCCGGGAACTCCCCCTCCGCCCCGGTCACGGCGCCGGCCGACCCGGCGGCATCGGCGGCCGCACCGGGTACAGCGGGTCCGGCGGGCGGCAGCCCGTCGGGTACGGCGTCACCCGCGCAGCCGCCCGCACAGGACCCGGGACAGGCCGCGGCCGCCGGGGGCGCGGGCGGAACCGGCCCCGGCACCGGGCCCGGCACCGGCACCCTCCCCGGCGGCGGCGCACAGCCCGGCTCGGGCTCGGGCAGCGCCGGGAACTCCGGCAACCCCACGAACGCGGGCGGCTCCGGCAGTACACGTCCCTCCGGCGGCGGAACGTCCACGGCGGCCACGACCCCGGCGCCCCCGGCACCTCCCGCGTCCGGCACCTACCGCTTCCGCAACGGCAACAACAGCAAGTGCATCACGCAGGTCTTCGGGGCTTCGGACTACGGCGACTGCGCGGACGCGAGCGCCCGGTGGACCGTCCAGAGCAGGCCGGACGGCAGCTTCAAGCTCGTCAACCAGCAGGGCGGCGGCTGCCTGTACGCCAACATGCTCGGCCAGGCCGTCTTCGTCGGCAACTGCTCCCAGGACACCGCCAGGCTGTGGCGTACGGGGTCGGGCGGCAGCCTCCGCAACGACTTCAGCGGGGGCTGTCTCGACCTGGGCATGAGCAGCGGCCTGGTGACGAAGACGTGCGGCGGGGAGGCGTCGCAGCGCTGGACGAAACAGAGCTAGTGCTGTGCGGCGAGGCAGACAGCGGCAGTCCTCTCGTAGCGGGTCGCCAGGCCGCGCCACTGCTTGAGGCGGTTGGTGCACCGCTCGACCGTGCAGGCGCCCTTCAACGAGCCGTACTTCTCCGGCAAGTGCACCCATTGCGAGCCGGTCTGAGCTGCGCATCAGTCAACGGCACAACGAGACCGACGATCGGGTGGTCCGAAAGAAGCGGGCCTAGCATCCCCTCATGAACACAGTGATCTTGACCGTCAGTCTGGCCTTCGCCGGCTACCTGGCGACGTACCTCAATGGGCTGAGGCTCGCGCAGCGACAGGCCCGGCTCGCCCGAGTGAACCAGCAGCTGAGCGACTTCTACGGCCCACTCTTCGCACTCATGGAGGCTAACAGCCGTACCTACGAGGCGTTCTGCGAGAGATACGTCCGCCCTGACGGGGTCCACCCCTTCGACCACGACATACCCCCCACCGAGGAGGAGATCGCCGAGTGGCGCACCTGGGCCACGACCGTCTTCCTGCCCAACATCCAGAAGATGCGCGACGTGGTCGTCACCAAGGCCGACCTCCTCATCGAGGAGGAGGTGCCGCCGGTCCTGCTCGACCTGTGCGCCCACGTATCCGGCTACGAGATCACCGCAGCGCGCTGGGCGTGTGGCGAGTTCGGCGCATACAAGTCCGTCATCCAGTTCCCGGGACCGGAGCTGAAGGAGTACACCACGATGCGCTTCGCGCGACTCAAGAAGGAGCAAGCTGCCCTTCTCGGCCGACGCCGGTGAAGCCCTCACGAGGACTGGCCGGGCGTACCTGCCCGACCAGCGATCGAATGATCCGGAAGAGACGGCCCAGGGCTATATCGGTGGCGGACGGCGCGGTGCTCGGGCAGGCTGGGGCGCATGGTTTCGGTGGTGCAGAATGTGGCGATCGACTGTTCGGACGCGTATGAACTGGCTCGGTTCTGGGGTGAAGTGACCGGTAGTCCGCTGCATCCGGACGCCGAACGCGGCGACCGGGAGATCCCGGTGATGCTTCCGGGGGGCCCGCTCCTGTACTTCAACCAGGTGCCGGAACCGAAGACGATCAAGAATCGGATCCACCTGTGCCTGCGTCCGACGACCTCGCGCGAGGAGGAGGTCGAGCGGCTGCTGCATCTCGGAGCCGCCCTGGTCGCTGATCGCCGGCAGCCCGACGGTACGGGCTGGGCGGTCCTCGCCGATCCTGAAGGCAATGAATTCTGCGTCCTGCGCGGCGAGTCCGATCACGCCGCGATGCCTTCCTGAGGCTCCGGCGCCCGGACCGAGAGCGTCCGGGCAGTGTCATCGTTCGTCCCTGCCCAGCCATTCTGCGAGGGTGTCGTGCAGGCGCTCGACCTGGGCTCGGTCGAGGACCACGGTCGCCTGACCGGGCCGGCCACCTGGATCGGTCCCGGCGGACTGGGCGACCGACACGCGCAGGTACTCCCCCGGCAAGCCCTCCGCCGCCACCGGGGCGTCAGCGGCCATGTCCTGATTCCGGGCGCCGGGATGACAGTGATTCGGTATTGCGGCAGCTCTCGGTTCGCAACCGTCGCAGGCTGCGTCAATCCCAGCCACCGGCCTCGTGGGTGCCGAGGGACCGGGCAGGCGGATGATCTAATCTGCGCGCTATGTGGTCTCCTTTCCTCCGCTTCCTCGCCGTTCCCGGCAGGGCGGCGGTCCTGCTGCGGTCTCTCGCAGCCTGTGTGCTCGCGGCCGCGGCCTGGGTGGACGTACGGGCCGGGACGTTCGCCGGACCGGCGTCGCAGGTCCGGCTCGCGCTGTCGGCCGCCGTCGTGGGCGCCGGCCTCGTCGCCCTGCCCCTGCTCAAGGAGGCACGGTCGTACGCGTACGCCGGGGGCGCCGCCGCCACCGCCTCGCTGCTCTGCTCCGTGGCCGTGCTGCTGAGCCACCCCGCCGTCGGCGCCTCGTCCGCGTACGGGGCCTACGGGGCGTTCGAGCCGGTCGCCCTCCTGCTGGTACTGGCCTTCGTCGCCCGGCGGGGGCCGGCGGCCTCCACCGCGCCGATCGCCCTGCTGCTGGCGGCGGCCGTCGTCCTGCGCCCCCTGTCCGTCGGCGTGCAGGAGGGCAGCCTGGCCGTCGCGTTCGGCCTCACCCTGGTCACCGTCCTGGTGGCGGGGGCGAGTGTGACCGCGCGGATGGTGGAGGCGGACCGGCGCCAGCGCGCCCACCGCGTCCGGCTCGAGCAGCGGATCGAGCTGGCGAGGGATCTGCACGCCCACCTCGCCCACCACGTGACCGGCATCGTGGTGCAGGCACAGGGCGCCCGGGCGGTCGCCGCCAGACGGCCCGACATGGTCCTGCCGGCTCTGCAGCGCATCGAGGAGACCGGAGCGGAGGCGCTCGCTTCCATGCGGCAGATGGTCGCCGGGCTCAGGGCCGGCGAGAGCGACGCACCGCCGGCCGCGCCCGCCGGCATGGACGACCTGCGGGCCCTGGTGCGGGGATTCGCCCTGAACGGGGTACCGGCGTACCTCACCGAGGAAGGCCCGACGGACACCGTGCCGCCCGAGGTGGCCGCCACCCTGCACCGGGTGACGATGGAGTCCCTCACCAACATCCGCACGCACGCCCGCCACTGCCGCCACGTCAGCGTCCATGTGCTCGTCCGTCCCCACGAGGCCGCCGTGCGGATAACCAACGACGGGACGGCCCGCCCGACCTCCCGCCCGGGCTACGGGCTGAAGGTCCTGCGCGAACGCGTCACCCTGGCCGGCGGCACCTTCCGGGCCGAGGCCACCGCCGAGGGCGACTGGCAGGTGCGGGCCCGGATGCCGCTCACCACCGACAGGAGTTAGGCCGAGGCCTTGCCCCGGCCGCCCTTGGGCCCGCGCCCGCCGTTCGTCGGCGGGTATCCGGGCCTCGCCGGTATCGGGGGCCGGGCCGGGGCGGGCAGTGGCGGGAGGGCCGGATCGTGCAGCCAGGCGGTGAACAGGTCGTCCAGCGGCTCGGCCGCGTAGCGGGCCACGTGGTGGGTGAGGGCCACGGTGGACACCACCCCGTGGCGGTGCACCGTGGCCCAGTCGCGCAGCATGCGGAAGAAGGCGCTGTCGCCCAGCGCGCAGCGGATCGCGTGCAGGGTGAGGCCGCCGCGCTGGTACAGGCGGTCGTCGAACATCAGCTTGCGGCCGGGGTCGGCCAGTCGCAGGTCCCGTGGCTGCGAGGCCAGCAGCCGGTGTGCGGCGATCGCCAGCTCGTGCGCGGTGCGGCCGCCGGAGCGTTCCGACCAGAGCCATTCGGCGTACTTCGCGAAGCCCTCGTTCAGCCAGATGTGCCGCCAGTCGGCGATGGTCACGCTGTTGCCGAACCACTGGTGCGCGAGTTCGTGGGCGATGAGGCGTTCCGAGCCGCGGACGCCGTCCACGTGGTTGGCGCCGAAGGTGGACAGGCCCTGTGCCTCCACGGGGACGTCCAGTTCCTCGTCGGCGACGACCACCACGTACTCGCCGAAGGGGTAGGGCCCGAAGAGTTCCTCGAACAAGGCCATCATGGCGGGCTGCCGGGCGAAGTCGCGGGAGAAGCGCGGCAGCAGGTGCGCCGGCACATGCGCGCTCTGCGGTACGCCCCCGAGGCCGGGGTCGCCGAGGAGCACCGTCTGGTACATGCCGATGGACAGGCTGACCAGGTAGCTGGAGGTCGGCGCCGACTGCTCGTAGACCCAGGTGGTCGTGCTGGCCTTCGTCGTGCGCGTGAGCAGCCGGCCACCGGCCACGACCGTGTACGGGGACGGCGTGTTGACCGAGATGTGGTACGAGGCCTTGTCGGCGGGCCGGTCGTTGCACGGGTACCAGGAGGGCGCGCCGACGGGCTGGCTGGCCACCAGCGCGCCGTCGGTCAGTTCCTCCCAGCCGAGGCCGCCCCAAGGGCTGCGCACCGGCTTGGGGTTGCCCGCCCAGTGCACCTCCACGGTGAAGGCGGATCCGGCGGGCAGGGGCTTGGCCGGGCGGATGCGGAGTTTGCCGCCGCGGTGGGTGTAGTGCGGCACCCGGCCGTTCACCAGGACGCGGCCTATTCTGAATTCGGCCAGGTTCAGATGGAACTCGGTGAGCGGCGCCCGCCCGGCGATCGCGCTCAGCCGGGCCGTGCCGGCGAGCCGGTTGGGACCGGGACGGTACTCCAGAGCGAGTTCGTACCGGTGCACTCGGTAACGGGAGTCGCCGTTGGCCGGGAAGTACGGGTCCGATGGCTCTGTTCTCTGGCCGCTCACTGCCGCTTCCGCTCCCTGCGCTGTGCTCGTACGACGTGCTGGTGTGCCGGTGTACCGGGGTGCCGGTGCCGCCCTGCTGCCTGCCGCGGCGCGGACGGCCCGGTCAGGACCGCCACGCCTCGATCGGATTGCCCAGCCAGCGGGTGTCGGCGGGGACGGATTCCCCGGCCATCACGAGGGATGCGGGGCCCAGTGTGCTGCGGGCCCCTACCGTGCTCCCGGGCAGGACGATTCCGCCCGGGCCCAGGGTGGCGCCCTCGCGGAGCACCACAGTATCCGTCCTCAAGATCCGGTCGTGGAAGAGGTGTGTCTGCAACACACAGCCGCGGTTCACGCTGACCCCGTCGCCGAGCACGACCAGGTCCGTCTCGGGCAGCCAGTAGCTCTCGCACCACACGCCCCGGCCGATCCGGCCGCCGAGCGCGCGCAGCCACAGGGCCAGCACCGGCGTGCCGGGCACCGATCCGGCCAGCCACGGCACGGCCAGTACCTCCACGAAGGTGTCGGCCAGCTCGTTGCGCCACACGAAGCCGCTCCACAGCGGGTGCTCCCCCGTCCGGTGCCGGCCCACCAGCAGCCATTTGGCGGTCACCGCGACCGCGCAGGCGGCCGCTCCGGCGGTGAGCAGGACCGCTCCGGAGAGCAGCGCGGCTCCCCAGATCCCCGGACCGCTCCGGGTGATCAGCGCGCAGAGCGCCGCCGCGGTCAGCACGGCCAGGGCGGCCGAGCAGAACACCGGGACGAGTCGGCACAACTCCACCAGGCCGCGCGCCCACAGGAGCCGCGCGGGCGGCTCGTACGTCCGGCTCTGGTCGGCGTCCGCGGTGGACCGGGGCAGCCGGACGGGCGGGAGCCCCAGGTAGGAGCTGCCCTTCTTGGCCTTCTTCGGGGTGGCGGACAGGACGCCGACCAGCCCGTCGTCCGGCACGCTGCGGCCCGGGGCGGTCATGCCGGAGTTCCCGAGGAAGGCGCGGCGGCCGATCTCGGAGTGTCCGATGCGCATCCAGCCGCCGCCGAGCTCGTAGGGGGCGGTCAGGGTGTCGTCGGCGAGGAAGGCGCCCTCGCCGACGGTGGTGAGGCTGGGCAGGGCGAGCACGGTGGACACCTCGGCACCCCGGCCGATCTTCATGCCGAGCAGCCGCAGCCACACCGGGGTGATCAGCCCGGCGTACAGCGGGAAGAGCGTCTCGCGGGACAGGTCCATCAGCTGGGTGACCGTCCAGGCCTGCCAGCCGACCCTGCTGTGCGTCGGGTGGGTTCCGGTCCGCAGGCCGAGGCTGAGCAGGCGTACGGAGACCAGCAGCAGGGCCGCGTAGGCGAACCCGAAGGCGAGCGCCCCGGGCACCACGGCGAGCAGTGCTCCGCGCAGTGCTTCGGTGAGCCCGGCGTCGGCGGGCACGAAGCGGCCGGCCACGAGCAGGGCGGGCAGGGCGGCGAGCACCGGCAGGGCGGTGAGGCCGAAGCCGGCCGCCCCGTAGGCGGCCCGCCAGGGGAGTCCGCGCGGCGGGCGTTCCTTGGGCCAGTTGTGCTTGGCCTTGCCGAGCTTTCCGGCGGGTGCGCCGGCCCAGCGCTGGCCGGTCGGGATCTGTCCGACGACGGCGGAGCCGGGGGCCACCTCGGCGCGCTTTCCGACCCGCGCGCCGGGGAAGAGGATGCTCCGGGTGCCGACCACCGCGCCCGCGCCGACCTTGATCGCGCCGATCTCCAGGTGGTCCCCGTCCAGCCAGTGGCCGCAGAGGTCCACCTCGGACTCCACGGCGCAGCCGCGGCCGAGTTTGAGCATGCCCGTGACCGGGGGCAGGGAGTGCAGGTCCACCTCGGGGCCGATCTTGGCGCCGAGGGCCCGGCCGTAGCGTTCCAGCCAGGAACCGGTGAGGGACGTGGCGCCGGCGCATTCGGCCAGCCGCTCGGCCGTCCACAGCCGCAGGTGCACGCTGCCGCCGCGCGGGTGGCGTCCGGCCTGCACGCCGCGCAGCAGGAGGCGGGCGCCGCCGGCCGCGATCGCGAGGCGGCCCGGCGGGCTGTACAGCAGCAGCGCGCCGGCGGCGACGAGCCACCAGGAGGCGGTCGGGGCCCACGGGAAGGTCCCGAAGCCGTGCAGGACGTTGCCCAGGGCCAGCAGGGCGACCGTCCAGCGCAGGCCCACCAGGGTGAACAGCGGGAGCAGCAGGAGCGACTGCGCCACCTGGGAGCGCAGCGGGACCGGTGCGACGGTGCGGGCCGCTCCGTCGCCCTGGGCGGACTTCTCCAGGTGCCGGGCCAGCTTGCGCAGGGTGGGCTGCTGATAGATGTCGAGGACGGCCGCGCTCGGGTAGCGGGTGCGCAGCCGGGTGGTGAGCTGGGCGGCGGCGAGGCTGCTGCCGCCGATCGCGAAGAAGTCGTCGGCGGCGCCGGTGACGGTCACACCGAGGGTCTCGCTCCACTGTTCGGCGAGCCAGGCCTCGGTCCCGTAGAGCTGCTCGGTGGGGCCGGAGGTCTCCAGGTCGGGCAGCGGCCAGGGCAGCGCGTCGCGGTCGACCTTGCCGGAGGTGCGGGTGGGCAGCTCGGCGACGGGTGCGAGCAGCGGTACGAGGGCGGCGGGCAGCTCGGCGCGCAGCCGGGTGACCGCTGCCGCGTGGTCCCAGCCGTCCTGGGTGACGAGGTAGCCGACGAGCAGCTGGTTGCCGCTGCGCGCGGTGCGGACGGCGGCGGCCGCGCCCGCGACGCCGGGCAGGGCCTGGAGCGCGGCATCCACCTCGCCGAGCTCGATCCGGCGGCCGCCGAGCTTGATCTGCTCGTCGGCGCGGCCGAGGAAGACCAGGCCTTCCGGTTCGGCGCGTACGAGGTCGCCGCTGCGGTAGGCGCGCTGCCAGCCGAGGGATTCGAGCGGGGCGTACTTCTCGGTGTCCTTGCCGGGGTCGAGGTAGCGGGCGAGGCCGACGCCGCCGATCACGAGCTGGCCGCTGCCGCCCATGGGTACGGGTTCACCCGACTCGTCGACGACGGCCAGTTCCCAGCCGTTCAGCGGGAGGCCGATACGGATCGGCTCCTCGCCGGTCAGGAGGGCTGCGCAGGCGACGACGGTGGCCTCGGTGGGGCCGTAGGTGTTCCAGACCTCGCGGCCTTCGGTGACCAGGCGCTGGGTGAGCTCGGGCGGGCAGGCCTCGCCGCCGAAGATCAGCAGCCGGACCTCGTTGAGCGCCTCGGGCTCCCACAGCGCGGCCAGGGTCGGCACGGTGGAGACCACGGTGATCTCCTGGTCCACGAGCCAGGGGCCGAGGTCGGCGCCGCTGCGCACCTGGGAGCGGGGTACGGGCACGAGGCAGGCGCCGTAGCGCCAGGCCAGCCACATCTCCTCGCAGGAGGCGTCGAAGGCGACGGACAGTCCGGCCATGACGCGGTCGCCGGGGCCGATCGGTTCTTCGGCGAGGAACAGGGCGGCCTCGGCGTCGACGAAGGCGGCGGCGCTGCGGTGGCTGACGGCGACGCCCTTGGGCTTGCCGGTGGAGCCGGAGGTGAAGATGATCCACGCGTCGTGCTCGGGGCCGGGGCGGGAGGCGGCGGCGCGGGGGCCGGGCTCCGCGGGCCGGCCGGAATGGACGCGCTGTCCGCCGCCGAGCACCGCCCGGACTCCGGCCTCGCCGAAGACCAGGTCGGCGCGCTCGTCCGGGTCCTCGGCGTCGACGGGTACGTAGGCGGCGCCTGCGGCGAGGACGGCGAGGACGGCCACGTACAGCTCGTTGGTCCCCGACGGTACGCGGACGCCGACCCGGTCGCCGAGTCCCACTCCGGCGGCCGCGAGGGCCCGGCGCCGGCGCTCGACCTCGACGGCGAGCGCCCGGTAGGTCAATCGGGTGGTTCCGTCGTCGAGGGCGAGCTCGTCGGGGTACGCCCGTACGGTGGCCTCGAAGACGTCGACGAGGGTGCGGGTGGGGGCGGCGGGCCCGGCGGTGAAGCGGGCGGACTTGCCGTACTCCTCCAGCGTCTCCCCGTCGTCGAGCAGAGTGAGTTCACCGCGCTCAGGTGTGACTGCCATCGGCCCTCGCGTCTCGTTCCCGGCATCATCCGGGTCGCCGGCGGAGCCCGGGTCTGCCCAGGTTGTTCCGGCCCAGCGCCAAACAACCCACCAGTCTAGTGCGGTATCAAGGATTTTCTTGTTGAAGCCTTGCGCGTGGCCGGTATGAGACGGTATTGCGGCCGCGGAATGCGGGGTGCTCGCGCTTTCCGGGGCTGCGCGCACAGCAGTCGAGGACTCGAATATCGTCGGCCGATATGACCGATCGTGTTGCGCCCATGCAGCGCTTTCCCGTACCCCAGGACTACGGCATGGGCGGATCGTGGTGGTGGGTCCACGCCAGCTCGGTGCGCGAGGTGCGTGAGACGTTCGCGGGACCGGACGCCCTACCTGATGGAGGTCGGGGCCGACGGTCGCAGGCTGCGCCAGGTCGAGTTGACCCCGGACGGCCCCGGCGTGCGCGGCGGGGGCGCCTGCGTGCTACGCGCAGTCCGGGCACAGGCCGCGGTAGGTGACCTCGACCCCGGAGACCGTGAAGCCGAAGCGCTCGTCCGCCGGGAGACCGGCCAGGGGGTCGTCCGTCGGGTGGACGTCGCGGATGAGGCCGCAGGCGGAGCAGACCAGGTGCTGGTGCGGGTGGTGCGCGTTGGGGTCGTAGCGCTTCGCCCGGCCGTCGGTGGTGACCTCCACGACCTCGCCGAGGGCGACCAGCTCGCCCAGGGCGTTGTAGACCGTTGCCCGGGAGATCTCCGGCAGCCGCCGGGCCGCGCGCGCGTGCACCTCGTCCGCCGTGAGGTGCACGTGGTCGCCGTCGAGAACCTCCGCGACCACGCGCCGCTGGGACGTCATCCGCCAGCCACGCCCGCGCAAACGCTCCAGCAGGTCACTCATATCGGCCCACCTATTCAGGTTCGACGGGGTGCCCCGAAGTTTATCGGCGGACATCCGGGATCCGATCGAATGTGGACCTGGTGTCCTTCTTGACTTGGATTCTGTCCATCGTAGGATCGGTTTCGTAGATGGCCAAGAGACAGGAAGACTCCAGAGCGGCAGGTGACAAAGACGTGACGGATCACCGCCGAGGAGCTGCCCGGTGCCGACACGTGTGCACCGGCCGCCGGCGTCCCACTGCGCGCAACCGTCCGGGACGGTGACCCCTCGGCGTCGAGGCGATCGACGGGCGCCGAGCCCATTCATCTTGGGGCCCTGCGCCCCGGCTGTTCCATCGCATTCAGTCGCATTCAGTTCCTGAACACCGTGATCCGCCTGGTACGGAAGGATTCCCATGTCTGAGAACCATGATGCAATCGTCACAGATACCAAGTCGGAGGGTGGGGACGGCTGTCCGGTAGCCCACGGGCGGGCCCCGCACCCGACCCAGGGCGGCGGAAACCGCCAGTGGTGGCCAGAACGGCTCAACCTGAAGATCCTCGCCAAGAACCCTGCCGTCGCGAACCCGCTCGGCGAGGAGTTCGACTACGCCGCGGCGTTCAAGACCCTCGATCTCCCCGCCGTCAAGCGGGACATCGCGGACGTGCTGACCACCTCCCAGGACTGGTGGCCCGCCGACTTCGGCCACTACGGCCCGTTCATGATCCGTATGGCCTGGCACAGCGCCGGCACCTACCGGATCAGCGACGGCCGCGGCGGCGCCGGGGCCGGCCAGCAGCGTTTCGCCCCCCTCAACAGCTGGCCGGACAACGGCAACCTCGACAAGGCCCGCCGTCTGCTGTGGCCGGTCAAGCAGAAGTACGGCCAGAGCCTCTCGTGGGCCGACCTCATGATCCTCACCGGCAACGTGGCCCTGGAGTCGATGGGCTTCGAGACCTTCGGGTTCGGCGGCGGCCGCCCGGACGTCTGGGAGCCCGACGAGGACGTCTACTGGGGCCCCGAGACCACCTGGCTCGACGACGAGCGCTACACCGGCGACCGCGAGCTGGAGAACCCCCTCGGCGCGGTCCAGATGGGCCTCATCTACGTCAATCCGGAGGGCCCGAACGGCAACCCCGACCCGATCGCCGCGGCGCGCGACATCCGTGAGACCTTCCGCCGGATGGCGATGAACGACGAGGAGACGGTGGCCCTGATCGCGGGCGGCCACACCTTCGGCAAGACCCACGGCGCGGGCCCGGCGGAGAGCGTCGGCGCCGACCCCGAGGCCGCCCCGATGGAGGCGCAGGGGCTGGGCTGGAGCAATTCTTTCGGTACCGGCAAGGGCGGCGACGCGATCACCAGCGGCCTTGAGGGCATCTGGACCAACACCCCGATCACCTGGGACAACACCTTCTTCGAGATCCTTTTCGGCTATGAGTGGGAGCTGTTCAAGAGCCCGGCCGGGGCGTACCAGTGGCGGCCGAAGGACGGCGCCGGGGCGGGCACCGTGCCCGATGCCCACGATCTGTCCAGGACCCACGCCCCGACGATGCTGACGACCGACCTGTCGCTGCGGGTCGACCCGGCCTACGAGCAGATCTCGCGGCGCTTCCTCGCGAACCCCGCCGAGTTCGCCGACGCGTTCGCGCGCGCGTGGTTCAAGCTGACCCACCGCGACATGGGCCCGGTCGTGCGCTACCTCGGCCCGGAGGTCCCGGCCGAGACGCTGCTGTGGCAGGACCCGCTCCCCGCGGTGACGCACGAGCTCGTCGACGCCGCCGATGTCGCCGTGCTCAAGCGGCAGGTCCTCGCCTCGGACCTGTCGGTGTCCCAGCTCGTCTCCGTCGCGTGGGCCTCGGCCTCGTCCTTCCGCGGCAGCGACAAGCGCGGCGGCGCCAACGGCGGCCGGATCCGCCTCCAGCCGCAGAGCGGGTGGGAGGTCAACGACCCGGACCAGCTGGCCGGGGTGCTGCGTACCCTGACCGGGATCCAGGAGTCCTTCAACTCCGCCCAGAGCGGCGGCAAGCGGATCTCGCTCGCGGACCTGATCGTGCTGGCCGGCGCGGCCGCCGTCGAACAGGCCGCCCAGGACGGCGGGTTCGCCGTGCAGGTCCCCTTCACCCCGGGCCGCGCGGACGCGACGCAGGAGCAGACGGACGTGGAGTCGTTCGCCGCGCTGGAGCCGGCCGCCGACGGGTTCCGCAACTACCTCGGGAAGGGCAACCGGCTGCCGGCCGAGTACCTGCTGCTCGACCGGGCGAACCTGCTGACCCTCAGCGCCCCCGAGATGACGGTCCTGGTCGGCGGTCTGCGCGTGCTCGGCGCGAACCACCAGCAGGCGCCGCACGGTGTCTTCACCACGACCCCCGGGTCCCTCACCAACGACTTCTTCGTCAACCTGCTCGACCTGGGCACCACGTGGTCGGCGACGTCCGAGGACGCGAACGCCTTCGAGGGCCGCGACTCCGCCACGGGCCGGGTCAAGTGGACCGGCACCCGCGCCGACCTCGTCTTCGGGTCGAACTCGGAGCTGCGCGCCCTCGCGGAGGTCTACGCGAGCGACGACGCGAAGGCGAAGTTCGTGAAGGACTTCGTCGCGGCGTGGACCAAGGTGATGAACCTCGACCGGTTCGATCTCGCCTGATCGTGACGTCCGGGCCGGCCCCGCCGGCCGGTCCGGACGCCCGGCGCCCGTTGGCCGGTGACCGGTGCCGGTGCCGGACTACGGCTCCGCGTGGACGCGGCCCACGACGAGCCGGACGGCGCTGATCGTCAGGTCGGGATCGTGCACCTGGACGTAGTGGTCGCTCCCGGTGGCCAGGAACTGCGGGGTCTGGGACCCCAGCTCCACCAGCTTCTGCTGGACCTGGGGCCAGGCCCGCTCAAGGGTGTCCAGGAGTTCCTTCGGGGCCCCGGGCGGGGCGGCGAACGGTTCCGTCTTGCTGAGGACGGCCATGGGCACCGCGGGCAGGGGGTGCGCGGCGGTGACGGAATCGATCGCGCCGTCGATGTCCACCCGCTCGAATGCGGGTTGCGCGTCGAGGGGCGTGCCGGGGCGGTCGAGCAGCTTGCGGTACGCGGCCCACCGCGCGCCGAAGAGGGCGCGGATGTCCGTACCGAAGGCGTCGACGAAGACCAGGCCTGCCGTCCTCCCGGGATGCCGCTGGGCGTACAACCGGATGATCATTCCGCCGAATGAGTGGCCGACCAGCACGTAGGGGCCCGGCAGGCGTGCGGATGTCAGCAGCCTGTCCAGATCGTCGGCCATCGCGGTGAGGGAGCGGATGCCGTCGACCCGTGTGCTGCGGGTGGTGAGCGCCAACGGGTCGGCGTACCGGACGGTGCCGGGCCGGTCGTAGACGCAGACCCGGGTGAACTCCGCGACGCCGGGAAACACCGCCGGGGATTTCGGCACGGGCGGCCGGGTGTCGGTGAAGGTCCACGTGTCGGAGGAGTCGTGCAGCCCGGACTCCAGCAGGACGACGGGGCCGCCGCTGCCCTTGCAGCTCAGATAGATCTTCCGGCCGCCCCCCACCTCGACCTGGCCGGAGAAGTCGCCGGCGGCCGGTACGGAGGAGACCGCGGGAGGTGAGCCGCGCAGCGCCGAGGGGCCGCCGCACCCCGCAACGGCGGCCAGTACCGCCGCGGCCACCACGGCGGGCAGGAGCGGAATTCGGTGTCGCATCGGCTCTCCGGGTCCCTCGTCGGCGCCCCTCCCCCGATCATCCGGTACGAGGGGCCGCGCACCCGGCATTGCCGAACGGGGAGTCGCGGCCCCTCGATTCCGGGCTGCTACGCGCCGCCGCCCGAGGCCACCAGGACCATCTCCCGCTCCACGGCGACGAGTTCCTCCTTCCGGTCCATGAGCACCAGCTGCTCCCGGTAGCGGTCCAGCGCCTTGATGAGCAGGAGATCCCTGGCCGGCTCCATGGCGTACATGCGGCGCGCGGCGGCGACGGCCTCGGCCCGCAGGGCCAGGGCGGTCTCGGGCAGATGCGCGAAGTCCTGGCGGCTGTATTCGTACAACGCCTCGGCAAGCAGCGGCAGATACGCCGGCGGACTCACCTGGACGAGCACGCGGTAGGCGGCGACCTCCTGCCGGGCCGGCAGGGTCTGTGATCCCAGGAGGGCAACTCGGGCTCGGAGTACCGCGTCGTGACTGGCGTGCGCTGAGTAAGTCATGACGGTGATTCTGAAAGCCGCACAGGGGTCCGAACAAGGGCAATTCACTGTGCCCTTGGTCCTACGAAAACGGCCTCTGACCTGTCATGATTGATACGTGTTCACCCCTGTGACCCGCAGGGCGGGTCAGCAGCCGAAGAAGGACAGGCGGACCTGACGCCGGGGGTTGTCCCGGTTGGTGTCCACGAGGGTGACGGACTGCCAGGTTCCGAGCTCCAGCAATCCGTCGATCACGGGCAGCGTCGCGTGGGGCGGGACGATCGCGGGCAGCACGTGGTCCCGGCCGTGGCCGGTGGAACCGTGCCGGTGCCGCCAGCGGTCATCGGCCGGCAGCAGGAAAGCCAGGGCCTTCAGGAGGTCGTCGTCGCTGCCCGCTCCCGTCTCGATGACGGCGAGTCCGGCGGTCGCGTGCGGCGTGAAGATGTTGAGCAGTCCGCTCCGGCCCCGCGCCACCTCCCCGAGGAACGACGCGCAGGCGTCGGTCAGGTCATGGACGGTCTCCCGGTCGCCGGTCGTCACGTCGATGGTGCGTGAGGAAAAGATGTCGGCCATGACTTCATCCTTGCGCCCGGCCATCCCGCCGGCCCGCAACCTCGGCCGGTGTCGGCCTACCCGGCCGGGCTTACGATGATCACAGGGGGCTCGATCCGTCCCCGCTCACGCTCCGGGGGGATCCGTGACCGAGATGACCGACCGGCCCGTACGCCGTTTACCGCTCGTCCAGGACGAGGGATGACGGAGGGGGAGATCAGGGCCTTGGCGCAGGAGCTCGTCGCGCTCGACGTGGCGGCCGGGGCGCGGTGGGCGGTGGGTACGGCGCTGGGGGCCGTATGTGCGGTCGGCCGGAGCCGGCCGCTGCCGCAGGACGGCGCGGAGCGGGCGGCGCGTGCCGAGCTGTACCAGGTCGCGGCGTGGATCGCCTTCGACGCCGAACGGCACGGCGTCTCGCGGCGGCTCCACCTGCGGGCCCTGGAGCTGGCCCGGAGCGGCCGGGCGGAACGACCGGACGCCGCCGTGGAGCCGCTGATCCTCGCGGTGCTGGCGATGCAGGAGGAGCACCTGGGGCGGCCCGGGAGCTCCTTGCGGATCGCCTCGTCCGTGCTGGCCCGCGAGGGGCTTCCCGGCCGGGTCGCGGCGATCTTCCACGTACGGGCGGCGCGCGCGCTGGCCCGCATGGGGAACGGGCCGCGGGCCCGACGGTCCCTGGGGACCGCCGCCGAGCTGCTCGCCGACCGGCCCACGGACCGGGATCCGGCCTGGGCCTGGTGGTTCGACCGGCACGAGCTGGACGGCCACCACGGCCTGGCGCGGGCCGCGCTCGGGGACCTGGACGCGGCGGCCGCCCTCCTCCACGACGCGGCGCACGCCGGCGGTGACGGCGGCCCCGCCTACCGGGTGCTGTTCGCCGCGGAACTCGCCCGGGTGCAGGCCCGGGCGGGTGACTGGCGCGAGGCCGACACGGCCATGGCCACCCTGATGGACGGGGTGCCCGCCGTCGGGTCCGTGCGCGCGCTGCGGGTCATGGGCCGGGCCGCCCGGCTCGTCGAGGACGGCCGTCGCGTCCCGCGCCGTACCCGCGACACGGCCCGCCACCTCGCCCTGGCCCTGCGCGCCACCGCCACCGCCACCGCCACCGGCGCCGGATGAGCAGGTCATCGGATGAGCAGGTCAGTCGACACCCAGCAGACGTCGGCGGTCGTCGGGACTCGATGCGAACTCGGCGCAGGCTGCCCGGTGGGCGATGCTCCCCTTCTGCATGACGGCGACGTGCTCGGCGACGGAGAGGGCGAGCCCCAGGTTCTGTTCGACCAGGACGACCGTCATGCCCTCGGCGCTCACCTCCCGGATCACCTCCCCCACCTGGGAGACGATCGCGGGCGCCAGGCCGTCGGACGGTTCGTCGAGGAGCAGCAGGCGCGGGTTGCCCAGCAGGGCCCGGGCGATCGCGAGCATCTGCTGTTCGCCTCCGGAGAGTTCGTCGCCCCGGTGTCCGAGCCGCTCCCCCAGTCGCGGCAGCAGGTCGAGGATCCGCGCCCGGGTCCACGGCCCGCGCGCGGGACGGCGCCGTGCGGCGATCGCGAGGTGCTCCGCCACGGTCAGCGGGGCGAACACCCGGCGTCCCTGGGGTACGACGCCCACTCCGGCCCGGGCGATGACGTCGACGCGGGCCCCGGCGATCTCCCGGCCGTCGAGGGTGACGCTGCCTTCGCAGGGCCGGACGAATCCCATGACGGTCGAGATGAGGGTGGTCTTCCCGACCCCGTTGCGCCCGAGCACGGCGACGATCCCGCCCTCCTCGGCTTCGAGGTCGACGCCGCTGAGGACCACGCCCCCGGCGTAGCCGGAGCGCAGGCCGCGTACGCGGAGGAACGGCTTCACGAGGCGGCCTCCGTGGTGCCCAGGTAGGCCCGCTGGACCTCGGCGGAGGCCCGCACGTGATCCGGTGTGCCGGTGGTGAGGTGTCGGCCGAGGTGCATGACGGTGACGGTGTCGGCGAGCTCGAAGACCATGTCGAGGTCGTGTTCGATGAGCAGGACGGTCACCTCTTCGGGCAGCGCGGCGATCAGGTCGGTGAGCCGCTCGGTCTCCGCCGGCGACATGCCGGCGGCCGGTTCGTCCAGGAGCAGCAGCCGGGGTTCGGTGGCCAGGGCGACGGCGACCTCCAGTTGCCGCCGTTCGCCGTGCGAGAGGGCGCCCACCGCGAGGTCGTGCCGGTCGGGCAGGCCCACGCGGTCCAGCAGCGTGCGCGCGCGGGCGAGCTCCGTGGCCCTGGCACTCACCTTCCGCCATCCGCCGAGCCCTTTCCCGGTGCGGAGCAGGGCGGCGAGGAGGACGTTCTCCAGCACGGTCTCCCGCATGAAGAGGCTGGAATGCTGGAAGGTCGCGGCCGTGCCGAGTCCGACCCGGCGGTGGACGGGCAGCCGGGTCACGTCCCGCCCGTCCAGGAGGATGGTTCCGGTGCCGGCCGCCAGGGTTCCGGAGATGAGGCCGAACAGGGTTGATTTTCCGGCCCCGTTGGGTCCGATGATCGCGTGCCGCGCACCGGGGCGGACGGTGAGGGACACCTCGTCGACGGCGGTGAAGGACCCGAAGTGCTTGGACACCCCGCGCAGTTCCAGTAGGTCGAGATCGCTCACGCCGTCCTCTTCCGGCTCGGCTGGTGCGGGAGCCGTACGCCGGCCAGTCCGCGGGGCAGTGTGTACACGGCGGTGACGAAGAGCAGGCCGAGCAGCAAGGGGCCGCGTCCGGCGACGGCTTCGAGGTTGCCGAGGTAGTCGCGGGTCAGCCAGATGAGCGCGGCCGCGGCGCAGGCTCCCCACGTCGAGCCCGTGCCGCCGATGACGACGGCCAGCAGCGCGAGGGCGGCGATCTCGAAGCCGGCGTCGCCGGGCGAGACGAACCGCTGTACCGAGACCCACAGCGAACCGGCGGCCCCGGCCAGCGCCGCGGCGCCGCAGTAGACGGTGAGGGCGTACCGCCGGGTGGGGTAGCCGATCGCCTTCATGCGGGGCTCGTTGTCGCGGATCCCGCGCAGGGCGAGGGCGAAGGGGGTCGCGCCCAGGCGGGTGACGGCCGCGAGCAGGAGCAGGAAGACGGCCAGCACGTAGAAGTAGACCAGCCCGTCGAGCTCCAGCGCGGGGGTGCCCGGCAGTGGCACCACGGGCGGTACACCGGATATCCCGTCGGTGCCGCCCGTCACCGGCTTCCAGTTGACGGCGGCGCTGTAGACGATCTCGCCGATGGCCAGCGTCAGCATGAGGAACACCACGCCGCGGGCCCGGACGGCGAGCCACCCGGTGGGCACGGCCACCAGCGCGGAGACGGCCGCCGCGATCAGGAGTTGGAGCGGGCCGATGTCCGTGAGGTTCTTCGCGACGACGGCCGCGGTGTAGGCGCCGACGCCGAAGTACGCGGACTGGCCGAGGGTCGGCAGCCCGGTCAGCCCGGTGAGCAGGTTCACGCTCAGTGCGAGCAGCGCGAACACCAGGATCCGCGACAGGGTGGCGACGGCGTACGGGCCGAGCAGGAAGGGGGCCAGGGTGAGGCCGAGGAGTACGGCGGTGCCGATCGCCCGGGACGTCATGGGCGTGCTCATGTGCGTACCGCCGAGGGGACCAGGCCGTGCGGGCGGACCACGAGCACCGCCAGCATGGTGCCGAAGAGGAGGAAGGGCGCGTACTGCGGGAGGAGTGCCACCCCGAGCGTCTGGACCTGGCCGATGAGCAGTGCCCCGGCGAGGGCGCCGCGTACGGATCCGAGGCCGCCGACGACCACGACGACGAGCGAGAGGACGAGCACGCTCTCGTCGACGCCCGGCCCGGGGCCCAGGATCGGCGCGCCGAGGACGCCGCCGACCGCTGCCAGGGCGGCGCCGAGCGCGAAGACCCCGTAGAGCACCTTGCGGATGTCGACGCCCTGGGCGCGGACCATGTCCCGGTCGGCGACGGTGGCCCGGACGAGGGCTCCGAGCGAGCTGCGCTCGAAGACCAGGTGGACGAGGACGGCGAGGCAGGCCGCGACGGCGATGAACACCAGCCGGTACACCGGATAGGTGTGGCCGAGCAGGTCCACCGTCCCGCGCAGCGGTGCCGGCGGGTCCGTGGGCAGCACCTCCCCGCCGAAGGCCGCCGCGAGGAGGTCGGCGACGATGAAGGTGATGCCCAGGGTGAGCACGGCCTGGTCCAGGTGGCCGCGCCGGGCCAGCGGCTGGGTGAGCAGGGTCAGTGCCGCTCCCCCGAGGGCGCCCACGAGCGCGCCGGCCGTGAGGGCGAGGAGCAGGCCCGGAAGGGTTCCGTCGGAGAGTGCGTAGGCGGTGTAGGCCCCGCCGAGGTAGAGCGTGCCGTGCGCCAGGTTGAGGACGTCCATCATGCCGAAGACCAGGGAGAGGCCGACCGCGATGGTGAACAGCAGCAGTCCGAAGGCGATCCCGTCGACGACGCTGACGAGGTTGCCGTCCAGCCATCCGGCCATGTCAGCCGCCCAGCCGGCCGAGGTCGCCGGCGACGGTGTTGGCGCCCAGCTTCACCTCGCGCAGGTACCAGGGCTGGATCGGCGTGCCGCCGCTGTTGAACCGCCAGGTGCCCCGCGGGCTGTCGATGTCCCCCACCGTGGAGATGGCGGCGTTGACCGTCTCCGGGGTCACGGTTCCACCGGCTGCCGCGATCGCCTTGTCGAGCACCTGCGCCGCGTCCCATGAGGCCATCGCGTAGGTGGTCGGGTCCGTGCCGTGGGCGGCCCGGTAGGCCGGTGCGAACTGCCGGTTGGCGGCGTTGTCCAGGTCGGCGCTGTAGTTGAGGGCCGTGAGGATGCCGTCGGCCGCGTCCCCCTGTCCCTTGAGCACGCCGCCCTCGGTGAGGAAGCCCGGTGCGTAGAGCGGGATCTTTCCGGACAGTCCGAAGTCGCGGTACTGCTTCACGAAGTCGACGGCCGCGCCGCCGGCGTAGAAGCAGAAGACCGCCTTCGCCCCGGAGTTCTCGATCTGGGAGAGGTAGGGCTGGAAGTTCTTGGTCCCCGGGAACGGCGTGTACACCTCCTCCCCCGCGATCTTGCCGCCGGCGGGCAGGAAGGTGGACTTGAAGCCCTCGATCTCGTCCTTGCCGGCCTGGTAGCCCGCGGCGACGAGGAAGACCGGGCCCCCGGCCCGCTCGGCGACGTGTTTGCCGAGCGCCTTGCCCGGCTCGTCGTTGACGTACGAGGTGCGCCAGATGTATTTGGTGCCGGTCAGGGTCGTGGGCGAGGCGTTCGAGCCGACGAGCGGGATCCGGCTGGTCTCGAACAGGTCCTTGACCCCGTTGACGGTGGCCGAGCTCACCACTCCGCTGACCGCCAGGACCCGGTCCTGCTTGACGAGCTTCTCCGCCGCCGCCTTGCCCGAGTCGGCCGTCTCCCCCTCGTCCGCGATCACGATCTGCACCTCGCGGCCGCCGAGCCTGCCGCCGTGCTGTCGGACGTAGAGCTCGAAGCCCTGCTTCATGTCGTCGCCGAGTGCCTTGTAGGTCCCGGACTGCGGGACGAGGAGCCCGATCTTCACGGGCCCGCTCTGCTTCTTGTCGTCACCCGTGCCCAGGCTCGCACCGCCGCATCCCGTGGCCAGCAAGAGGCCTGTGGTGACGGTGATCAGAACCAGGGGGCGAAACCGACCTGCCATGGAGACTCCGTACGTTGTCAACCGGTCTTCGCGGACCGGATGGTGCTCCTGAGGTGACACGTGTCTATCGCGTAATTGCGACGCTCGTCAAGACTTCGCAAGATAACTGCCGGAGAGTGGCCGCGCCCCTTGACCCACGCCTCGCGTATGCCGTAGCACTAGCCATCGTCAATTTCACGCCATATCGCTTGGGTGGGCGAATCCACGATCCGTCAGGGAGTGAAGCACCATGACCGACGATCCATCACGGCGCAGAATCCTCCGGAACACCGGGGTGCTGACCGGCGCCGCACTGCTCACCGGCATCCCCGGCGGACCGGCCGGCACGGCACAGGCCGCACCGCCGGCGGGCGGGTCCTCGCCCGTCGTCGAACTGCCCGTGGGCCGGCTGCGCGGAGCCGTCGAGGGCGGCCTCACCGTGTTCAAGGGCGTGCCCTACGCGGCGCCCCCGGTCGGAGCCCTGCGGTGGCGCCCCGCCCAGCCCCATCCCGGCTGGGCGGGAACGCGTGACGCGACCGCCTTCGGGCCGAGCGCCCCGCAGCTCTACCGGGAGGGCGGGGACGCGGTGCTCGGCACCCACGGCGCTCCTCCCTTCAGCGAGGACTGCCTGACGCTCAACGTATGGACGCCCGGAGCCGATGACGCCCGGCGGCCGGTGATGGTCTGGATCCACGGTGGCGGCTTCATCTCCGGATCGGGCTCCCTGCCCAACTACTCCGGCGAGACCTTCGCCCGCAACGGCGACCTCGTCGTCGTGACCCTCAACTACCGGCTCGGACCGCTGGGATACCTCTACTTCGGTGAGGACGGCGCCGGCGGGAACTTCTGGTTCACCGACCAGCTCGCCGCACTGCGCTGGGTACGGGACAACATCGCCGCGTTCGGCGGCGACCCGGACAACATCACCCTCGCCGGACAGTCCGGCGGAGCCCTGTCGGTCGCGGCGCTCGCCGGGGCCCGGCCCGCCGGCCGCCCGCTGTTCCAGCGCGCCATCCTGCAGAGCCCGCCGCTCGGCCTGCAGATCCCCACCCGCGCGGAGTCACTCCAGCGCACCGCCATCTACCTCGACGTCCTCGGCGCCAAGAGCGTGGCGGAGCTACGGGCGCTCCCCTGGCCCCAGCTGATCGGGGCCACGATCGAGATGTTCCGGAGGACCGGACGCTGGGGGTACTGGTCGACGCCCTTCCTGCCGGTGCTCGACGAGGTGACGCTGACCCGCGGCCCGGCCGATCTGCTGCTCGGCGGCCCCGGGGCGGACATCGACCTCCTGATCGGGTGGACCAGGGAAGAGGCCGCCTTCGCCTTCGCGCTGAGCGTACGCCGCCGCCACCAGGGAGCAGGTGCTCGCCCGAGCGCGGGACACCTTCGGGGCCCGGGCGGCGGAGGCCTACACCGCGTACGAGGAGGCCCGGCCGGGGGCCCGCCCGGTCGACGTGCTCATGGACCTGATCGGCGACGATCTGTTCCGCATGCCCGGCATCGACCTGGCCGAGCGGCGGGCGGCCCGCGGCCGGCCGGTCTGGGCCTACCAGTTCGACCTCCCGACGCCCGCGCACGGCGGCCGACTGGGCGCGGCGCACTGCCTGGAGCTGCCGTTCGTGTTCGACAACTTCGACAAGTGGTCGCAGGCGCCGTTCCTGGCGGGGCTCGATCCCCGGATCCGTGACGGACTCGCCGGGGCCGTGCACGCGTCGTGGATCTCCTTCATCCGGACCGGCGATCCCAACCACCGCCCCATGCCGGACTGGCCGCGCTACGAACGCGGTTCCCGGACGACGATGAGCCTGGACTCGGTCACCGGCACCGTCGACGACCTCGCCGGGTACTGGCGGCGCCTGCACCGTCCGACGGCGCGGTAGACCGCTTCTTCCGGATCCTGCCGGGCCCGGCCTCGTCCGATCAGGCCTCGGCCAGGCCGGTGATCTCCTGCACGTGGCGCAGGCTGGGCGGGGCGAGCACCTCGTTCAGCTGCTGGAAGATCTGCCGCGCGGCGACCGCGTTCCAGTCCGCGGGGAGCAGCTCGGCGGGCAGTCCCGGGTCGAGGTAGGGCAGGCGGCGCCACTGGGTGAGCATCGGGACGTAGTGGCGGAAGGCCTCGGCTCCGTCGATGGCGGGCCGCTCGGCCAGTCCCTCGGCGACGGGGCCGTAGGCCCCGGTGAATCCGGCGTACTGCTCCTCGATCGCCGGGAAGTCCCACCACGAGCTGACCGTCCCGGGCAGGTCGCTGAAAGCCGCGTATTCGGCGGCGAACAGGTGGACGTACTCGCTGAGCCCGAGCCGGACGAGCATGTCGCGGGCGTCGCCGAGGAGGCGGCCGGGCGCCAGCCACACGCCCGGGGCGATGTTCCCGAAGCCCAGCCAGGTCAGGCGGGTGCGCAGTTGGTAGCGGTAGGAGCGCTCGGACTCCGGTACGGAGAAGACGGCCATGGCCCAGCCGTCGCTCAGCTTCGCCGGTTCCAGGCTGCCGAAGATGCGCCGGTCGCCCTCGTCGAAGACGGGCTGCGCGCCCGGGCTGAGCCGGTACCCGGTGGCGCCCCGGCGCTCCGGTTCGAGGACGCCCTTCTTCTTGAGCCGGGAGATCGCCGAGCGTGCCGCCGGGCCGTCCACGTCCAGCTCGGACATCAGGGTGATCAGGTCGGCGACGGAGATCCAGCCGCCGAGGCGTCGCAGGAACGCCCCGTAGACCGTGTTGATCAACGAGCTGGGCCTGAGGGGACTGTCCGCCATGATCGCCTTCCGTCGTATGCGGTGGTGATCCTATCGACCTGGGCGAACGCGGCGCCGCCCAGGTCACGGTCCCCGGCGGCGGGGTCAGAGGCGGGCGGCCCGCTTCAGCCGGCCCAGGTCCACGAACTTGAAGTCGGTGTCGGTACGGGCCTCCCCGTCGGGTCCCGCGGTGGCGGGGGTGTTGTGGCCGTCCTGGACGACCAGCAGGCCGTTCGGGAACCTCTTGCCCAGCGGTGCGCTGGTGACGGCGGCGCCGTCGCACTCCTGCGAACCGTCCGGCGAGCCGGGCGTCGCACCGTCGCCGATGCGGAAGCCGCGGACGTACGCGTTGCCGTGCTCGCGGTCGAAGACGGCGAAGGTGTCGTCGCCCTGGCTGGACGCGAGCAGGTAGCCGCCGTGGCCGGGGTGCTTCGGGTCGCGCCAGATGGTCAGGCCCTCCACGTCGGCGGAGACGTGCCGGCCGCCGAAGCCGGAGTCCGCGCCCGCGTCGCACTCCTCCGTCCCGGGGTTCCAGGTGCCGGGTACGCCGAAGGAGCGGACCTTCTCGATGAGGCGGGCGGGCGAGCGCAGGTCGGCGTCGAGCTTCCAGATGCCGACGTCCTCCTGACCGGCGTAGAGGTCACCGGTGTCGGGATCGACGACCATGCCCTCGACCTGGGGCCGCTCGCCCGGTTCGCCGCACGGCGTCCAGCTCTTCCCGTTCGGCAGGGTGAAGGAGGCGGGCAGCGAGGTGGTGCGGACGGTGCGGTAGCCGACCTTGCCCTGGGCGTTCGGCAGCAGTTCGGCCAGTGCGAGGTCGGTGGCGTGGCGCCGGCTGGTGACCGCGTACGAGCGGCCGCTGCGGCGGTCGGTGTAGGCGGCCAGGCCGTAGGCGGTCCGCTGGTCGTTGACCTCGTCCTGACCGGTGGAGAAGACCTGCGGGGCGGCGGCCTCGTCGGTGACGTCGACCAGCGGGGCGGCGGGCCGCTTCGGGTCGATCCGGTAGACGCGGAGCTGGTCGCGGCCGCGGTCGGAGACGACGGCCACGTCGTGGCGGCCGTCCGGGAAGCGGAGTCCGGTGATCAGGTCGACGTTGTTGAAGCGTCCGGGCTTGTCGCCGTCCCTCGGCGGCGGGGGCGCGGGCAGGGCCTGCACCTGGCGTCCGTCCAGGTCGTAGACGCGCAGGCCGCCCTCCTTTGCGGTGGCGATGACCAGGCTGGCGTCCGGGTTCCCGGCGTTGCGCCAGATCGCGGGGTCGTCGGCGTTCGCGTTGCCGCCGGCCTCGTCGTCGAAGAGGGAGGGCGTCTCGGCGGAGGCCGCCACCCGGGGCAGCGACGGTGACGTGCCGCCCTGGGCCGCCTCGGCGTGCGCCGGTCCGGCGATCACGCCCAGGGCCACCATGGCCGCCGCGGCCACGGCCGGGGTCCGCCTGCTCGGGATCACGCGCATCTTGCCTCCTGTCGGGGGGTACGGGGTGGGGCCGGCCACGTGGTGGCCGGGGTCTTCCGGCGTTCCGCGGCGGGCCGCCCCCACCGTGGGCCACGTTCGGGTGACGACCATGGAGCGGGCATGACGTGCGCATGACTTAACGGTGAAATCCGGCGGCCCCGGGGCGGCCCCGGGGGTTTCCCAGGAGCTTTCTTAGCGGAATGTTAGATCTCCGTGGCGGACCTTGTCCGGGTACGGCGACCCCCGCATGCTCTGGACACTCCCCCACCGCCGGGGCAGTTCTGCCGTCCCCCATCAGGGAACTTCCGTCTGGAGCCGCCATGTCCCCGTCCGTCGTCATGCCCGCGTCGCCGCCCGGGGACGAGCGCAGGAAGCGCCGTCTCGCCCTGATCGGCGGCTCGCTCGGAAATCTCGTCGAGTGGTACGACTGGTTCGTCTACGCCAGCTTCGCGATCTACTTCGCCGATTCCTTCTTCCCCGGCGACAACCCGACCACCCAGCTGATGAACACGGCGGGGATCTTCGCCGTCGGCTTCCTGATGCGTCCCGTCGGCGGGTGGATCCTGGGCCGTGCCGCCGACCGGCACGGGCGCAAGAGCGCGCTCACCCTCACCGTCACCATGATGTCGGTGGCCGCCCTGCTGATCGCCGTCGCCCCGACCTACGGCCAGGCCGGGTACTTCGGCGCCCTGGTGCTGCTGCTCGCCCGGCTGCTCCAGGGCATGAGCATCGGCGGCGAGTACGCGGCCAGTGCCACGTACCTGACCGAGGCCTCGGCCCGGAACCGGCGCGGGCTGGGCTCGTCCTTCCAGTACGTGTCCATGACCTGCGGCCAGCTGCTCGGACTGGGCATTCTGATCACCCTTCAGCACACCCTGACCACGGCCCAGTTGGAGAGCTGGGGATGGCGGATCCCGTTCCTCATCGGGGCGTTGTTCGCGGTGGTCGTCTTCTGGCTGCGGCGCCGGCTGCAGGAGACCGACGCGTTCAAGGAGGAATCATCGGCGCCGGGCGAGGACGCCCACGACGACAGCACGCGCGGCACGCTGAAGGCCCTGTGGCAGTACCGGCGGCAGGCGGGGCTGGTCATGGCGCTCACCCTCGGCGGCACCGTGGCCTACTACACCTACACCACCTACCTCACCAAGTACCTGGTCGGCAGCGCGGGCATGGAGAAGACCACCGCCACGCTCGTCAGCTTCACCGCGCTGACCCTCTTCGCCGTGCTGCAGCCCTTCGCCGGGATGCTGTCCGACCGGATCGGCCGCCGGCCCCTGCTGATCACCTTCGCGGTGGGCTGCACCGTCGGCACGTACCCGATCATGACCGCGCTCGGATCGGCGTCCTCGTACTGGTCCGCGCTCGGGCTGTCCCTGCTCGCGCTGGTCATCATCACCGGCTATACGTCGATCAACGCGGCCGTCAAGGCCGAGCTGTTCCCGACCCGGGTACGCGCGCTGGGGGTGGCGCTGCCGTACGCGATCGCCAACGCGCTGTTCGGCGGCACGGCGGAGTACGTGGCCCTGTGGTTCAAGAACAGCGGGCACGAGAAGATGTTCTTCTGGTACGTCTCCGGGTGCGCGCTGATCTCCCTCGTCACCTATGTGCTCATGCCGGACACCCGCAATGCCGCGCTGAGTCGTGCCGAGGCCGAGGCCGACGGGGAGACCGGGCCGGAGCGGCCGGCGGCGGCTCCCGCCGAGGCGGCCCGCTGATCCGACCCGGTGGCCCGGCGCGCCGGCTCCCGTAAGCTGCTGCGCCGGGTCACGGGGATCCGGACACGGAGACTCCGGTACGCCGGGGCTCCGGACATCGGGGCTCCGGTCATCAGGGCTCCGGTCACAGGTCGCGAGGGACTGTCTATGCACGCGCTTCTCGTCGAGGACGACGATCGCATGGCCCAGGCCCTGGGCACGGCCCTCGCTCAGCGCGGGCACACCGTCCGCCGGGTGGGGCGCGCCCTGGACGCATTGCGGCACGTCCGCGAGGCCGAGTTCGTCCTGCTCGACCTGGGACTTCCCGACCTCGACGGGCTAGAGCTGCTGCGGCGGCTGCGCACCGTCTGCGACGCGCCGCTGATCGTGGTGACCGCGCGCTGCGAGGAGCGCGACATCGTCCAGGGGCTGCGGGCGGGGGCCGACGACTACGTGGTCAAGCCGTTCCGGATGGCCGAGCTGATGGCCCGCATCGACTCCGTACGGCGCCGGACGGACCCGCACCCGGGCCGTCCGGACCCCGCCCCGGCCGGGTCCCGGCCCGTGCGCGCCGGCGATGTCGAGGTGGACCTCGCGGGTCGCACCGTCACGGTGGCGGGCGCCGGAGTACGACTCACCCGACGCGAGTTCGACGTGCTCGCCTTCCTGGCCGCCCGCCCGGACGAGGTGCATTCCCGCGAGGTGATCCTGGACCGGATCTGGGGTGACGCCTTCCTCGCGGCCTCCCGCTCCCTGGACGTGCACGTGGCGGGCATCCGCGCCAAGACCGGCCGCTCCGGCCTGGTGCGGACGGTCCGGGGGTTCGGTTACCAGCTCGGTTTCCCGGCCCCTGCCCCGGACGTACGGGGCGGCGAGCGGTGAGGCGCAGGCTGCTGGCGGTGCTGATGGTGCTCATGGGGGCGGCGGCGCTGCTGCTCTGCATCCCCCTTGCCGATGCCTACGCACGCGGGCGCACCGAGCACCTGCTCCTGCAACGGCGCTCGGAAGCCGTACGGTTCGCCGACCTCGCCGACCGGATGCGTACCGCCGCCGACCGGGCGGAGCTCTCGGCCGAGATCGGCCGCTACGCCCAGCTGTACGGAGCCGGGGTGGTCGTGGTCGACTCCGCGGGGGCGACGGTGGCCCGGGCCGGGACCGGACCGGCGGCGGCCGCCGCCACGGACGCGGCCACCGACGCCGGTCCCGCCGCGGGCTTCCGCCCCTCCGAAGGGGCGGAAGCCCGTCGCCGTGCCCTCACCGGCCGCTCGACCGACCGGCTGCCCACCCTGCGCCCCTGGGGACCGCGCACCGTCGTGCTGGCCGAACCGGTGGGCCGGGACGAGCGGGTGAGCGGGGCGGTCCTGATGGCCGTGTCCACCGAGGCCGCCCGCCGGGACGTGACCGTCCGCTGGTCGCTCATCGCGGCCGGTGCGTTCGGCGCCTTCGCGGCAGCCGCCCTGGTCGCGGCCGGGATCACGCGCTGGCTGATGCGCCCGGTACTGGACCTGGACCGGGCGGTCGGGCGACTGACCGCCGGCAGCCTGCAGGCCCGGGCCGTGTCCGACACCGGTCCCCCGGAACTGCGCCGTCTGCGGCAGCACTTCAACACCATGGCGGAGGCGATGGCCGACTCCATCGGCCGCCAGCGCGACTTCGTCGCCGATGCCTCCCACCAGCTGCGCAATCCGCTGGCCACGCTGGTGCTGCAGCTGGAGAACGTCGAGCCGCACATCGCACCCGGGCCGGGCCTGTCCGAGCACGGCCGCGCGCTGGACGAGGCGGAGCGCCTGGAGGAGCTGCTCGACGGCCTCCTGGCACTGGCCCGGGTGGAGTCGGGCACGGCGGAGCTGGGCGACGAGGACGTGTCGCGGGCGGTACGGGACCGGGTGACGGCCTGGAACCCGGTCTTCCGGGCCGCGGGGGTGGAACTCGTGGCCACCGGCCTCGCGGAGGGCCTGCGGGCGCGCGCCCTGCCCGACGCGGCGGGCCGGATCCTCGACGCGCTCCTCGACAACGCCGTGAAGTTCGTCCCGCGGGGCGGCCGCGTCGAGGTCCGCGCCACGCACGCGGCCGACGGAAGCGCCGTCGCCGTCGTACGGGTCGCGGACGACGGACCGGGCGTGCAGGAGGAGCAACTGCCGTTGCTCCTACGCCGTTTCGCGCGCTCCCCGGAGCACCAGAACGTGCCCGGCAGCGGCCTGGGGCTGGCCATCGCCGACGAGATCGCCCGGATCAGCGGCGGCCGGCTCGGCGTCCGCGGCAATGAACCGCACGGCCTGGTCGTGGAGCTCCGGCTGCCGTCCCCTCCTCCTGAGTGAGGTCTCAGCCGTACACCGACCGGTAGTGGGCGACCGCGCCCGGGTGGAGCGGCACCTCGCCGGTCGAGATGGCGAAGCGGGGCTCCAGCCGGGCCCCCGCCGTCACCTCCCGCAGCAGGTCGCGCCACCGCTCGAACACCACCTGCAGCAGGTCACGTACCGCGCCCTGCGGTACGTCGGCCCGCGCCAGGAGGTAGTTGCCGACCCCGATGGTTCCCACCGGCTCCGTCAGTCCGTACACCCCGGCCGGCAGCGTGACCGCCGTGTAGACGGGGCCGTAGCGCTCCCGCAGCGCGCCGACGTGGGCGTCGAGCGGCAGGAAACGAAGCGGCATCTCGCGCGCCAGGGCCGCCAGGGCCGGGGTGGGCACCCCTCCGGACCAGAACAGCGCGTCGACCGAGCCCTCGCGCAGGGCGCTCACCGAGGCGGCGAGGCCGAGCTGCCGCTCGTCCGCCGCCGCCGCCGCCGGCGGTGCGGGTGAGGGTACGGGTACGGGTGCGCCGCTCAGCCCGGCCGCCCGCAGGACCCGTTCCGCCACCACCTGTACCCCCGAGCCCGCGGCGCCCGCCGCGACCGGACGCCCGGCGAGATCCCGCACCGAGCGCACCGGCCCGTCCGCCGGGACGAGCAGGTGCGTGTAGTTCACGTAGACCCTGGCCAGGGCCGTCGCGGCGGCCGGCCGGGGGAACGGCTCCCGCCCCAGCACCGCGTCCTCGGCCACGTCCGCCATGGCCAGGGCCAGCTCGACGGAGCCGTCGTCCAGCTTCCGCAGGTTGTCCACGCTGGCCGCGGTGCTCACCGGGACGATCTCGATCCGGCGGCCGCTCGCGGCGACGGCCTGCGCGAGGGCCTGCCCGAACGCGTTGTACGGCCCGCCCTCGGGGCCCGTGGCGAGCCGCAGCCGCCGTACCGGTCCGGAATCCCCCGAGCAGCCGGCCGGCACCCCCGCCAGAACACCGAGGCCGAAACCCATCACCCGCCGCCGGGTCACTTCTGCGCTGGTCACGGCGGAAGCCTAGGCCAGATGTCAAGCCACGGGATTTCGGGTCATGCCGCGTCCTTTCCTGTCCATTTCCCTGGAGGGGGGAATTCCTCCACATCGAACGGGAGCAATTCATGCGCATCGCGACGATCATTGCCGCCGCTGCCATCGCGGCATTCACCAGCATCATTTACATCCGGCACCTCTCGAAAGCCGGCCGAGATCGATACATAGTCCCGATATTCCTCAACCACGGAATCATTACGTTCTGGATGGAGATGGCCTACGGGTTCGTGTTGGGCGTGAGCCTGGTACTGCTCAACCATGTGCTGCCGCTCTGGGCGAGTCTCGCCGTCTTCTTGGCAGCGGTAGTGCCCTCAGCGGAAGTGGTACGCCGCCGCCACAACCGCCGTGTCGGAAACCTCACCATTTCGGCCAGCGATTCCGACGCCCGCTCGACGTGGGGACCGGTACGGGGACCGCCGCCGCGGCCGCGTGCGGGCGGGGAGTGAAGGTGGCGGCGGTGGACGCCGAACCGAGCATGGTGGCCGTTGCCACCCGGAATGCGCCGTCAGCCGCTGTACGCCTTGCCGTTCTCCCGGAACTGCCCTTCGCCGACGACGAGTTCGACGCGGTGATCGGCAATTTCGTCCTGAACCACGTCGGACAGCCCCGTTCAGCCCTGGCGGAGTTGCGCCGGGTGACGCGGCCGGGCGGCCGGATAGCCGTCACCATCTGGGCAGCCCCTGCGGCCGCCGGCCAGACCTTGCTGGGGCGAGCGGTCCAGGCGGCGGGTGTCGGCCGCCCCGCCCACCTGCCCTCGCTGGCTCCCGGCGATGATTTTCCTCGTGACGAGCAGGGCTTCGCCGCGCTGCTGGCCGGAGCCGGCTTGCTGGAGGCCGGCTGCGAGACCCTGATGTGGGACCACCGGACGACTCCCGAGGAGTGGTGGAGCGGCCCCGCCGCCGGCATCGCCACGATCGGACAGATCGTGCGGAGCCAGCCGCCCGAGGTCACCGAGACCATCAAGGCGCACTTCGAAGCGCTGTGCGCGGAGTTCACCGACCGTGACGGTGTACTCGTGCTGCCGCACGCCGCCCTGCTGGCGCACGGCCGCGCATAGAACAGGACGGCCCGCTCCGACCCCCGTCACCCCGACTGCGACCCGATAAGGTGTCCGACGTTCGTGGCGGTGCGCATGTGCCCCACGGAGCGTACGGAGCACACGCGTTACCGGGGGAGCAACAACAAGTGAGCGGGACCGGAGCGGTATTCGGGAACCGGACGGAGTCCGGCGGCGCGGTGAAGGCGTTCTTCCGGTCCTGGACGGTGGAATTCGAATATTCCCCCATGGCCGAGCACGTGGAGGACAGGCTCATCGCCTGGACGCAGCGCGGGCGGACCGTCCTCGGCCTCGCCGCCGCCGTCTGGCTGGTCGTGGCGTACCCGCTGAGCAGCGGCGGCGAGGAATTCGTCCTCGGTAAGCTCGTCGAACTCGCCCTCGCCTGCGGCGTCCTGGCGGTCGGAAGCCTCATCGGCATCACCGTCTTCCTCGTCGCGAGCACCCCCGCCAGGCGCCGTGACTTCGCCGAGCGTCTGCGCAGGCCGCTGAGCGCGGCCCTGCTGCTCGTCAGTGGTCCTCTCGTCATGTGGCTGTCCTTCACGACCCTCAAGGGTGACCTGATCAGCGGTGGGGACCTGAAGGGCTTCTTCTCGGCGATCACGGGCCCCGGATTCATCTCCTCCGCCCTGGCCTTCATCGTCCTGGCCGTCGGCTGGATCGCCGCCGTCATCGTGCTGATCTGCTCCGTTCCCTACACGCTCGTCTCCTGCTACGCCTGCGTCTTCACCTGCCTCCGGGTCGCCGACGTGCACCAGCTGCTGCCGGCGCTGCTCTCGCCGCTGCTGGTCTGGTCGCTCTTCGCCTTCCAGGTCTTCAACGGCTCCGACATCGCCGCGCCTCCGGAGGTGCTCTACACCTTCATGCTCGGCGGCCCGCTGTCGGTGACCGCGCTCTCGGTCTGGGAGGTACGGCGCCTGCGCAGCCACCACGGGATCACCCTGCGCTCCGCGCTGGGCCGGTGACCGCCCCGCGCGGACACGGCCTGCCGGGCGGCGCCCGGTAGCGTCGCCGCCATGCGCTACCACCACGTCGACGTCTTCACCGACCGCCCCTACAGCGGCAACAGCCTCGCTGTGTTCCCCGACGCCGATCCGCTCACCGGCGCCCAGATGCGGACGATCACCCAGGAACTGCGGCACTTCGAGTCCGTCTTCCTCATGCGCGACGGCTCACCCGGGCGGCCGGGCACGTGGCGGGCGCGCGTCTTCGACCTCACGGGCGAGCTGGACTTCGCCGGGCACCCCCTCATCGGCGCGGCCGCGGTACTGCACGCCCTCCACGGCGCGGCGGACCACGAGGCCTGGACCCTGCGCCTGCCCGACCGCCCGGTGGAGGTCACCACCGAACGCCGGGGCCCGGGCCGGTACGCGAGCCTCCTCGACCAGGGCGCAGCCACCTTCCTCGACCGCCGCGACCCGGAAGGCCTGGCCGCCCTCTTCGCCCTCGACCCCGGTGACCTGGACCCCGGCCTGCCCCCGGAGGTGGTCTCCACGGGCCTGCGCTACCTGGTGCTCCCCGTACGGGGCGACGCGCTCGCCCGTGCCCGCGTCACGGAACCGCTCGATGCGCCCCTGGGCCGCCTCGGCGCCGAATTCGCCTACCTGCTGGACGCCGCGGCCATGGAGGGGAGGCACTGGAACAACGACGGGATCCTGGAGGACGTCGCCACCGGCAGCGGTGCGGGGTGCGCCGCCGCCTATCTGCGCAGCCACGGCCGGATCGGCGCCTGCGAACCGACCCTACTGCGCCAGGGCCGCTTCACCGGGCGCCCCAGCACGATGACCGTCAGCGCCGACGGCCACGGCCGGGACGTCCGCTCGGTGCGCGTCGGCGGCGGTGTCGCCCTCGTCGGGGAGGGACACCTGCGCGAGCTCCCGCCCTCCTGAAGCTCTCCGGAGGCGGACGGCTCACCTCGCGACCGGGGGCGCGGGGACCTAGCCTGATGGTGTTGCCCGGGGCCCTCGGACGGCAGGAGACCATGCCGTGAAGCCAACCCATCTCCGGCTGCGCCGGGCCTGCGCGGCCGCCGCCGCAACAGGAGTGCTCATCGCCCCGGCCGCCGCGGGCTCCGCATCCGGGGCATCCGTTCCCGGGCGGTCCACTCCCGCCGCCGCGGCCGCCGCCACCCCGACCCCTTCCTCTTCCCCTTCCCCTTCCCCGGACGCCGACACGGGCTTCACGCCCCTCACACCGGCCGTCGCGGCGCAACTGGACGCGGCCGTGCTCCGGGTCATGCGCGAGGCGCAGGTGCCGGGCGTGACGGTCGGACTGTGGGCCCCCGGCAAGGGGAGCTACGTACGGTCCTTCGGCGTGGCGGACAAGGCGACCGGCGCGCCCATGGCTCCAGGCCTCCACGTGCGCATCGGCAGTGAGACCAAGACGTTCACCGTCACCGCCCTCCTCCAGCTGGTCGACCAGGGGAAGGCGGGCCTGGACGACCGCATCGGCGCCTACGTCACAGGGGTTCCGAACGGTGACCGCATCACCCTGCGGGAACTGGCGGGCATGCGCAGCGGACTCTTCAACTACAGCATGGACGGGGACTTCATCACGCAGCTCCAGGCCGATCCGGAAAAGTACGTCTCACCGCGGCAGTTGCTCGACTACTCCTTCAAGCACCCCGTGCAGTTCGAGCCGGGCGCGGAGTTCGACTACAGCAATACCAACCTGATCCTGCTCGGCCTGGTGGTGGAGAAGATCACCGGCCGGCCGCTCCACGAGGTCATCACCAAGGACATCCTGGGACCGGCCGGGCTCCGCAGCACGGTCTTCCCGACGAGCCCGGCCCTGCCGGTGCCCTATGCGCACGGGTACACCGACCAGACGGCCTCGGGCAAGGTCGCGGACGCGACCCGCTGGAATCCCTCCTGGGCCTGGGCCGCCGGAGAGATGGTCTCCGACCTCCAGGACCTGCGCAGCTGGGCCCGCACTCTCGCCACCGGCACGCTGCTGAAGCCGGCGACCCAGGCCGAGCGTCTGAAGACCACCCCGATGGACATTCCGGGTGCCGGCTACGGACTGGGCATCTTCGACGTCCAGGGCTGGATCGGCCACAACGGCTCGATCCCCGGCTACGAGGTCCTGCCCGTCTACCTGCCGTCGGCACAGGCGACCATGGTCATCCTCCTGAACACCGACAGCCAGTACAAGGGCCAGGAGCCCAGCACGCTCTTCGGCGAGGCGGTCACGAGCATCGTCACCCCCGATCACGTGTATCCCGGCCACAAACCGGTCGCGCCCAAGACCGGCTGACGGCCGCCGCCGCCAACGGCCCACGGTCTACGGTCCACGGAGACCTGACGACGGCCGACGGACGACGACTGGCGACGACTGGCGACGACCTGAGGACAGGAGCAGCCGTGAGCGTGGTCATCGGTACGTGGAACCTGGAGAACCTCTGCCGCCCCCTGCCCCCGGGCGGCCCGCCCTCGAACCGCTGCGCCGCCCAGGACGAGGCCACCTACCAGGCGAAGCTGGAGGGCCTCGCGGCCACCATCGACCATCTCGCGCCCGATCTCCTCGGCGTCCAGGAGGTGGGCAGCCACGAGGCGCTGACCGATCTGGCCGACCGGCTCGACGGCGACTGGCACATCGCCCTGTCGACGCATCCCGACCGCCGCGGCATCCGGACGGGCTTCCTCAGCCGCCGGCCGCTCACCGTGGTCGAGGACCGCACGGCCTTCCCGGACCACCTCCCGCCCGTCCGGGTCGAGGACGACGGGACCATGATCAAGAGAATGGGCCGCGGCGGCCTGGTCGTGCGCTGGAGTCCCGTGCCCGGCCACACCGTCGGGGTGGCCGTCTGCCACCTCAAGTCGAAGCTGCTGACCTTCCCCGGCAACCGTCACAGCACGGACGACGAACAACTGCGCGCCCGCTACGCCGCGTACGCCCTGTACCGCCGCGCCGCCGAGGCCGTCACCATGCGTTTCGTGGCCGACCAGCTCCTGCAGGGCGACGGCCGCACGCACGAGGTGATCGTGATGGGCGACCTCAACGACGAGTTCAAGGCGGCCACCACGCAGATCCTGTACGGCCCGCCGGGCTCGCAGATCGGTACCGGGGGCTTCCAGGACACCGACCTCGGCGACCCGAGGCGGCTCTGGAACCTCGCCCCGCGCATCCTCGAACAGGGCGGTTTCTCCCGCGTCTTCGAAGGCCAGAGGGAGCTCATCGATCACATCCTGGTGAGCCAGGCCCTGTTGCCCCGGCTGGAGCGGGTCTTCACCGGCCCGGAGACGCTGCCGACGGTGGACGGCGCGCAGCCGGCCGCGCCGCACGACAGCCCCTCCGACCATGCGCCGGTCCTCGCCGTACTCGACTACTGACCGGCCTCACTTTCCTCGCGGTTCGCCGCCGGCCAGCCCGCCGGGCGAGCCGACCGGAAAAGCCCGTAGCGGAAGCGGGGCTTGATGGTCCATCACCGTCGCTTCTTGGCCGGAATAGGCCGGGAGGAATTCCGGTCGGCCGACCGATTTCCCGCTGGCGGCCGTTCCGGAAACACCCGGTAAAACGCGGCCGGCAGGCCGCTGCCAGGGCCTGATCGGCCGCGTTCGAAAGGTGCCTCGGTCAACTGTGTTGTCCGACAGATGAGTTACTACCCAGAAGACATGGAACGTCGCTCACAGTTCGGGTAGCTTTCCTTCACGTCGCCGCCACACCCGGGGCACAGGGCCCCATGGGACTAGCGGCACAAAGGACCCGACCCCTGTTGACGACAGCAACCGAAGTCTTCACAGTCCGGCCGTACACCCCGCATTGCCAGGTGATCAGCACCGAAGGCGATCATGCCGTTATAGGTATTTCCCCGGGGAACAGTTACTTCTCGGCCCAACGTGTCAATGACCTTGCCCACTGGGGCCTGCGCAACTTCGAGCAGGTCGACCTCATCTACACCGACATGCACGTCGCCGAGATGTACGAGGCTCTCGGCTACGGCGAGGACGAAGCGCGCCGGAAGGCGGTGAAGAACCTGCGCGGCGTCCGCGCCAAGGTGAACAACGCCGCCGCGGAGGCCGATCCCACCGGCATCCGCCTCCGCGCCCGCCCGATGTCTTCCCTCACCGACATCCCGGCCTACCAGGCGCTCCACCGTCACCTGACCACCCTGCTGGACACCGACCCGGAGTTCCGCAAGACCAGCAACTCGCTGGTCGACGCGTTCCTCTCGTCCAAGGTCCTGAACGGGAAGGCCGCCACCACGCGGCAGCGCGACGTGTGCCTGGAGTACGTCTGCGCCGAAATGCCTCTCTTCCTCGACACGCCGGCCATCCTCGGCGTGCCGTCCTCCCTCAATTGCTACCACCAGCTCCTGCCCATGGCGGAACTGCTCTACTCACGCGGCTCGGGCCTGCGCGCCTCGCGCAACCAGGGTCACGCCATCATCACCCCCGCCGAAGGAGTTCCCGATGTCCACTGAGACCCTGCTCGACTTCCCCTTCTCCGCGCGCGGCGACCAGCTCCCGCCCGAGATCGAGGAGCTGCGCGCCGAACCGGTGAAGCGGGTCCGCACGATAGCCGGGGACGAAGCCTGGCTCGTCTCCTCCTATCCGCTGGCCAAGCAGGTCCTGGAGGATCCCCGGTTCAGCCTGAAGGACACCTCGGCCCCAGGTGTGCCCCGCCAGTACGCGCTGACGATCCCGCCCGAGGTCGTGAACAACATGGGCAACATCACCGGAGCGGGACTGCGCAAGGCCGTCCTCAAGGCGATCAACCCCAAGACCGACGGGCTCACCGACTGGATGCGCGCCCAGGCCACCGGCCTGGTCGACAGCCTCCTGAGCCACGGGGCGCCGGCCGACCTGCGCGGCCAGTTCGCCAACCCGTACGCCGAGAACCTGCACTGCCGCATCCTCGGCATTGCCGAGTCCGACGCGCCGCGCCTGGCGGCCAGCCTCGACATCGCGTTCATGAACTCGGCCTGCCCGGTCACCGGCGCCAAGCTCAACTGGGACCGCGACATCGCCTACATGGTGGAGCGCCTCGACGACCCCACCACCACCGGGCTGATCGCCGAGCTCGCCGCCTTGCGCAACGACCCCGACTACGACCACCTGACGGACGAGATGCTCGCCACCGTGGGCGTCACGCTGTTCGGCGCCGGGGTCATCTCCACCATGGGCTTCCTGACCATGGCGATCTTCTCCCTCCTCCAGAACCCCGAGATGTGGGAGCGGCTGCGCAAGGAGCCGGAGAAGATCCCGGCGGCGGTGGACGAACTCCTGCGCATCAACCTGTCGATCGCCGACGGCCTGCCCCGGCTCGCGCTGGAGGACGTCACCCTCGGCGACGTCGAGGTGAAGAAGGGCGAGCTGATGCTCGTCCTGGTCGAGGCCGCCAACACCGACCCGGACGTGTACCCCGACCCGCACGTCGCGGACATCGACCGGCCGGACGCCGGTACGCACCTCTCCTTCGGCGGCGGACAGCACTACTGCCCGGCCACCGCGCTCGGCAAGCGGCACACCGAGATCGCCATCGAGGTGCTCCTGGAGAAGATGCCCCACCTCGCTCTCGCCGTGCCGGTCGACCAGCTCGTGTGGCGCACCCGCTTCATGAAGCGCATCCCCGAGCGCCTGCCCGTGCTCTGGTGATCGCGTAGGCGCGCGGGACGACGCGCCTGCCCGATGATGGCCCCGGCCGGGGGGAATCCGGCCGGGGCCATCGCCCTGCCCGCACCGCCCCGCGCCCGGGCGGGCGCCCTGGCCTCGTAGGGGCCGCTACGCCAGGAACGCCGCGGTGGTCGCCACGAACCGGTCGGCGTCGTCGAGCCAGGGGTAGTGGCCCCCTTCCGCAGCCGTGCGAGCTCCCGCCGGCTCTCCCCGGTGATGACCACGCCGACCTTCGACGCCGCGCGCTGCACCCGCTGCGTCGACGCACTCGCCCGGGGCCGGAAGCGCTTCACGCCCCGGACCGTCGACGAGCTGCGGCGCCTCCTCGAGGACGACCTGACGGTCCATCGCGCGGAACTGCCTGCGGGCTTCCGGGCCGCCTACGACGAGATCAGCCGCGGTCTCGACGTCCCGCCGCAGGCGGCGGCCGGCACGCCGGTGACGGTTTCGGCCTCGGTACGCCGCACCCTCGCCCACCAGTTGCAGCGCGACCGGCTCCAGGACGAGCGGCTCCCGGGCGGGCACTGATCCCTCCACCTGCGCCACTCGAACGATCCGCTCGGCGCGGCCCGGCGCGGGCACCACGCCCTGCGGGAGCGGCCGACTGCCCCGTACCGGACAGATGTTCCCTCCGGCCTGCGCAGGCCCGACCCCCGCTGCTGAAGTGTGTGTGGTCAGCACTCCGATCCGGAGAAGGGGAAGATCCTCATGCGCAGTCGAGTCCGCGGCACCCTCGCCACCGGCTTCGTCGGCACCACGGCGGCCCTCGTCGCCCTGCTCGTTCCCGGCACCGCCCACGCCGTCCCGGCAAAGCTCAGCCATGCGTCGGCCGTGAGCAAGCTGAACGCGACGGGCGGCATCGGCCTGTCCTCCAGCGGTGGTTGCAGCAACCGGAACAACGCCACCTGCACCTCGCTGGAGCAGGTCAACGCCGCCACCATCAGCGACGTCAGCACCCTGCGCAACGCGAGCCACTGCGCCCTCACCATCACGGGCGGCACCGAGGTGGGACACGCCTCGGGCACCTACAGCCACTGGAACGGCTACAAGATCGACTTCAGTCCGACCAGCTGTGTCGGCAACTACGTCACCGGCAGCTTCACCCGGATCGCCGACCGCGGCGACGGCGCCGCCCGCTACCGGTCCGCCGCGGGCAACGTCTACGCCCGGGAGGGCAACCACTGGGACGTCACCTTCTGCGGCGGCAGCGCGGCCTGCACCTCCGCGGCCAGTTCCTGAGCGCACCCGGCCGCCGTGCGCCGGGCCCGGGCCCGGCGCACTCCCCGGCCGGGCCCGGCACACCTCCGCCGGGCCGGCCGGGCCTCACCGCCGGCCCTCTCCCAGCACCTCCCGGATCACGTGCCGGGCGTTGGCCGCCATCACCCGGTTCGTCGTGCGGTAGTAGGGCAGCGCGTTCAGCGCCTGCGAGAGCGTCCGCCCCCGGCCGCGGCGCCAGGTCGCGTCGTCCACGCCGAGCTCCTCGCGGAAGACCGCCCTCGCACCGGCCGGCAGCAGATTCCACGCCGGGAACAGATCGCAGGCGGGATCTCCCACCCCCATGCACCCGAAGTCGATGACCGAGGCCAGTCTGCCCCCGTCCACCAGCAGGTTGCCCGGCGTCAGATCGGAGTGCAGCCACACCGGCGGCCCGTCCCACTCCGGGGCCCGCAGCGCGTCCTCCCATACGGCCGCCACGGCATCGCAGTCGACACCCTCCTCAGGTATCCCTCGCAGCTGATCGATCGCTGCCCGGGTCGGCGCGTCGAGCAAGGCGAGCGGCCCCCCGCGGTAGGCCTTCGGCGCCCCCCGCAGGGTGATGCCCCGCATCGCCGCCACGAAGGCGGCCAGGTCACGGGCCAGCGCCACGGGCTCGTGCAGCGCCCCGGCCTCCGGGTTCTCCCCCGCCAGCCACCGGTACACCGACCACGACCACGGATACCCCTGCGCGGGCTCCCCGGCCCCGAGGACCTCGGGGACGGCCGTGGGCAGCCGGCGTGCGAGGCGCGGCAGCCACTCCCGCTCCATCGCCACGTCCTCGGCCCCGCCCGCCAGCATCGGCAGCCGTACGACCATCCCGTCGCCCAGCCGGTACATCTCGTTGACCGTGCCGCCCGACGGCAGCCGCTCCACGGCCAGCCCGGCCCACCGGGGGAACTGCCCGGCGATCAGACGGCGTACGAGGTCCTCGTCGATGGGGTGCGCGCCTGGATGCATCATCTGTGCAGTGCTCATGGACCGCCATCCGATCGCCGACCGCCCACGAGGTCAAACCCTTTTCCCACCACACCCGCGCGCGGCCCCGTTGCCCGACCGGGGTCGTGATCGTTTGCGTGGCTGACGGGACATCCGGGGCAGTCATCGACGGACAGGGCGAGTGGTCGGGTTGCGAGTTGCGCGAAGGACCGTTCTGCAGGCGGCTTCGGCGGGCGCCCTGACGGCGCTGCTCGGCCGCGCGTCCGCGGCGGCGGCCGTCCCGGGCGGCGCCCCGGGGGACCTGGTCAGGCTGCGCTTCACCCGAGCGACCAACGGAGCGGCCACCGCCACCGCCACCGGGGACCGGGTCGTCGCCGAGGTCCAGGGCGTTCTCTGGTCGCTGCCTCCGGACGGTTCGCCCGCGACGCCGCTGACCCCGCCCGACCTCGAACCCGGCCGCCCGGTGTTCTCCCCCGACGGCCGCCAGGTGGCGATGAGCGCCTACCGCGGCGGCGCCTTCCACCTCTGGGTGATGAACGCGGACGGCTCGGGCCTGCGCCCGCTCACCGACGGCCCGTTCGACCACCGCGCGCCCGCCTGGTCGCCCGACGGCCGCACCCTCGCCTTCTGTTCCGAGCGCGGTGGTGATCCGGTGGCCGGGAGCCCGTACCGGATCTGGACCGTCACCGTGACCGGCGGCCGCCCGCGCCGGCTGACGGGGCTGCCCGGGCAGGACGGCCCCGGCCAGGACGGGGAGTGGGAGGACTTCGACCCGGTCTGGTCGCCGGACGGCTCGCGCGTCCTGTTCGTACGCGGCACGCCCACCGGCGAAACCCTGACCGCCCGGACCATCGCCTCCGTGGCCGCGGACCCCGGTGCCGGGGGCCCGGTCCGGGTCGAGCACACCGTCACCGACGGCAGGCTGCTGGCTCCCGCGCTCTCCCCGGCCGGACGCACCGCCTGGCTGTCCGCGGCTCCCGGACCCCGCAAGGCCGAGAACCTCTCCCTCTTCACCGACGGCCGTCCGGTCCCCCTCGACGGTGATCTCGCCCCCGCTCCCCCGCGCTGGATCGGCGACGACAGGCTGCTGATCACCCTCGACGGCCGGTTCCGGGTGATCCGCCCCCACCGGGACGACGGTGCCGCCGGCCGCGAGATCCCCCTCGACGCCACCCTCGAAGTACCCCGGCCCCGCTACCGGGTCAAGGAGTACGTCCTGGAGGCCGAACGGAGCCTTCCGGTCCGGGGCATCCACCTGCCGGCCCTCTCCCCCGACGGCCGCCGCGTCGCCTTCGCCGCACTGAACGCGCTGTGGGTCGCACCCGTCACCGGCGGCGCGCCCCGCAAGATCGTCCAGGCCCCGGTCACGGCGTACGTCCAGGGTCCGGTGTGGAGCCCGGACGGCCGCGCGCTGGTCTACACCGACGACCGCGACGGCCTGAACACCGTGCGCCGCCGGGAGCTCGACAGCGGCCGGGAGAGCGTCCTCGCCCCGGGCGGCCGCGTCTACGGGGTGCTGTCGCCGGACGGCACAAGGCTCGCCGCCCTCGACCTCGCCGGGCGGCTCCTCGTCCGCGACCTCGCGACCGGGACCGAGATCCCGCTGGTCGCGGCCCTCGGCGGCGGCGGTCTGCCCGGCCCGCCCAGCTGGTCGCCCGACGGCCGCCACCTCGCCCTCTGCGACCGCAACCGGCTCAGCCGGCGCTTCCGCGAGGGCTACAACCTCATCCGGATCGTCGACACCGCCACCGGCGCCGCCCGCCTGCAGGCGCTCGCCCCGCACGCCTCGCTCGCGGACCGCTACGCCTCCGGTCCGGTCTGGTCCCCCGACGGCCGCTTCCTGGCCTGCGTCGGCGAGTCGGCCCTCTGGCTGCTTCCCGTAGGCCCCGACGGTACCCCGGCCGGACCGGCCCGCCGCGTGACCGACGAGCCCGCCGACCACCCCTCGTGGTCCGCCGATTCCCGTACCCTGCTCTACCAGTCCTGTGCCCGGCTGCGCCTGCTCGCCCTCGACGGTGCCGGCGCACCGGCCGGAGCGCCCCGGACCGTACCCGTCTCCCTGAACTACCGGCGTCCCGCACCCGTCGACACCGTCGTGCACGCGGGACTGCTGTGGGACGCCACCGGCTCCGCGCCCCGCGCCGACGTCGACGTCCTGATCGGCGGAGGCCGGATCACCGCCGTCGAGCCGCACCGGCCGGGCCGCCGCGCCGCCCGCACCGTGGACTGCTCCGACGGCACGGTTCTGCCCGGCCTGTGGGACGCGCACGTCCATCCGTACCCGTACACCTACGGGGCGCGCCAGGGTGCGCTGCACCTCGCGTACGGGGTCACGACCGTGGTCTCGCTCGGCGGTTCCGCCTATGAACAGGCCCGGCTGCGCGAGGACATCCGGGCCGGGCTGCTCGCCGCTCCCCGTCTGCTGGCGGGCGGGGAGCTCCTCGACGGCTCGCGGGTCGCCTACACCATGGGGCGCGCCCATCGCACGCGAGCCGGGTTCGCCCGCTCGCTGGCCCGGGCCGCGGCGCTGGACTGGGACTTCGTCAAGACGTACGTACGAGCCCCCTACGAGCAGATGGCCGAGGCGGCCCGCTTCGCGCACGAGCGGCTCGGCGTCCTGGCCGGCTCCCACCTGTGCGCCCCCGGCATCCGCTCCGGCCAGGACCTGACCACGCACCTGGTGGCGACCGAGCGTGCCGAGCACGGGCACGGTGCGACCCCGCGCGGGCACACGTACCAGGACACCCTGGAGGTCTACACGCACGGCGGTTTCGCTCTGATCGCCACCCCTTTCACGGCCCTCCCGCTGATCGGCGCCGATCCGGCGCTCGCCGACGATCCGCGAGTGACGTCCCTGATGCCGCCGTGGGACGTGGCGGCCGTCCGGGCCGCGGCCGCCGCGCCTCCGAGCGCGGAGCAGAGCGCGGCGCTGGAGCGGGAGGTCGGCGTCTACCGCCGTGTCATCGAAGGGGGCGGGCGCCTCGCGCTGGGCACCGACGCACCGCTCACCCCGGTCGGTCTCCATCTCCACCTCGCCCTGCGGGCCCTGCACCGGTACGGCCTGACGCCGGCGGAGGCCCTGACGACGGTGACCCTGACGCCGGCCCGGATGTTCGGTGTCGCGGACCGGCTCGGCACGGTCGAGCCCGGCCGGATCGCCGACCTCACCCTGGTCGACGGTGATCCCTTCACCGACTTCGACGACCTGGTCCGCGTACGGGCGACCGTCCGCGGCGGGAGCCTGCGTGAACGCCCCGCCCTGGAACGTGCCTTCACCCCGTCCGCCGAACCACCGGCCTCGGAGTCGGCCCCGGACCCGGACTCGGCCCCGGACCCGGACCCGGCCGACTGGCGCGCGGTACTGGACCAGATGCTGCGCGACGGCTGCTGCACCCCGCACGTCTAGGCGTTTCGCACAGGCCCGTTGTCAGAGGTTGCTGGCAGCATCGACCTCATGGACGTCACCCTTACCACCCCACGGCGGCCCGTCGAGGTCACCGCGCTCTTTCCTCAACTGGCCCCGCTGGCACGCCCGGCCATCCGGTTGCACCCCCGCCCCGGTTCTCCGTCGGCGCACGACAGTTCGGTCGGCGGGCCGCTGCTGTGGCCCGCCGACGAACCGTGGCCGTACTGTCACGAGTCGCACGAACAGGCGGACCAGCTGTACGAGGCGTACGAGGTGCACGCCAGTCCGGACGTCGAATGGCGCCCGGGTCCGAACCCCATGGTGCCCGTGGCCCAGCTGTACGTGCGCGACATACCCCTGCTGCGGCCTCCGGGGCAGGCCGACCTGCTCCAGGTGCTGTGGTGTCCCTTCGAGCACGAGCCGGATATCAAACCTCCGACCGCACTGTTCTGGCGGTCCTCGGTCGAGGTCACCGACATCCTCGCCGTGCCGCCCGGGCCGTTCGCAGTGGAGTACGACGGCTACGTGCCGCGTCCGTGCGTGCTCGCGCCGGAGCGGATCACCGAGTACCCCGACTCCTTGGAAGTGAGCAAGGAGTTGCAAGAGCAGCTGCGGGACTGGAGCCGGTGGCAGGCAGCCGGATCCGGTGTGGACAGCTCCTACGCTCCCTACCCGCAGGCGTTCTACGACAGCCACCTGTCCCTCGCCCCCGGCTGGAAGGTCGGCGGCTGGGCCCCGTGGGGCCTCACCGATCCCATCGCCCGGTTCTGCGCCGCCTGTGGCGCCGGCATGGTTCCGCTGCTGACCATCTGCTCGGACGAATGGGACCGCAGCACCCGCAATTGGATCCCGTACGAGGACCAGTCCGTCGCCCAGCAGGGCGGCGACATCGAGTCGAACCCGCCCGGGGTGCAGGTCTCCAAGGGTAACCACCTGCAGCTCTACGTCTGCCCGGAGTCGCCGGAGCACCCGCACACCAGCCTGATCCAATGAGCCGTTGCCGGGCCAGGCCGGCCCTGTCAGTGGCCGCGCCTACAGTCGCCGCATGACGGTGAACGACCGGACGGCGGCGGCAGGGCCCGGCCGCGCCGCCCTCGACCATCTCCTGAGGCTGATCTCGGAGTCCGCGTGGGGCGACGACCTGGTCCTGCGCGGCAGCATGGTCATGCCCGCGTGGGTCGGCGGCCGGGCCCGGCCGCCGGGTGACCTCGACTTCGTCGTGCCGCCGCCGTCGCCGGTCCCCGTCGACCGGCGGTACCCCCACCCGTACGTCCCGGCGTACGACACCGTGCAGCAGTGGCCGGAGGCCGCCGACGGTGCGGCCCGCTACGAGATCTGGGCCGACGGGGAGGAGGAGTTCGAGACGCGGGGGCTGCGCGCGAACGTCCCGCCGGAGGGCCTGGTCTGGCAACCGGAGCCGGAACCGGCGGACTTCCCGCCGTACGAGGACCTGCTGGAACGGATCCGTGCCCGCCCGCGGGCCGCCGCGGACGTCCTGCTGGACGCGGACGGGGCGCGCCGGGACGGTACGTGGGCCTACGCGTACACGGACGGCGAGGACGGGCCCGCCGGGATCAGGATCCTGATCCCGTGGCGGGCGGACTCCGGCCCGGAGGGGGTGGCGCAGCTGGACTTCTCCCGTGACGAGCGGCTGCCCGAGCCCCCCGTCTGGACGGCCGTGCCGCGCGGCGACGGCGGGGTCACGGTGGTCCGCACGGCGAGCCGCCGGCTGTCGCTGGCCTGGAAGCTGCGGTGGCTGGTGGCGGACGCCGCGGCCGAGGACGGCCCGCGGTGCAAGGACCTGTACGACGCCGTGCTGCTGGCGGAGGCCTGCCGCGAGCGGCCCCTCCCGGATCCGCCGCGCCTGGCCGGCGTGCGGGTGGACGAGCGGGCGTGGCAGCGCTTCTGCGCGGCCCACCCCGGGGTGCGGGGCTCGGCCGCCGACTGGCTCGCCCGACTCCGCACCGCGCTGGCCCCGGCCCCGGCGGCCGGCTGAGCGGCGGCGGTGCAAGGCCTTCGCGAGGTGGCGAAGCGGGTCGGCAGCGCGGTCTTGCCCGGGCAGGCCGGCGCGCGCCGGCCTGCTCCAGTACGTCCAGCTCGCGCTCGCGCCCCACGAACGGCTGCGGGGAACGCATGTGGGCCGGCCGGCCGTCCGGGTCGTGGGCCTGGGCGGAGGCGGGCCTCCGTGATCAGGGCCGGTCGTACCAGGCGAAGGCCGCGATCCGCCAGCCGTCCGCGGTGCGGACGAACTGGATGGTCTTGGTCCCGGCCCCCTCGAACGGCTTGCCGTCCAGGAGCCCGGACTTGCGGTACTCGCCGAACCGCGACGCGATGTCGCCCGCGATCTCGGTCCGTTCGGAGGTTTCCCACTCGGAGAACTCGGCCAGGCGCCCGCCGGGGGCCAGCAACAGGCGGCGCGGCTCGATGAACTCGTCCACGTTCCAGACCGTGAACTGGGGGCCGGTCATGGTGATCACGCCGCCCGGCAGGACCAGTCGCCGGATCCGGTCCAGATCGGCGGCCTTGCCGCCCCGGTTGTCGAAGGCGCCGAAGAACTCGGCGGTCACCACGTCTATTTCGGTCTTGGACGACATGGCGCGACATTAACACCGAGGACCTGTCCAGGGTTCGGCCGGTACGTCAGCTCAGGCCGCGAGCGCTGTCGTGATCACCAGGGGCGGTCCCCCGCGCTCCGCCGACCACGCGCGGCCGGCCGCGAAGTCCGCGTCGGCCACGGTCAGTGCCTCGTCGACGGTGGGCCGGTGCTGGACGACGTCCCGGAATCCCGCACGCTCCAGCAGGGCCGGGAGGACTCCGACGGGCCACGCGTGGTTCCGCACCTCCTGCCAGGATCCGTCCGTGCGCCGGAGCCGTACGGTCAGTTCGTCGCCCGGCCCGTACACCTCGCCCGGGTCGCCGATCCGCAGCGAGGCGTACTCCGTGCCGCTGCACGCGGGATCGGTGGCCAGCAGCACGAACGGGGCGCCCGGCCGCAGGAGCCGGCGGATCTCGGTGAACACGCCGAGCACGGCCTCCTCGGTCGGCAGGGACGCCAGTACGTGGTTGCACATCACCGCGTCGGCGCAGCCGTCCGGCAGGCCGGTCACACGTCCGTCCTCGACCAGGTGGTACCCGGCCACCGCGGTCGCCGAGCCGCGGGCCAGCGCCAGCATCTCCGGGGAGGTGTCCACCCCCAGCACCCGCGCCCCCAGCCGCCGGGCCGCCTCGTCGGCCACCTTGCCCGGCCCGCATCCGTAGTCCACCAGGACCTCGCCGGCGTGGATCCGGCGAGCCAGGGCCCGGAAGACGAACGGATACCCGAGCAGCCAGTCCGTGGCCGCCTCCACCGCCGCGAATGCGCGCGCCCCTTCACGTCCGGACCAGGCGGTGCCGTCTTCGGCACCGCCGGGCCCGGGTCCCTCCGGCCTGTCGCTCACCCTCCCACTATCGACCCACCGCGGCCGTACGGCCGCGGAACGACACGGGGCTCCGCCAGAGCCCCTCCGCTGCTTCGTCCGCCCGCTCGTTGGTGAGCGCCTGAAGAGCCCTCGTGACGACTTCGGCCGGGTTCGTCATGACCCTGCCGCCTCTCGTCCCCGGCAGCCGGACCTGTCGGCCGGGGCCGGTGTCAGAGGTCGATCCAGTAGCGGCGCTTGGGGCCGATCAGGGTTTCGCGGATGTCCTCCAGGGCCCCGCCGTTGCCCTCGATCGTGCGGATGGACGCCTCGTTGTCCGGGTCGCAGGTCAGCAGGACCCGGTCCATCCCCAGGACGCGCGCCTCGTGCAGGACGGCCCCCAGGGCCCAGGTGGCCAGGCCTCGGCGACGTGCCGAGGGCCTGACGCTGTAGCCGATGTGGCCGCCCGCGTCGAGGAGGAAGCCGTTCAGGTAGTGCCGCAGGTCGATCGCGCCCAGATAGGTGTCGCCCTCGGCGATCCACCAGTACGTCGCGTGGACCCGGCCGTGGTCGACCGGCTGGGTGCGGTCCGCGTACCGGCGCAGCCGCTCCACCCAGGCCGCGAAGCCCTCCGGGGTGTCCACTTCGTCGTCGGAGCCGAGCCCGCCGCCGTCGATGTGGGCGTCCGGTCCCCCTTCACGCTGCGCGGCGAGCCAGGAAGCGTGCAGGTCGGGGGTCGGGGTTATGAGCTCAGGCATACCTCGGACGATAACAGTCGGCCGGCCGGGCTCCTGCGGCACGATCCGGCCTGATCGGCAGGACGCCCCTAGGCGGAGCCCGTCGGCAGGGACCGTGCTCGGGCGATGACCAGGGCGACGTCGTCGTGGTCGTCCGTGCGGCGCAGGGAGTCCAGGAGGCGGTCGCAGGTCTCCTCCAGTGGACGTCCGGTGTCGGCGAGCAGGGTCAGCAGGAGGTCCAGGCGTTCATCGATGGGCTGGTCGCGGGTTTCGACCAGGCCGTCGGTGTAGAGGACGAGCTGGTCGCCGGGGTCCATGGCGATGGTGGTGGACTCGAAGGGGATGCCGCCCACGCCGAGCGGGGCGCCGGTGGGCAGGTCGAGGAGTCGGGGCTGCCGGCCGGAGCGGATGAGGACCGGGGGCAGGTGTCCGGCGAGGGCGACCCGGCACTGGGCGGCGTGCGGGTCGTAGACGACGTAGACGCACGTGGCGATGGTCTCCTCCAGTGCGGCGGTGGTGTGGTCCAGCTGGTGGAGCACCTGGGGCGGGTCGAGGGCGAGTTCGGCGAGGGTGCGGGTCGCCGTACGCAGCTGTCCCATGCTGGCGGCGGCGTTGATGCCGCTGCCCATGACGTCCCCGACGACGAGGACGGTGGTGTCGTCCGGTCCGGCGATGGCGTCGAACCAGTCGCCGCCGATCTCGCTGCTGGCCGCGGCGGGCCGGTAGCGGTAGGCGACTTCCAGGCCGGGTGTGGGCGGCGGGTGGTGCGGCAGGAGGTGGTGCTGGAGGGCGAGGGCGGTGTGGTGCGCGTTGCGGTACCAGCGGGCGTTGTCGATGCACACGGCGGCGCGGGCGGCGAGTTCGCCGGCCAGCACGATGTCGTCGTCGTTGAACGGCAGCGGGTTGCGGGTGCGTTTGAGGTCGAGGGCGCCGAGGACCTCGCCGCGGGCGATGAGCGGCACGGCCAGGTAGGAGCGCAGCCCGGCGCGGCTCAGGAGGTCGGCGGCGGTGCTGTCGCGGGCGATGCGCGAGATGTCCTGGGCCTGTACGTGGGCGACGAGGACCGGGTGGCCGGTCGTCACGGACTGGGTGACCAGCCGGTCCGCGGCGTAGCGGGCGATGTCGCCGGGCGGGTCGGCGGCGCGGACGGCGTCGCTGGGGTAGGCGGCGGCGAGGGCGAGCGCCCGGAACACCGCGGGCTCGTGGGCGGAGGACCGCAGGGTCGGCCGGCCTTCGAGGACGGAGTCGAGGATGTCGACGGCGGCGATGTCCGCGAGCTCGGGCACGACGACGTCGGCGAGCTCGCGGGCGGTCTGGTCGAGGTCGAGGGTGGTGCCGATACGGACGGTGGCGTCCGCGATGAGCGCGAGGCGGCGGCGGCTGCGGGCGATCTCGATGGCCGCCCGGTGACTCTGGGTGACGTCCACCACGGAGGTGGCAAGGCCCAGTACCCGGCCGGTGGCGTCCTCCAGCCGGTAGTACGACACCGACCAGGCGTGTTCGGTGCGGTCCCCGCCGTGGGTGCGGCCGGCCGTGAACTGTTCGAGCAGCGGCGTTCCGGTGGCCAGGACCTGGCGCATCGCCGACTCGGCGGCCTCCGCGTCGTCGAGGAAGGCCAGGGCCTCGCGGACGCCCCGGCCGATGTGGTCTTCGGCGGGCAGCCCGTTGATCCGCTCCAGCGTCGGGTTGACGAGCACGTACCGCAGCTCGGTGTCCAGGACCGCGAGGCCGATCGGGGACTGGGCCACCAGGCGCGCGGACAGGGCGAGGTCCCGCTCCAGCTGGCGCAGCCGGGTGCGGTCGGTCGCGATGCCCAGGGCGTACATCTCGCCGTGCTCGTCGAGCAGCCGCATGTTGCGGAACTCCACCAGGCGCGTGGTGCCGTCCCTGCGCCGCACCGGGAAGGCCCCCGCCCAGTCCCCCGCGCCGCCCATGACGCGCGCGAACAGCTCCGTGACCAGGCCTACGTGCTCCTTGGCGGCCAGCAGCCGGGCGGCGGGGCGGCCGAGTGCCTCCGCCGCCGTCCAGCCGAACAGCTGCTCGGCCTGCGGGCTCCACAGCGCGACCCGTCCTTCGGAGTCGAGGACGACCGCCGCGACGTTCAGGACGTCGAGCAAACCGCTCGGCGGGGAGATCCCGGCCATGCCGGGTCCGATCCCACCGGTCCCCGACCCGTCGATCGCACCCATCGGCGACGCTCCTTCCGGCATCGTCGGCCCGGCGCCGCCCGCCGCCACCCGCCCTGGGGCGGTCCGAGGCGCACGGCTTCCTCTCATCGTGCCCCCGAACCTGTCCGGCAGCGTCCGGAGCGTCCCCGCCAGGACCGCCACGCACCCGGCGGACGCTCGCCAGGCACGGAACGGCGGACGTCGCAACCCTGACCTTCGTCGGGGTCCGGGCCGGCCGTTCGGCCGGGGCGGACGGGCCCCGGCGTTCCTACGGTCGGACCCCATGGAATCGAACACCCGATACGGATGGGCCCGACGGCTGCCGATCGCCGGCGCGACGGCCGGGGCGGGCACCGCGGCCGTCGTCTGGGCGGCGCCCGGCGGCGCGCTGGGCACGAACGAGCCGGTACACATCACGCAGGGCGTCTCGGCGACGGCCTACCGGTCACTCGCCCGGAGCGTGGCGGGCGACTGGCCGGCCTGGGCCGGGACCGCGCTGGAGGCGGCGAGCGAGGGCACGCTGCTGCTCCTGGCCCTGCTGCTGCTCTCGGCGGGCCTGTGCTCCCTGCGGCGCCGTGACGTGCCCGGCCTGGCCGGGGTGGCCCTGGCGGCCGCCGGGACCGTGGCCGCCTACGCGCTCAGCGAGGGGCTGAAACTCCTGGTCGACGAGGAGCGGCCGTGCCGGGCCGTGGCAGGGGCCCTGACGGTCGCGCCGTGTCCCGCGCCGGGCGACTGGTCGTTCCCGAGCAATCACGCCACCCTCGCCGCCGCGCTGGCGGTCGGGGTGGTGCTCGTACGTCCCCGGCTCGCGGCCCTGGCCCTGCCCGTGGCCGCGGCCGCCGCCCTGCTGCGGGTCCTGGTCGGCGTGCACTATCCGCACGACGTCCTGGCGGGCGCGGCGCTCGGGGCGAGCGCCGTGCTGACCGTACGGATCCTGCTCCTGCCCGCCGCCGGGCACGCGGCGTCAGCGCTCCTCGGGCGCCGCCCCGCCTCCGGGCGGCGCCGGGACCGCTCCGGCCTCGTGGGCGACCACCGCCGCCGCGGCCCGGTTGCCGACTCCGAGGCGGGCGAGGATCGAGCTGACGTGGGCCTTCACCGTCCCTTCGGCCAGGTGCAGGCGGCGCGCGATCTGCCCGTTGGACAGTCCGCCGCCGAGGAGGCCCAGCACGTCCCGTTCGCGGGCGGTCAGGGCGTCGACGCGGGCGCGGGCCGCGGCGCGGCGGCCCGCCCTGGCGCCCGCGCCGTCGGCCGCGAGATGGGCGACGACCCGGGCCGCGACCTTCGGTGACAGGTAGGCGGCGCCGTCGGCGACCGCCCGCACACCGGCCTGCAGCTCCTCCGGATCGCCGGACTTGATCAGGAAGCCGGTGGCGCCCTCGCCGAGGGCGCGCAGGATGTAGTCGTCCTCCCCGAAGGTCGTCAGCATCACGACTCCCGTCGCCGGTACGGTCCTTCGTATCTCGGCGGCGGCCGCGATACCGTCCGTGCCCGGCATCCGGATGTCCAGTACGGCCACGTCGGGGCGGTGGTGCTGCACGAGCCGCACCGCCTCGTGGCCGTCGGCGGCCTCGGCGACGACGGTGATGCCGGGATCGGTGGCGAGGACGGCGCGGACACCCGCGCGGACCATCGGCTCGTCGTCGGCGATCAGGATCCGGATCATCGGACTTCCCTCCCGGTGAAGGTGTCGGTGGAGACGAGCAGGCCGGCCCGGAAGCAGAGCCGGTGGATGTCCCCCGAGCGGTCGTCGAAGGGGTCGGCGGTCAGTACGTAGAACTCGCAGGCCGCACCGTCGGGTTCAGGAACGGGGGCGGCCGGCCGGCGGGTCGTCTGCCGTCGCGGCAGGTACGGCGCCACCTCCGCGCGGGTCTGCCCGACGCTCAGCCGGGCGTGGTCCTGCGGAGCGAGGACCGACTGCCGGGCCGTCACGGTGTCCCAGGCCCGCACCCCGAGGATGAGCACGGCCGCGGTGCACAGCGGTACCAGCACGGCCGCGACGGCGGTACGCCGCAGCCGGCGGCGGGCGCTGTGGTGCTCGAGGGGCAGGACGCCGCCCGGGCGGGCCGGATCGGCTGGGGGCGGCGGGGCCTCGCCGGGCCGGTGCGGAAGCAGGGCGCGGACGGCGAAGCCGTCGCCCTCGGGGCCCGCGGTGAGGGAGCCGCCGGCCAGCCGGACCCGTTCGTCCAGGCCGACGAGTCCGAGTCGGTGGGTCTTGCCGGGGGCGCCCGGGACCTGGGAGGCGGGCTCCGGGCCGCGGACCGGCCCGTTCGTCACGACGACCTCGGTCCGGCCGCCGCCCGTATCCGCCGTGCGCGCCGTCTCCGCCGTGTCCGCCATGGCCGCCATCCCCGCCGTGTCCGCCATCCCCGCCATGGCCGCCGTCTCCGCCGTGTCCGCCGTGTGCCGGACGACGACGGTGGCCCGGGAGGCGGGCGCGTGCTTGGCGACGTTCGTCAGCGCCTCCTGGACGACGCGGTACGCGGCCCGGTCGACGGCCCGCGGCGGCACGGCGGCCGCCGGTTCCCCCTCCACCCGCAGCCGGACGTCGAGTCCCGCCTCGGCGGCCCGGTCCACCAGGCCCCCGATCCCGGCGAGCCCGTTCGCCGGTCCGCTCTCCGGCCCGGGCTCCGGGTCCGAGGGTTCGCGCAGGACGCCGATCACCTCGCCGAGCCGGTCCACGGCGGCTCCCGCCCTGGACCGGATGTCCCGCGCGGCGGTGCGGTGGGCCTCGGGAAGGCCGGGGGCCAGCTGCAGCGCTCCCGCCGACAGGGCGACGAGGCTGAGTTCGTGGCCGAGGAGGTCGTGCATGTCCTGCGCGATCCTGGTCCGTTCGCGCAGTCGGGCCCGTTCTGCGAGCAGGCGCTGTTCCCGCTCCAGCTGCGCGGCCCGCTCCCACCCGGCGTGCACCAGTTCGCGGTACTGGCGCAGGAACCGGCCGGCGAACCACGGAAGCACCGCCGCGGCGAGCAGTGTCAGTACGAACCGGGTCGCCCACGCGAGCCACTCGGGTACCAGGATCACGACAGGCACGGCCGCCACGAGCACCACGGCCAGGGCCACTGCCGCGCTCCGCCCCGGCCCCGGTCCGCGGCCGGCGACGTACGCGCCGACCGCCGCCGGTATCCCCCACCACGGGTCGGCCACGCTCGCGCCGACGGCGGCGGCCGCCGTGATGAACAGCCCTGCGGATAAGACCGGCTGCGGGACCCGGGGCTCGATGATCACTGATCTCACGCACCCGACCCTACGGAACTCCCCCGGGCCGGCGGCACTGCCGAAAGTCCGCCTTCGGCCCCCTCGCCCCCTTCGGGCCCCCGGACCCGTCAGACCGTGCCCGTGAATCCCGGGTCGACCCCGTCGAACTGCCGCCCGGTTTCCCGGCCGAAGCCCAGCAGTTCCCCCATCGGGACGGCGCGACGGCTGGTCGCCGCCAGGTCGCCGCGGCTCTCGGCGGACCACAGGGGAGGGTACAGCGTCAGTCCCCGGCCGCCGTTCAGTTCCGCGACCTCCGCCCGCCACCCGGGCCAGCGCAGGTCGGCGTAGAACTGGTCGAGGGCTCCGGACAGCAGCCAGGACAGCCAGGCCGCGTACCCGGCCCCGATGGCCTCCCAGCGCAGATCATCGGGGGCGAAGTAGACGATCTCGCCCGGTCCTCCGGGCCGGCCGCTGTCGGCGGGGCGCGCGCCGTTCAGGGCGAAGACCCCGCCCAGCACGTCGTACGCCACGACCAGCCCGGCATCCGGGCACCAGCCGGGGTCGAACACCGAGGGGAAGGCATTGGCCCGTGCGAGTCCGGGCAGTCCCCGGGAGCCGTCGGCGGCGGGGCTGCCGAGGACGCGCAGCCAGCCGTCGTCCAGGAACAGGCCGCCGCAGTGCAGTACCACCGCGCCCAGGTACGACCGCGCCGTGACCTGCAGCTGGAGGAGCGACGCCCGGGCGAGGGCGGGATCGGCCGGCAGGACCTCCACCGGAACGGCTCCCGCGCCGAGTTCCGCGCTCAGTTCGGGCCAGGCGGGACCGTCGACGTCGATCAGTTCGTTCAGCGTGCGCATCCGCGCATCGTCGCACCCGTCCCCCGCGTCCCGGAGGGCAGGTCCACCGGCGCCCGGCGGGCGGCTCGGCGGGCAGCCCGGCGGGCGGGGGCCCGGCCGTACCGGCGCCGGGGTCCCGACCGCGTACGCTCGGCGGATGGCGAAATACTTCGACGTACACCCCGAGAATCCCCAGCGGCGCACCATCGACAGCGTGGTCGACATGATCCGCGGCGGGAAGCTCGTCGCATACCCGACCGACTCCTGTTTCGCGCTGGGCTGCCAGCTGGGCAACCGCGAGGGCATCAGCCGGATCCGGTCGATCCGGAACCTGGACGACCGTCACCACTTCACCCTCGTGTGCCAGAACTTCGCGCAGCTGGGCCGGTTCGTACAGATCGACAACGACGTGTTCCGCGCCATCAAGGCGGCGACCCCCGGCAGCTACACCTTCATCCTCCCCGCGACCTCGGAGGTGCCGCGCCAGCTGCTGCACCCGAAGAAGAAGACGGTCGGGGTCCGGATTCCCGACCACGTCGTCACGCAGGCCCTGCTCGCCGAGCTCGGCGAGCCGCTGCTCTCCAGCACCCTGCTGCTGCCCGACGAGCCCGAGCCGATGACTCAGGGCTGGGAGATCAAGGAGCGGCTCGACCACGAGGTGGACGCCGTACTGGACTCGGGTGACTGCGGTACCGAACCGACCACCGTCATCGACTTCTCCGGTGGTGAGGTCGAGATCGTACGCCGGGGCGCGGGCGACACCACCCGGTTCGAGTAGCCGTACCGGAGCCTCCGGCCCCTTGGCCCGCGTTCACCGCCCGGACCCGGGGCTCACGTCCGAGTAGATGCCCAGGTACCGGTATACGCCGGATTCGACCTGGTAGAGGTGGGCGGTACGGGCTCGGGTCAGCACGTGCGTGTTGGAGTCGAAGGACAGCGGCTTGGCCAGGCCCTCGTGGGCCGTCCGGAAGATCCGGCGGGTCACGCCCGCCCGGTCCCGCCCCTCCTCCGCCAGGCCGGTCAGGGTCGCGGCGAGCAGCCCCACGGCGTCGTACGCCTCGGTGGCCCAGCGGGCGGGCGCGGTCCCGTACGCGGCGCGGTGGGCGGCGACGAACTCGGCGGCGGCGGGGACGGCCAGCGGGTCGGTGAAGAGGGAGGCGAACAGCCAGCCGTCGGCGGCCGGACCGGCGGCCGCGAGGAAGGCCGGTTCCATGGCGTGCTGGAGGCCCATCCGCCGGCCCTGGAATCCGCCTTCGGTCAGGGCGCGGGCCAGCTGGGCCGCGCGCTGCGGTGAGGTGCCGGCGTAGACGACGGCCTCGGCCCCGGCTTCGGTCAGCGCGCCTACGGCGCCGGCGAAGTCGGAGCTGCCCGCGGGGATCCGGTGGACGCTGAGCGTGCCCTGCGAGGGCGGTGACTGCTGCAGGTGCTGGACGACCGGGAAGGCGGGCTCGCCGCCTTCGACGTCCTCCACGAGGCCCGTGCGGTGGACGGGCCGGATCCGGCTGAAGTAGTCGATCACCGGGAGGGCGAGCTGGTCTCCGGCCGGGCGGGTGGCGATCACATTGCGCCACTCCGGCCGCGAGAGGGCGTTCTCGGGGCTGTCGGCGGAAACGAGCAGCAGGGCGAGATCGGCCGCTTGGCAGGCAGCGGCCATCTGGGGCACGACCGCGTCCCAGGTGGGGCCGGTGAGTGCGACCACCGCGGGGTCGGCGGCCAGCTCCTTGACCACCTGGGCGGCGCGCGTGGCGTCCCCGCCGTCGTCGACGACGCGCAGGGCCAGCCGGAACGCGGCGTCCGGCCGGCTGTTGTGCCGGTCCACGGCCAGTTTCATGCCGCGCTCGTGGGCCTGGCCGATCTCCTTGCCGGGCCCGGTCAGGTCGGCCTGGAGGGCGAGGGTGCGGGTGGCGAGTTCGCGGGCGGGCGGCGGTGTCGTACCGCGGGCCCGGCTGCGGGTGGTGAACCAGGCGACCGGGGCGCCGATGACGGCCAGGCCCGCGCCGGCCCCGAGCAGCCGTCTGCGCGTGAGGCCCCGGACGGCCCCCTCCGGTGCGTCGATCCGGGTCGGTTCCGGGGCGGGCAGGTCCAGGGCCCTGGTGGAACGCTCGGCGATGAGGCGGGGCAGCGGGGGCGGCAGCCAGTCCTCGCCGTCCGGGCCGGGGAGGTCGTCCCCGAGTACGGCGCCCAGCTGGTCCGGGGTCGGCCGGGCCGCCGGGTCCTTCGCCAGACAGGCCAGCACGGTGTCGAGCAACTCCACGGGCAGTCCAGAGAGTTCGGGCTCGTCGTGCACCGTACGGTAGACCACCGCGGCGGCGTGCCCGCCGCCGAAGGGACCGTGCCCGGTCGCCGCGTACGCCAGGACGCAGCCGAGGGAGAACACATCGCTCGGGGCGCCCGCCACGGCGCCGTCCGTGCGGGCCTGCTCCGGTGCCAGGTATCCCGGGGTGCCGAGGACTGCGTCCACCGCGGTCAGCGTGACCGCGCCCTCGGCCCGCGCGATCCCGAAGTCGATCAGCCGGGGTCCGTCCGGGGCGAGCAGGATGTTGCCCGGTTTGACGTCGCGGTGGACCAGCCCGGCGGCGTGCACCTGCGCCAGCGCCTCGGCGAGCCGCGCGCCCAGGGTCCGTACCGCCCGGACGGGCAGCGGACCGTACCCTGCCACGGCCTCGGCCAGGGAGGGCCCGGGGACGTAGGGGGTGGCCAGCCAGGGCTCGCGCGCCTGCGGGTCGGCGGCGACGACCGGGACCACCCAGCGCCCGGTCAGCTGCCCGGCGGCCTCCACCTCGCGCCGGAACCTGGCGCGGAAATCCGGGTCCGCGGCGTGGTCGGCGCGGATGACCTTGACCGCGACCAGGGTGCCGGCGGCGGAGCGGGCGAGGTACACGGTGCCCATGCCGCCCGAACCGAGGCGTCCCAGCAGCCGGTTGCCGCCGATCGCGGCCGGATCGGCAGGGGTGAGGGGGCGCATCCGGGACTACCCCGCCGCGGGCTGGACGGCCGGGCCGGCGTAGCGCATCCGGCCCCCCTCCACCTTGTGCATGAAGTAGATGTTGCCCTTGACCTGCTGCCGGTCGTCGAAGGTGTATTCCTTGGTCAGCCCGCGGAAGGTGCCCTGGGTGAGCGCGGTCAGCAGTCCGGCACGGGTCGGGCGCCGACCGCCCGCCGCGGTGGTGACCAGCCGGTCGATGATCAGGCGCGTGGCGTCGAAGGCCTCCGCGGTCCAGATGTCGGGGGCCGATCCGTACGCCGCCCGGTGCGCACGGGTCATCTCCGCGACCTCGGGGGCCTCCGGGCCCGTGTACGGCGTGAAGAACTGCCAGCCTTCGGCCGCCTGGCCGGCCGCGCCGAGGAACTCGGGTCCGGCGATGGTGTAGTCGGCTGCCCGGGGGCCTTGGAAACCGGCGGCGGCCAGCAGTCCGGCGGTCTTGGCCCCGCCGGCCGGGGTGCCGGTGTAGAAGAAGCCGTCGATGCCGTGCGCGAGCAGGTCGGTGATCACCGGTGCCAGGTCGGTGACTCCGCGCGGGACGACACGCCCGTAGTAGGTGGCCTCGGGCGCGAAGTAGCCGATGGTGCGGCCCATGAGCTGGGCCGCCTGCCAGGTGTCCGTGTCCCCGCCGCGGTCGCTGAGGATGCCCAGCCGCCGGACGCCCTGCTTCCCGGCGAGTTGCAGGTTGACGGCGGCGGCCTGGGCCGAGGAGACCGGGCAGCTCTGGAAGAAGCTGCGCCGGTCGGTGATGCTGAAGGTCGTCGCCAGGGCGGACACGGTCACCAGGGGGACGGAGCTCTCGCCGTAGAGTTCCAGGCAAGGGATCACGGAGTCGTTGCCGGTGGGGCCGACCACGGCGAACAGGTCGCGATGGGCGATGAGTCCGGTGGCGGCGGCCGCCGAGCGGTCCGCCTTCCCGGCGTCGTCGGCGGTGGCGACGGTGAGCGTGAAGGGCTTGTCCTTGCGGGAGTTGAAGGCGTCGACGGCGAGGCGCACCCCGCGCTCCTGGGCCTGTCCGGCGGCCTTCTGGGGGCCGGAGAGGTCGGCGTGCACACCGATCACCCATTGCCGTGGGGCGTCCGCGGCAGGGTTCTCGGGCTTGTCCTGGTCGCGCAGCGCCAGCCAGGCGGCCAGGCCGCCGCCGGCCGCAAGGACGGCGCCGCCGGAGGCGAGGGCGAGGAACCGCCTGCGGGAGGGCGTCGGCGCGGCCGTGCCGGGCGCGGGGGCGGCGTCCGGGTCGGCGACGGTCTCGTCGATGCCGGGCAGGGCGAGCAGCGCGGCGGCGCGTGCGGCGATGGTGGAGACGACGGGGTCGGGCAGCCAGTCGGTGCCCTCCCCCGGGGTGTCCTCGGTCAGTGCCGCGTCCAGCTCGCGCGCGCCGGGGCGGATGTCGGGGTGTTTGGCGACGCAGGTGCGCAGCAGCGCGGTGAGTTCGGGGTCGGCGAGGATCTCGGGGCCGAATTCGGGCTCGTCGTGGACCGTGCGGTAGAGCACCGCGTCCACGGTGCCGGTGCCGAAGGGCAGCCGTCCGGTGGCGGCGTACGCGAGGAGGCAGCCGAGCGAGAAGACATCGCCGGCCGGTTCGGCGGGACGGCCCTCGGCCTGCTCGGGCGGGAGGAATCCGGGGGTGCCGAGTACGGCGTCGGCTGAGGTCAGGACGGTGTGCTCACCGCCGCGGGCGATCCCGAAGTCGATCAGCCGGGGCCGGTCCATGCCGAGGAGGACGTTCCCGGGCTTCACGTCGCGGTGTACGAGGCCCTGCTCGTGCATCACCCCGAGGGCCTGGGCCAGGGCCTTGCCGAGGATGCGTACGGCGCGCAGCGGGAGCGGGCCGTGGGCCGCGACGGCCTCGGCGAGGGAGGGTCCGGCGACGAAGGAGGTGGCGAGCCACGGTTCGGCGGCGTCCGGGTCGGCGCCGGTGACGCGGACGGCCCAGGGGCTGTCCACCTCGGCGGCGATCTCGGCCTCGCGGCGGAAGCGGGCCCGGAAGTCGGCCTCTTCGGCGTACTCCGCGCGGATCACCTTGACCGCGGCGAGCGCGCCGTCGTCGGTCCGGCCGAGGTAGACGACGCCCATGCCGCCGGCGCCGAGGCGTCCGAGGAGCCGGTGTCCGCCGATCCGGGAGGGGTCAGAGGGGTGGAGCGGCTCCATCAGCCCGCCGCCTTTCCGAGCTCCTGCTTGGCCTGGATCATCATCTGGCTGGTGCCCTTGGCCACGTAGGCGTTCAGATCGCCGATGGTGACGCCCTGCGCGCCCTTGGCGGCGATGGCCACGGTGACGGGTCCGAACTGGGCCTGGGACCAGGTGTAGTCGTAGGGCCCGCCGTCCTGTGCGCTGACGTACTTGCCGGATTCGGTGAAGGCGTCCTCGGTCCATCCGTTCAACTGCTCGCCGAGGTAGAAGGCGCCGCCCCACAGGCTCTTGAGGTCCTCGCCCTCACGCAGCTTCTGGTCCGGGCACCGCAGGACCTCTTCCATGGCGCGGGCGGTCTCCCAGCCGGACTCCTCGCGGGTGTGGTGGACGGTGACCGTGGCGTTGATCCGCACGCGGCCGCGGCCGTCCTTGGCCGGGATGTGGAAGTGGCGGGTGCTCGTGGCGAGCACGTCGTCCGGCAGGCCCTCGGTCTGCCAGACGCAGCCCTCGTCGAGCACGGGCCAGCGGCCGGGATCGCTCTCGAACGGGGTGTTGCGCACAACCTCGGGCCCGAGGTCGTGCTCGGCGATGATGATCCGGCCGAGCAGGGCGCGGGCCTCGTCGGCCGTCTTCGGCTGCTTGGACTCGTCGACCGGTGGCATCGGGATCGAGGCGGAACTGCCGGGCGGGGCGGCCGGGGTGCTGCTCGCGCCGGTGCTGCCCGGACCCGAACCTCCCGTGCCCGGATCGCCCGTGCCCGACGGCGTGGCCGACGTGCCCGGGGTACCGCTCGCCGCGCCGCCCTTCGGCGTGCCGTCGGCCGTGCACCCGGCGATCAGGAACAGACCCGCCACCGCGCAGCCGCAGGCGCGCAGGACGGCCTTCCCTCTGCTCTGCCCTACCAGTCCCCCCACGGCACGGATCGTACCCAGCCGTGGACGCGCTTAACTGGCTTACGGAAAAAGGATGTTGAGGTCCATCGTCCTCTTACTGCAGACGGTCCAGGGTCCAGGCGCACTCGTGGCGGGTGAAGCCGACGTGCGGGTAGTAGTCGACCGCGGCCGGCGCGGCGAGCAGGATCAGCTTCGCCTGATGATGAGAGTCAAAGACAAACCGGTCCACCGGTATGTATTGCATCGCGGCCGGGCATGCTGCAGGAGCGTCCATTCATGGGGAAGGAGCCGCTCGTGCTCACTCAGGTTCTCACTTGGCTCCGACGGCTCAAGGGACGCTTCACCGGTATCCCCGACAGTGGGGCCGCACCGCTGAGCGACCGCGCCCCGGTCTTCACCGCGGACTTCGGATCAACCTCCCAGTGGGTCGCCGGCCGGTCCTGGGCCTACCCGAACGGCGGGCCCACCAACACCGGTGACAACAAGCTCGACTACCTGGTGGCCGACCCCTCCTACAGCCGCACCGGCACCTTCCGGGCCACCCGCCGCCCGGACGGCAAGTGGAACGCGGGCCTGCTGACCACCGAGGGCAGCGGCGAGGGGTTCATGGTGCGGACCGGTGACGTACTGGAGTCCCGGGTGCGGCTGCCCTCCGAGATCGGCGCCTGGCCGGCGATCTGGACCTGGCGGGACGGCGGCAACGAGATCGACGTCTTCGAGTACCACCCCGACAACCCCGACCTGCTCGAACTCTCCAACCACGTCAAGGGCGGCTCGCGTTACCACCGGGACTCCTCCATCGCCCCCGGCGGCTGGGTGGACCTCAAAGTCGAGTTCGGATCGCGCTCGGTCGTGTGGTGGGTCAACGGCACCCGGGTCTTCGCCGACCGCCGGGGCGTCGGGCGCAACTGGCGGGCGTACCTCATCGTCAACCTGTCCGTGTGCGCCGGGCGCTACCACCCGGCGCCCGAGCCGGGCGTCTCGCAGATGTCCTACGCGGTGGAGTACCTACGCGTCCACCGACCCTAGGGAACCGCAGGCCTGGTGCCCCCACCGGCTGCCGTTCTTGGTGATCAGGTCACCGGCCGCGTAGGGCTTTCCGCAGGCGCAACTGCCGGGGAACTTCGCCTTGATGGCCCGGGATCCACCGCCGCCGGCCGCGGTGCCCGCGGACGTGCGCTTCCCCGGCGCGGCCGCCTTGCGGCGCGCGGGGGAAGCCGCGGCCGGAGCCGGAACCGGCATCTCCGTGCTGCCGAGGGCCGTACCGGCGGCCTCCTGCCTGATCGCCGCGTCGCTGGCGGCCTGGTCGGCGATCGCGTTCAGATGGTCGCCGTCCTCGCGGTGCGCCGGAACGTACTGGAAGGTGACGTCCCGGTCCGCCAGCAGCCGGTCGATCGCCTCGACGAGTTCGCGGTTGGCGACCGGCTGGCCGGAGGCGGTCTTCCACCCGTTGCGCTTCCAGCCCGGCAGCCACTGGGTCACGGCCTTCATCGCGTACTGGGAGTCCATCCGCACCTCGACGGGCGTCCGCGGGTCCACCGCCTCCAGCAGCCGCTGGAGGGCGGTCAGCTCCCCGATGTTGTTGGTGGCCCGCCCCAGCGGACCGGCCTCCCAGCGCTCGGGGCGTCCCTGGGAGTCGGCGATGACCCAACCCCAGCCGGCGGGCCCGGGATTACCTTTGGCCGCTCCGTCACAGGCGGCGATGATGCGATCAGACATCCCCCGATCATGCCTCATCCCGCGGGACTCCCCGCTCGCTCACCCCGGCAGCACGTCCTTGGCCACCAGGCGGGAGCCCGCGTAACAGAGCCGGTAGACGTCGACCTGGTCCAGGAGGTTGCCGTTCGAGCGGTAGTACGCACACTCGGTGCCAGGGGGTACGGGCAGCGCCCGGACGGCGTCCGGGACGTACCGGAACTGCTGCTCCGGAAGAAACCGGACCACTTCGCCGAGGTCCTGGCCGACCCGGACCGCGGCGAAGTCCGCGGGACGCAGGACACATGTGGTCAGCTGGTGGGCCAGATACGCGCAGGAGGCGAGTGTCACGAGGCCGAACCCGGCGGGGGCGGCGAACGCGGCGACGAACCGGCGCCGGGCTCCGCGCCGGACGACTGCGAGCCGCTGCGCCGAATCCGAGCCGGTCCGCTCCCGGGGCTCCCCGGTGCTTCTCGCGCGGTCCGGGTTCACCTGGTCGGGCAGGGTGGCGAGGACCTCGAAGCCGCCCTCCCGGGGCGCGGCGTGCAGCGTTCCGCCGATGAGCAGGACCCGTTCGCGCAGGCCGGTCAGCCCGCGGTGTCCCGGGGCCGGCCCTGCGGCGGGCCGCGGGCCGGCGGCCGGTGAGCCGGTCCGCGGCGCGGAGTTGGCCACCCGTACCTCGGTGCGGTCCGCCTGCCGGGCGATGCTGACGTGGACCGTGCTGCCGGGTGCGTGCTTGATCGCATTGGTCAGCGACTCCTGGACCACGCGGTACGCGCTGCGGTCGACCAGCGGCGGCAGAGCGCGGGCCGGCCCTTCGCGTCGCAGGTGCACCGTCACCCCGGACTCCCTTGTCCGGGCGACGAGTTCCTCCACCGGTTCCACGGACGAGCCTGTCGGTTCCTCCCCGTCGGAGCCGTCGCGCAGAACGCCGATGGTGTCCCTGAGATGACCCACGGCGTCGGAGACGGCCGCGCGCAGCACGGCCAGGTCCGCCCGGTCCTGGCCGGTCAGCGTGGGCGAGAGTTCCAGGGCCCCGGCGCGCAGGGCGATGAGGCTCAGTTCGTGGCCCAGCGAGTCGTGCATGTCGGAGGCGATCCGGGTCCGTTCCCTCAGCCGGGCCTGCTCGGCCACGGACCGCTGCCGCTGTTCGAGACTGCGCGCCCGCTGCCAGCCCTCGTGCACCAGGGCCAGCCTGGCCTGCCGGTAGCGACCGGCCAGCCAGGGGAGGAGGAGGGCCGCGGGGATGTACGACATCGCGTAGAACCAGTACACGGCGCCGACGCCGAGGACGGCGCACAGCGCGAGGTCGATGGCCGTGCAGGCTCCGAACAGCACCAGCGCCGGCCCCGTACGGTCCGCCCGCAGGCCGAGCAGGTAGGTCAGTACGGCCAGCGCCACCAGGTACGGGCTCGCCGTCGGGGTCGGGTCGGCCAGACCCGCGGCGACCAGCGCGTTGGCGAGGAACACGGCCGCCCCCGGCCGGGTCCGGCCGGTGGTCACCGCAGCCGCCAGGACCAGGAGCGGCAGGACCAGACCGAAGGCCGGTGAGGGATGGGCCGCTTCCCGGTGGGCGAGGACCGCGGCGCCCGCCATGGCCGCCCACAGCGCCGCGTCCCGTACGGCCTGACCCCGCCCCGCGGCCGTCGGCACGGCGCCCCGCATCCTCACACCCACCCCCGCCACTCCCTCTCTTCGGTCCCGCTGCTCCGGTCCGCCCGTGTCACCGGACGGGGCCAAGCCTGTCACCCGTCGCGCCGCCGCAGTACGAACCGGCCGGTCAGGTGAGCGGCGGCCGTCCAGGCCAGCACTATCAGGATGGCGACCGCGGGCGGGTAGGGGGCATCGCCGTCCGCGAGCATGACGTGGCCGCCCGCGGTCTGCGGGAGGAAGTCGTTCACCGCCAGGAGGGCGGAGCCACCCAGTCCGGTACAGATGGTGGGGAGGGCGGAGACGAGGCCGAAGACCGCCGACAGCGTGCCGACCGCGGTCCGCAGGGCGAAAGCGACCCCCACCGTGAGCACGGCGACCAGGGCGCAGTACAGGCCCATCGCCAGGGTCTGGGCGACCGCCTTGCCCGGGTCGAAGGACGCGTGACCGCGGAAGGGCGCCCGGGCCACGGCCATGCCGAGGACGGCGAACAGGCATCCGGCGGTGAAGGACACCGCCGCCGCGACGACCGCCTTGGCCAGTTGCAGGCGATGCCTGACCGGCACCCACTGGAGCGAGGTGCGGGCACTGCCCGTCGCGTACTCACTGGTGACCACTGTCATCGCGAGCACGACGATGACGAACTGGCCGAGGATGACGGAGGAGACCGGGGCGTTGCCGAGCGGCTGGACGGGCTTGTCGTTGATCCGGGCGATCGAGCCGTAGTAGAAGGTGAAGACTCCCGTCAGCAGGACGCCGACGAGCAGGCAGGCGTACGGAGTACGGATGGACCACAGTTTGGTCCACTCGGCGCCGACCGCACCGGCGAAACCGCCGCCCGCGGGAGCCGGGGCGGCGTGGCGCGCCGGGTCCGTCCCGGGGTCGGGGCGAGGGCCGGGATCGGGGCGGAGGCCGGGTTCGGTCCGGGTGTCGGTCATCTGGGTCACACCTTCGCCGTTCGGGTCGCGTACTCGACGCTGTGCTCGGTCAGTTCCATGTAGGCCTGTTCCAACGACGCCGATGCGCTGTGCAGTTGGTGGAGGCGCATGCCGAGGTGGTGGGCGAGGTCGCCGATCTGCCCGGCGGTCCTGCCCCTGACGACGATCTCGTTCCGCTCGCCGCCGCAGTGTGACGGGGCGGGCTCGACGGACACCCCGTCGTGGGCGAGCAGGTGGCCGGTCAGGGCGCGCAGGTCGTCGGGGCCGGCGGTGCGCACCCGTACCGAGGCCGAGGCACTCGCGGCGAGCAGCTCCGCCATGGGGGTGTCGGCCAGCAGCCGGCCCCGGCCGATGACGACGAGCCGGTCGGCCGTCAGCTGCATCTCGCTCATCAGGTGGCTGGAGAGGAAGACCGTACGGCCCTGCGCGGCCTGGGCACGGACGAGTTCACGCACCCAGCGCACGCCGTCCGGGTCGAGGCCGTTGACCGGCTCGTCGAGGATCAGCACCTTCGGGTCCCCGAGGAGGGCGCCCGCCATGCCGAGCCGCTGGTACATGCCCAGGGAGAACGCCCCGGCCCGTCGGCGCGCCACCTTGGCCAGGCCCACCGTCTCCAGAACCTCGTCGACGCGGCGCACGGGGATGCCGTTGCTGCGGGCCTGTGCGATCAGGTGGCTGCGCGCCGGGCGGCCCGGGTGCAGGGCCTTCGCGTCCAGGAGGGATCCGACCTCGCGGACCGGGTGGCGCATCGACGCGTAGGGCTTCCCGTCGATGAGCGCCCGCCCGGCGGTGGGCCGGTCCAGGCCGAGGATCATCCGCATCGTGGTCGATTTCCCGGCGCCGTTGGGGCCGAGGAAGCCGGTCACCTGTCCCTCCTCGATGTCCAGGGTCAGTCCGTCCACGGCGACGGTGGCGCCATGGCGTTTGGTCAGGCCTCGCAGGGTGATCACGGTGTTCCTCCGGTGTCGTCGGTGCTGTGACGACCGTAGGAACCGGCAGCGCCGACGGGCATCGCTCGCAGGTCGGCGATCGGATACCCTACTTTCGTCGGGGGTCCCCCGACGAACGGCGCGACCGCAGCCCGCCGTTAGACTGCGCCGGTGGTTCAGGTGCTGCTGGCAGACGACGAGGCGATGGTCCGGGCCGGTGTGCGCGCCATCCTGGCGCGGGATCCGGAGATCGAGGTCGTCGCCGAGGCGGCCGACGGGTACGAGGCCCTCGACGCCGTACGCGGGCTCCGGCCCGCCGTCGCCCTGCTCGACATCCAGATGCCCCGGCTCGACGGGATCGCGGCGGCCGCACGGATCCACCAGGAGCTGCCCGGCACTGCGGTGATCATGCTGACCACCTTCGGCGAGGACGAGTTCATCGGCCGCGCCCTGCGTGAGGGTGCCAGCGGGTTCCTGCTCAAGGCGGACGATCCCCGGGAACTGCTGGCGGGCGTGCACGCGGTGGCCGCGGGCGGCGCGTACCTCTCGCCGAAGGTCGCCGCCCGGGTCGTCGCCGGACTGCGCAGCGGGCGGATGGCGGGCGGAGTGCCCGCGCGGAACGCCCTGGTGGGACTGACGGAACGGGAGAACGACGTCCTGGCGCTGCTCGGCGCCGGTCTGTCCAACGCCGAGATCGCCGCTCGCCTCCTCCTGGTCGAGGGCACGGTGAAGGCCCATGTGAGCGCGATCCTGGGCAAGCTCGGCGTACGGAACCGGGTGGAGGCGGCGATCGCCGCGTACGAGGCCGGGCTGGCCGAACGGGACCGCCGAACGGGTCCTTGCGCAGGGCCTTGCGCAGGGCCTTGCGCAGGGCCTTGCGCAGGGCCTTGAGCAGGGCCTTGAGCAGGGCCGGCTGCACCGGTCAGGAGCCGGGTCCGCCGGCGGCGAGCAGTGCGCACTTCTCGAAGTTCATGCATCCGCAGGCCAGGCAGTCGGCGACGGCGTCCCGCAGGATCTGCGTCTGCTCGATGAACCGGTCCAGTTCGGGGAGCTTGCTCTCGGCGAGGGCGCGCCACTGCCGGGTGGCGCCGCGCTCGGCGTCGCCGTCGAGCAGGCCGCGGATCTCGGCGAGGGTGAATCCGGCCCGCTGGGCCATCTTGATCAGCGCGAGCCGCCGCACGGTGCCGGCCGGGTACACCCGCCGGCCCGCGGCCCGTTCGGCGGGTGGCAGCAGGCCGACGCTCTCGTAGTAGCGCAGCGCCGAGGGTTGCATCCCCACCTGCCGAGCGAGTTCACCGATCCCGAGCTGTCGCACCCGTCACTCCCCCTTGACCTCAAGTGCGCTTGAACCATGAGTCTGACCTGGTGACTCCCGTACAGACAACTCGCCTCCTCCCCCGCACCTATCGGCCGTTGTTCGCCCATGCCGACTTCCGGCGGCTGCTGCCCGCGCTGGCGGCCTCAGATCTCGGTGACGGGATGAGCGTGGTCGCCGTCGCGTGGCTGGCCATCGAGATCGCTCCCCCGGGGCGGTCCGGCCTGCTCCTGGGTGCCGCGCTCGCCGCGTACGCGCTTCCGGGGGCCGCCGGAGCACTGCTCTTCGGGCGGTGGCTGCGCCGGCTTCCGGCCGGGCGGCTGCTGGCGGCCGACAGCCGGATCCGCGCGGTGCTCCTCGGCTGTGTCCCGCTGGCCTGGGCCGCGGGGGTGCTGCACCCGGTGCTGTACGTGGCCCTGCTCGCGGGCTCGTCCGTCCTGCATGCCTGGGGGAACGCGGGCAGGTACTCCCTGCTCGCGCAGATACTTCCGCCCGACCAGCGGCTGGCCGCCAACGCGCTGGTCAGTTCCAGTGGCTCGGCCTCCATCGTCGTCGGCCCGGCGCTCGCCGGGTTCCTGACCGCGGTGATCAGTCCCGCCTGGCTCATCGGGCTCGACGCGTTGTCCTTCGCCGTGCTCGCCGCCCAGGTCGGTCGGCTGCGGGGCGCGGCGGCCGGACAGGACGGGAAGGATGGGAAGGACGGGAAGGGGGCGACGGCCGCGCCGGTCGACGCCGACCGGTCGGCGGCCGGCCTGCGCCTGCTGCGCAAGCAGCCCGAGCTCCTCGGCGTCCTGGCCCTGACCTGGTTCTTCAACTTCCTCTACGGGCCGGCGGAGGTAGCGCTCCCGTTGCACGTCACCGACGACCTGCACGCCGGGGCGGGCCTGCTCGGGCTGTACTGGACGCTGTTCGGAGCGGGCGCCGTGCTGGGCGGCCTGGCCGCGGGCGCCCTGCGGCGGTTCCCGCTGTGGCCGGTCACGCTGGGGATCGTGGCGGGCTGGGGGCTGGCGCTCGTACCCTTCGGCCTCGGCGCGCCCGCGGCCGTCACCCTGGCCTGCTTCACCCTCGGCGGCCTGATCTACGGACCGTTCACGGCGCTGTCCTACACCCTCTTCCAGGAACGCACCCCGGCCGCCTCGCTGACGACGGTCCTCGCCGCCCGCAGCGCCGCCCTCCTGACCGCCGGGCCGGTGGGCACCGCGCTCGGCGGCCCGCTGATCGCGCTCCTCGGGCCCCGGCAGGTGCTGGCCGCGTCGGGGATCGCGACCGTCGCACTCGCCGTGATCGGGGCCGCCATCCGGGTCCGGGGGCTGCGGCGCGTCAGGACTCCTGCGCCCCTGTGACCGCCGACCTGATCTCGTCCGCCAGCGTCCGGGCGGCCGTGTCGGCCGCGCCGCCCACCAGGCGGGTCCGGGTGAGGCTGAAGGACAGGCCGCGGGCGCGGTCGGCGAAAGCGATGCTGCCGCCGCTTCCGTGGTGGCCGAAGGCCGTGCGTTCGCCTGCCATCTGGGGCAGGCCGACGAAGTAGCCGAGCCCCTTGGCGTACCTGCCGAGGAGCATCAGGTCCTTGCCTTCGACAGCCACCTCCGCCGCCAGGGCCACCCGTTGCGGGGACATCAGCCGCACGCCCTCGACCTCACCGGACAGGGCGGCGTACAGCCGGGCGGCGGCCCGCGCGGTCGTGGTGCCGCACGCGGGCAGGTCGGCCAGCAGGTACGCGCGGCGGTTGGCGAGTTCGGCGACGGTCCACACGGTGCGGTTCGGGGCGACGTACCGGCGGAAGGGCGCGGAGGGAGGAAGGGCTTCCAGCCCGGCCGCCCAGTTGCCCTCCACCAGCGGCGCCGTACGGGCGAGCTCGCTCTCGGGCAGGCCGAAGTAGAGCTCGTCGGCCACCCCGAGCGGCTCGCTCACGTACGTGCGCAGGGCCTCGGCCGGGGTCAGGCCGGTGATGCGGCGCACGGTCTCACCGAGGATCCAGCCGAAGGTCCAGCCGTGGTACCCGCTGGCGGAGCCCGGCTCCCACAGCGGCTCCGCCGCCGCGACGGTCGCGCACATGGTGTCCCAGTCGCACAGCTCCTCCGGCGTGAGGGCGGAGGGGAGCTGCGGTACTCCGACGGAGTGCGTCAGGGCGTGCCGTACGGTGGCCCGCTCCTTGCCGTGCGCCCCGAACTCGGGCCAGTAGTGGGCGATGGGCGTGTCGTAGTCGACCAGTCCGCGCTCGGCGAGCACGTGCACCAGGGTCGCGGTGAAGCCCTTGCCTGTCGAGAAGCTGTGGATCAGCGTGTCGGAACGGACCGGGCGGCCGCCGGGCCGGTCGATCCAGCCCGCGTGGGCGTCGACGATCGGCTCGCCGTCCAGATAGGCCGCCACCTGGAGGCCGCTCTCCTGACCGGAGTCGACGAGCTCCTGGAGGACCCCGCCGACCCGCGCCTGCGCATCCGTGCTCACCCTGTGATCCACCGGGGCATCATGGCACCGCGCGGAGCCGGGGAGACGGATCAGGGCCGTGCGGCGAGGCCGCACGGCCCTGTTCTTTCCCCGCGGCCCGTTCAGCGAAGGGGCGGGACGGGGAAACGGTTCTCCGGAGCCCGGCGGTCAGACCGGGCCGTCGTCCGGGATCAGGCGGGGGTGATGTTCTCCGCCTGCGGGCCCTTCTGGCCCTGCGTGATGTCGAAGGTCACGGCCTGACCCTCCTGGAGCTCACGGTAGCCAGAGGCGTTGATCGCCGAGTAGTGGGCGAAGACGTCCGGGCCGCCGCCGTCCTGGGCGATGAAGCCGAAGCCCTTTTCCGAGTTGAACCACTTCACAGTTCCCGTAGCCATGTTCATGCCTTCCCGTTGACGTACGTCTTCCACACGGCGTGGAAGACGGAGGTGATCGCCCTGGTCCTACGGCACAACACAGCAAAACTGCCCACACCAAAGGGCACGGGCAAGGCACTTGGAACCACGACAGCTACCCGTGAAGGTACACGCCTGCACGCACTGTCACCAGGGGGAATGATCTCGCCTTCGGGGCGAGATTCAGCCCTTTCGCCCACACTCCGGGCACGGCCGCCCGTAAATGCGTCGAGCACCGCCTCCGGGATGCCGTAGTGTGAGGTCTACCGACGCGGGGTGGAGCAGCTCGGTAGCTCGCTGGGCTCATAACCCAGAGGTCGCAGGTTCAAATCCTGTCCCCGCTACTGCTCGGAAGGGCCCGGATCCTCATGGATCCGGGCCCTTCTGCTGTGCCGGGCCCTTCTCCCCCGCGCGGCGCGGCCCGCCCGCGGATCCCGACCGTGCGGATCCGGACCGCGCGGATCCGGACCCGGGGGGCCGGGGTCCGGGGCCGGGCCGCATCACCCGGTGGCCCGTGGCGCCGCCACTCCGCCTCGCCGTGGCCGCCGCGACGATGAGCACCCCACCCACCATGTGACGGCACTCACACAACGATCTGTCGTCCGGTGTCGACCGGATGGGGTGCGGCGGGCGTATGCCCGGTGAGAGGGACACATGGATTCGGGAGCGATTTTTTGACCATCGAGGAGTTCGAGGAGTTCTACGCGCAAGCGGCAGGACGGCTCACAGGACAGCTCTACGTGATGCTCGGCGACCACCACGAGGCACAGGACGTGGTGCAGGAGGCCTTCGTCAGGGGGTGGGGCCGCAGGCATCAGCTGGACCGTGACGGCCGGCCCGAGGCGTGGATCCGCACCGTCGCGTGGCGGCTCGCCGTCAGCCGCTGGCGCGGGCGGCGGCGCACCGCCGACGCCTGGCAGCGCACCGCCCCCGCCGGACACGTGGAGGGGCCGGGGCCGGAGGCGGTGGCACTGGTCGAAGCGCTGCGGCAACTGCCCCTGAAACAGCGCCGGACCATGGCGCTGCACTACGTGTGCGATCTGACCGTCGAGCAGATCGCCGCCGAGACCTCGCTGTCCGCGAGCACGGTCAAGACCCACCTGTCCCGGGGCAGGGCCACGCTCTCCCGCCATCTGCAGGACCCCCGCATTGAGGAGGCTCCCGATGCCTGACTCCCACGACCCGCTGCGGTCCCTGTTCCGGGAAGCGGCCTCCGCCGGACAGTCCGCGAGCACGGCCCCGCCCGTCGCCGTCATCGAGCGGCGCGGCGAACGGCACCGCCGGCGCCGGATCGTCGGTATCGCCGCCGCCTGCTTCCTCGTCCTCGCCGGATCCGGCGCGGCCCTGTCCGCGTTCCTCCCGGGGGACCCGGGCCCGACCCTCCCCGCAACCACTCCCTCGCCCGCGGCCCCGTCCCCGACTTCCGCACCGCCCCCGCCGCCCAACTCCACGGCGCCGACGCTCAACTCCATGACGCCGCCGCGCAACACGACGCCTCCGCCGCCGCTCAACACCACGATGCCGCCGCGCAGCACGACGACGACGCTCGATCCCACCGGGACCGTCACCGCGAGCATGTCGCCCACGCCGCCCCAGCCGCTCCGGTAGCCCCTCCCCCTTCCCCCTCTCCCCCTCTCCCCCTCTCCCCCTCTCCCCCTCTCCCCGCAGCACACCGCCCGCGGACACCGGCCTGAGCCAGGGCTGGTGACTCCGCACGCCTTCAGACGGTCAGGAGATCCCGATATGCCCGTTTCAACCCCCCGCCGGCCGGTCGAGCTTCCCGGCTCGCCCACCGCCTGGCCGCCGGTGCGCGAGAACGCTCGCCGCCCCCGCCGCGCCCGTCTGGCGTTCCTGCGGCTCGGCCCGGGCGAGCGTGAGGTGATGTGGCTGTACCTGCTGACCCGCGTCGGTATCTGGGCCACCGCGGGCGCTGTCAGCTGGCTGTTCCCCGCCGACGGCGAGGCCCGCCGGCCCGCCTCGCTGCTTTCGCCCTGGCAGCAATGGGACTGGTGGCACTACCTCCACATAGCCCAGGACGGCTACTTCCCCGCCCAGGCCGGACCCTGGACGGCCGGCTGGGACAACCGGGAGGCGTTTCTGCCCGGCTTCCCCCTCGCTCTGCGCGCCGTCCACACCGTGGTCCCCGACTGGGCCGCGGCCGGAGCGCTGATCTCGTTCCTCTCGGGCGGCGTCGCCGTCCTGGCTCTCGCCCGGATCGCCCGCCATCACCTGGCCGACCTCGAAACGGGCCGCCGCGCGGTGGTGTTCCTGCTGCTCTCGCCGTGCGCCGTGTTCCTCGCCGCGGGCTACACCGAGGCGCTCTTCCTCGCCCTGGCCCTGCCCGCCTGGCTGGCGGCGCAGCGCCAGAACTGGCCGGCGGCCACGGTACTGGCCTGCCTCGCCTGCTCGGTCCGCATCACAGGTCTCTTCCTCGCGGCCGCCCTCGCACTCCACTTCGTCCTGACCGCCCGCGGCCGCACCGCCTGGCGCTCGGCCCCGTGGCTCTTCCTCCCGGCCCTCGCGCCGGCTCTCTACAGCTGGTACCTGCAGACCTGGACCGGGGACTGGATGGCCTGGAAGCACGCCCAGGAACGCGGCTGGTACCGGGACTTCCACGCACCGTGGGAAGCCTGGGCGAACACCTGGGAAGCCGCCTTCCACCACACCCACCCCACCGGGTACGCACTGATGTGGCAGGCCGAACTCCTGGCCATGGTGGTCGGCGTCGTACTCCTGGTCCTGCTGCTACGGGGCCGCCGCTGGCCCGAAGCCCTGTACATCGGCCTCACCCTGTGGGCCCTGGGCACCTCCTACTGGTACACGTCCGTGCCCCGCTCCACCCTCCTGTGGTGGCCGCTGTGGATCGGCCTGGCCTCCTGGAGCCTGAAGCGCCCCCGGATCCAGACCGCCTACCTCTACGTCGTGGCTCCCCTGTCCACCGCGGTCGCCATCACCTTCCTCTCGGGCCGCTGGGCCGGATAGACCGTCTCGTCCGGATCTCGGCCGGACTCCGCCGGGCCGGCCGTCACCGGCGTTGCGCCGACTGGCCCATCTCGCACGGTGGGCGTTCCATCGAAGGGTGGGCCTTGTCCCCAGGGACTCTTCGCGGCAGGAGATCGCCATGACCGGAGTGAGGACCTCGCACCCGGGCCGCGCCCGGACGGCGCTGCTGTGCGCCACCGCGCTGCTCGGCACGGTCCTGCCGGCCGGCGGCGCGTGGGCGGCGACCGGGGCGGGGTCCGCGCCGGCGTCGTGCGTGGCGTCCCCCGAGCCCTCGGGCGGCGAGGCGAAGCAGATTCTGGACATCGCCAAGGCGGCGCAGAAGGAGCTGGACCTGAACGCCGTCGTACTGCGGGTCACGCGCGACGGGCAAGAGGTGGTCACCGGCGCACTCGGCGAGTCGATGACGGGGGTCCCGGCCACGGCGGACATGCATTTCCGGGCCGGTTCGGTGGCCATCGTCTACATGGGCATCGCCATGCTGCAACTCGTCGAGGACGGCAAGGCAGGCCTGGACGATCCGATCTCGCGCTGGCTCCCCGACGCGCCGCACGCCGACGAGATCACCCTGCGCATGCTCGGCGCCTCCACCTCGGGCCTGCGCGACTACGTGCCCGACCCGAAGTTCCTCGCGGCCCTGTACGCCGACCCGTTCCGCCAGTGGACCCCCGCCGAGCTCGTGGGCATCTCCGCCGCCCACCCCCTGCTGTACGAGCCGGGGACGAGCTGGAGCTACTCCCACGCGAACTTCGTGCTCCTCGGGCAGGCCCTGGAGAAGATCTCCGGCATGCCGCTGGCCAAGGTGATGGAGCGGCAGATCACGGGGCCCGCCGGGCTGGACAACACCCTCAACAGCTTCACGCCCCAGATCGAGGAGCCCGTCCTGCACTCCTTCGACGCGGAGCGCGGCAAGTACGAGGAGTCCACCTACTGGAACCCCTCCTGGACCACCGCCCCCGGCGCGGTCCTGAACACCCACATCTGCGACCTGGCCCGCTCGGCCGAGGTCGTGGGTACGGGTGAGCTCCTCTCGCCGCAGAGTTTCAAGGTCCAGCTCGACCCGGGCACGGTGGGACTCGGCGGCAACACCCCCGGCTGTGCGCCCAAGGACTGCTTCCGCCAGCTTCCGGCGCGGCACTTCGGCTACGGCGTGATCGTCCAGAACGGCTGGATCCAGTCGAACCCGTCCTTCGCGGGCTACGCGGCCATCCAGGCGTACCTCCCGAGCGAGCACCTGGCCATCGCGGTGTCCACCACGGTCGGCTCCAAGGGCCCGGAGAACAACACGGCGCAGACCATCGCCGCCCGGATCGCCGCAGTCCTGGCTCCCGGGAACTCCCTGGCGGGATGACGGTACCCACGGCTACCCGTCGGGCCCGGACACACGCGCCCGCCGGGCCGGTCCGGTCCTATGACGAGACCGTCTCGTCCCAGCACAGGCGCAGTTGTTCCCGCAGGTCCGGAACGGATGCTGCCGCGCAGGACATGACGATCACGAGCCTGCTCAGGTCGAGGCCGTCGGACCGACGTGTCCAGGCCCATCGCCGGCCTGCCCGCAGAAGGGTCCTGAAGAGCAGTCGCCGCGTGTCGGCATCATCCGCCAGCACCTCGTCCGCAGCCTCGACGACGAGTACGTAGCGGTCCGCGGGCCGCAGCCAGTTGAGATCGCGCAGGCAGTCGAGGAGGGCGTTCCAGTTCCACCCGAAGTAGTCCGGCAGCTTCAGCCGGTCGTAGAACTGCAGGAAGACCGCGTCCGTGTCCCGCATCTCACGGCCGTCGAGGCGCACTGCGTACGTCCTGCCGGTGTCGGGTAGCAACAGATCGACAGGCAGGGCGCCTTGCTCCGGAACGACGTGCACCCAGGGCACGGTGTGCACACCGCCCACCTCCCTCCGCCGGTTCAGACCTCCACCGCCGTCAGAGCCGGAGACGGCGGCGAGCCGCCCAGTCTAGATCCAAAAGCGAAACGGCCTTGCGGCCTCAAGCAGAAGCCCCCCGGGATCCGGCGCACCTGGGAGTGGGTGCTCACCACATGGAATCCCCTAGATGATCGATTCCAAGGGATCGGCTGCGCGCATGAGGCGGGGGAGCCCAACGTCAGGTTGTGAAGACAGAGCCGGACTCCCTCGCGACCGCACTTTACGTGAAGACCGACGACCTGCTGAAGGCGTCGCCGCATCTCGCACCCTGGCGTCCGGCCGTCGGGATTGCTCCGCGGCTGACCGATGCCGAGCTAGTCACGCTTGCGATGATGCAGGCCCTACTCGGCGTCACCTCCGAGGCCAGGTGGCTCCGCCACGCCCACGCTCACCTGCGGCATCTCTTCCCGTACCTGCCGAAGCAGCCCGGCTACAACAAGCGACTACGCAAGGCCGCCGAGCTGCTTCGCCGGGTCACCCGGACCCTCGCCACCTACACCTCCGTATGGAGCGACGACGTGTGGATCGTGGACTCCACACCCGTGGACTGCAGCCGCTCCCGGGAGACCGTCAAACCCTCCGACCTGGCCGGATGGGCCCAGTACGGGTACTGCGCGAGCCACAGCCGCTTCTTCCGGGGCCTTCGGCTGCACCTGGTCTGCACCCTCCAGGGCCTGCCGGTCGCCTTCGCCCTCACCGGAGCGAAGGCAGACGAACGCGAGACCCTGCTGGACCTGCTCGCGGCCGAACCGGACATCGTCGCCACCCGGCCCGGCCAGACGCTGATCGGCGACAAGAACTACTCCGGCCGCGATCTGGCACAACGGCCATACCGACCGGCCCAGCCCGTCCTGCGCTCCCTGACCGCCTACGACCACTGACGATGTCCGTTGCTGAATTACCGCTGCGCGGGCGCTCACTCAGCGATCTCTGCTCAGCAACGCGGGGTGCGATGGCGGCGGTGGTAGGAGATGGTGACGGCGGCGAGGAGCGGGCCCCAGAGGAACAGCGGCTGGTAAAGGATGCCGACGACGAGGTTTCCGGTGTGCGTCATGTCATCGTGAGGAAAGGTCCACCACCAGGGGACGAAGGCCCAGAGCAGGGTCAGGGCCACCGCGCCGACGGCGGCAGGGACCACGGCCGCCATGGGGCGGACTCTTCGCCCTCCGATCAGCGGTATCCAGTGGGGCACGACCTCGCCCCACGGCCGTACCAGACCGATCGTGAGGAACGCTGCGAGCTCGCAGAGCACGCTCAGTGTCAGCATCCATACCTTCGCGCCGATCGTCTGGAAGTCCTCGAAGTCAACGTCGGTGTATCCGGCCGGGTATCCGAGCACCAGGGCAATGCGCCACAGTCCGCTCGGCAGGACCGCCCATGTCGTCAGATGCGCAGCCCATACAGCCCAACGGGGCGGCGCCGCTGCGGAGATGACGGTCGAGTCGCTCGTTTGAATACTCATGCCACACATCGTCACGCGCCGCCAGACAGGCTTCATCAGCCTGCGCGACCGACCCATACGGCCCTGTGGAACGAGAGCGGCACGGTGGCCTCCCCCGCGTGGGGGAGGCCAGGGTTCCACGACAAACATGCTGGGTTCGTTGACAAGGGGCAGACCCCTTGGAATCGATCATCTAGTGGCGGCGGGCCGCGGGCCGGTAGCCTCCGCCTGATCACGCACATCGTTCCGGGGGACAGACCATGCCTGTACGCGTTGCCCTGCGGGCTTCCGGCCCGTCGGCCCTGATAGCCGTAGCCGCGCTGGCCGTCGTCGGCTGCGGGGCGGATCCCCGGGAGCCGGCGTCGGGGCCCGCGTCCCCTTCCGCCCCGGCTTCCATGAGCCGCCCGCTGACCGTCGAAGAGCTGGTGTCGGCCACGCTGCCGGGCAAGGAGAGCCCGGACGCGTACGCGCACCCCGTCATCGTCCGCGAGCCCCGGGCCCGCGACCGAAAGTCCGAGGTCTCCGACCCTGCATGCGGACGGCTGCTGGAAGCCGCCCATGGCCGGCGGCCTTCCCGCCCGGACCCGGCCGTCGTCGAGCAGATGTTCAACTGGAAGGACGACATCAACGGGGCCCACTCCACCCTCGCCTCCTATGGGAACTCCGGCGCAGTGGCGGCCTTCGCTCAGATCAGCGAGGGGCTGAGCACCTGCCGGTACTACGAAAGCCCGGGCCCGACCACGATCTACAAGGGCACGGTCACGGCCGGCCCCGCCCCGCGGCTCGGCGACGAAGCGGTGCGGTTCGAGATCACCGCCCCGAGCGAGATGGGCCCGCACGTCACCCAGTACACGGTGGTCCGCACCGGGAGCGTCATCGCCACGTTCACCAAACAGTCGGTCGGCGGCCACGACGTACGCGCCTTCCCGCCCGCCCTGATCGCCCAGCAGATCTCCCTCCTCCAGCGGGCGCAGAGCTGAGGCACGTAGCCATGGCAGAAGTCGCCGGATGGACCTGGGAGCGCAACGTGCCGTCGTTCCCGGAGTTGGTGTCGCACTGCGTCGGCTACGACTTCGACGGCACCTTGCTCTCCGTCTTCGCCGATGGCTGAGCCCGAGCGGGCGCGGGGCAGGACCCGACCCGGCAGCTCGCCGGCCACGGTCTTGGCCACCAGCGCAGCGTGATGCTGCCGTCGGCCTGGTGCTTGGCGCCCGCACCACGCCGCGAACCGCGGTGCGGTACGGCATGATCTGGATCATGACGCATCCCTCCCTGCCGACCACCGAGTCGGCCGTCGCGGCGATTCGGGCCATCGCGGCCGAGTACCGGCTGGCCATGTCCGTCACCGACGACATCGGCGCCGACCAGACGTCGAGGCGGACCTCCGCGGCCCTGTTCACCGTCGTCGACCCCGACGGGTCCCTGCCCCACGAGGCGTTCGTCGAACTGGGCGGCAGCCCGGCCGTCAGCGTGCGGATCTTCCCCGAGGACGACGCGAAGATCACCGTCGACGGGGTGGAGTTCGACGACGTCCCCCGGGACTCCGTCCCCGCTTTCCTGAGGTCCGTCTACAGCGGACTGGCCTTCGTGAAGGGGCGGTTCTTCCCGCCGGGCTACTGGCTCTCCGTCCCCCTGCCCGGCGACGAGACGTACCGGGAGAGCGTCGGGGGCCCCGCGCTCACGCCCTGGCTCTCCGGCCGCGTCCGCGCCTGAGGCCGTCCCCTCCGAGGCGGGTGGGCGGTCAGAAACGGCCGTGGTCGCGGGCGCAGATGGCGCCGTGCGTGCGGTCGCGCAGGCCGAGGCGCGACAGCACGCGGGAGAGCGTGACAGGCGTACGGCGGCGGCCAGTTCGGCCGAGGGCAGGTTCCTCAGGAGGTAGCCGGTGGCGCCCGCCCCCAGGGCCTGGCCGACGTACTCGTCGTCGTCGAGGGTCGCCGGCCTGATCACCTCGTCGTCCGCGACCAGCACCCGTACCGCGCCGGCCTGGTTCGCGCCCGCGTGGCGCCGTACGCCGGTGAGCCCCTCCTGCGCCGCCAGAACCTGGACGACCGTACCGGGGCCCGCTCCCCGCCGGCAGCACGCCTGCGCCGAACGGGCCCCCGCCCGGTCACCGGGCGCGCATACTCGGAGCATGGCCGACACCACCACCGTCGAGGTCGACACCGATGTGCACGACCGCCTCGCCGTGCTCGCCGCGGACCGCGGACTGAGCCTGCGCGCGTACCTCGCCGAACTCGCCACCGCCCAGGAGAACGAAGCCGCGCTCGCCCGGGCCGCGCTCGCCTTCGAGCGGGCTCTGGAGCGGCCCGGTTTTCGCGAGGGCTTCGGGCGCGACTTCGGCCGCCTGGCGTCGCGCGACTGAACCGGCGGGCGAGGGCTCACCAGCGCCCGTGGGGCCGCCGACGGGCCGGGTCCGCGAAACGTACCTATGCTCGGAGAAGGGGCTGCCCCGAGCCCTGGAGGACGGCTGTCATGACCGAGGCGAGCGATGCGGCCCAGGCGGACCGCACTCTGAAGGCCCGGCACCGCGCGATGTGGGCGCTGGGCGACTACCAGTCGGTGGCCTCCCACGTCATTCCGGAGCTGGGGGCCGTGCTCGTGAAGGAGTGCGGCGTCCAGCGCGGCGACCGGGTGCTCGACATCGCGGCGGGCTCGGGCAACGCCGCCATTCCGGCCGCCCTGGCCGGGGCCGACGTGGTGGCGTCCGACCTCACCCCCGAGCTGCTGGAGATCGGCCGGCACCTGGCCGCCGTACGCGGGGCCACTCTGGAGTGGCGGGAGGCGGACGCCGAGCACCTGCCCTTCGCCGACGGCGAGTTCGATGTCGTGATGTCCTGCGTCGGCATCATGTTCGCCCCGCACCACCGGCCCGCCGCCGAGGAGATGCTGCGCGTCTGCCGCGCCGGCGGCACGGTCGGGCTGATCAACTGGACCCCGCAGGGCTTCGTGGGCCGGATGTTCGCCACGATGAAGCCGTACGCTCCCCCGCCGCCGCCCGGGGTCCAGCCGCCCCCGCTGTGGGGGGACGAGGAACACGTGCACGAAATACTCGGCGACGCGGTCACCGACGTGGACTCGCGCCGCCGGACGGTTCGCGTGGACCGCTTCACGGGGCCCACGGACTTCCGGGAGTTCTTCAAGGCCTGCTACGGGCCCACCGTGGCCGTCTACCGCGCCGTCGCCGGCGATCCGGACCGGGTCGCCGAGCTGGACGCGGCGCTCGACGCCCTCGCCGCCGAGCACACGGTGGACGGGGTCATGGAGTGGGAGTACCTGCTGCTGACGGCCCACCGCCGGAGCTGACCCCGGCCCGGCCCCGCGGCACGCAGGCCTTCCCCCGGCACCGGACGACACCCCACGGCTCCCGCGCCCCCGCGACGCCCCCGGTCAGTCGAGGACCGGATGCACCTCCGGGTGGGCGTCCCACCACTCCTTGTGGAAGGGGTTGTTGTCCACATTGGCCAGGTAGGCGCGGGCCGCGGCCCGGTAGAGCAGTTCCGCCTGCCCGGCCGAGAGCGCCGCGCGGCTCCACGCGAGGCGGATGCGGCCGATGATGGGGGTGCCGACGAGCGGGCGCATCACCGTGCCCTCCCCGGACGGGGCCGTCGGCTGGCTGAGCGCGACCGCGCGTCCCGCGGCGATCAGGTCGTGCTGCATCTTGCGGTCGGTGATCCGGTAGCGCAGTGAGGGGCTGAATCCGGCCTTCGCGCAGGCGGTGACGAGTGCCTCCGGGCCGCCGTCGTCGTCCTCCACCAGGGTCATCCACGACTCCCCGGCCAGGTCGGCCAGTTCGATGCGGTCCAGACCCGCGAGAGGGTGCCCGGCGGACAGCCGGATGCAGAACGGCTCCTTCGGGATCAGCGTCCTGGCCAGGGTTCCCTCCGGCAGCGGCACCTCGTGGCCGTTGACCTCCCCGTACACGATGGCGTCGTAGCGTCCGGCGCCCAGCATCCGTGCCAGCACGGTGACCGAATCCTCCAGGTCCACGGCTATCTCCCGGCCTGACATGGACAGGTCGGTCTGGGCGAGGAGGCCGTCGAGCAGCACGAGCATGATGCAGCCCAGCCGCAACGGGCCGCCGGTCGACATGGCGCGTGCCTGCGCTCCCAGAGCGTCCATCTCGCTGAGTACGCGACGCGCCTTGGCCAGCACGAACTGGCCCAGTGCCGTGGGTTCCACCCCGCTGCGGCCCCGTACGAAGAGCTCGCCCCCGGTGACCCGTTCGATGCGGCGCAACTGGGCGGAAAGTGCGGGCTGGGACACTCCGAGCCGCCGCGCCGCGCCCCCCAGGCTGCCCGCCTCCGCGATCCGGCAGACGGCTTGCAGATGCCTCAACTCCAGCTGCATCCGGGCAGCGTACGAGCCGGGCCGCCACGGCACCATAACGCGGACCTTATGCCCCCCGAGATGTCCCAATCTCGTCATGTTCACGCTCATACTCGGCCGCGAACGACACTCATCCCCGACCCCCCACGATCGGAGTGGACGTTGCATCCCAGCAGATGGACGGCGGCCGTGGCAGCGATGGCGCTGACCGCGAGCCTTGCCAGCGCTCTGGCCGGGACGGCATCGGCGGCGCAGCAGGCGCAGCCCTCCCCGTCCCAGAAGGACACACCGGCCGCACGTGCGGTCGCGGCCGCCGACCAGGCCGTCGACAGCGGCCTGGACTCCCTGGTCAACTCCTCCCAGGAACAGTACGAACGACGTCTCGTCACCCCCTGGGTGAAGGACCTCTACTCCGTCTCGTACGAGCGCAGTTACCGCGGCCTGCCGGTCGTCGGCGGCGACGCGGTCGTGCTCGCGGACGGCACCGGCAAGGTGCGCGCCCTCCAGTCCGCCTCCTCCGTGCGCATCGACGTCTCCACCCAGGCGTCGGTCTCCGCGAAGGACGCCGAGTCCGCCTCACGGGCGAAGCTGGCCTCGGTCGACAAGGTCGAGAGCAGCCGGCTGGTCGTCCGCCTCAAGGACGACAAGCCGGTGCTGGCCTGGGAGACCGTGCTGGTCGGCCGGACGAAGACCGCACCCAGCAGGCTGCACGTCTTCGTGGACGCGCGGACCGGCGCCTTCGTCGACAGCTACGACGAGGTGGTCGCGGGCACCGGCAACAGCAAGTGGAACGGGCCGGGCCCGGTCACCATCGACACCACCAACTCGGGCTCCACGTACACGCTGCGCGACCCGATCCGGACCGGCCTGAGCTGTGCGGACTACAGCACCGGCACGGTCTTCTCGAAGTCCTCCGACTCCTGGGGCACCGGCAACCCCACGAGCAAGGAGACCGGCTGCGTCGACCTGATGTTCGCGGCGCAGAAGCAGTGGGACATGCTCTCCCAGTGGCTGGGCCGCAACGGCGTCAGCGGCAACGGCCGCAGCTTCCCCGCCAAGGTGGGTCTGAGCGACCTCAACGCCTACTGGGACGGCAGCTCGGTCACCATCGGGCGCAACAGCGCCAACGAGTGGATCGCCGGAATCGACGTGGTGGCCCACGAGTACGGGCACGCCATCGACTCCAACACCCCGGGCGGCACCAGCGGCCAGGAGTCCGGGCTCGGCGAGGCCACCGGCGACATCTTCGGCGCGCTGACCGAGGCCTTCGCCAACGAGCCGGCCCCGTACGACACCCCGGACTACACGGTCGGCGAGGTCATCAACCTCCAGGGCCGGGGTCCGATCCGGAACATGTACAACCCGCCGGCCGTCAACAACGACCCGGCCTGCTACAGCTCCGCGATACCCGGCACCGAGGTGCACGCGGCGGCCGGTCCCCTGAACCACTGGTTCTACCTGCTGGCCGAGGGCACCAGCCCCGGCGGCGGCAAGCCCAACAGCAGCACCTGCAACGGCACCACCCTGACGGGGGTGGGCGTGCAGAACGCCGGCAAGATCTTCTACGGCGGCATGCTGCTCAAGACCAGCAGCATGTCGTACAAGAAGTACCGGACGGCGACGCTGAGTTCCGCCAAGTCGCTCGACCCGACCTGTGACCTCTTCAACAAGACCAAGGGGGCCTGGGACGCGATCAGCGTGCCCGCCCAGACCGCCGACCCGACCTGTACCCCGAGCGGCCAGAACAACGACTTCTCCATGTCGCTGAGCCCCTCCTCGGGCACCGTCCAGCAGGGCGGCTCCGTCACCACCACGGTCGGCACCGCGGTCACCACGGGCAACGCCCAGTCGGTGACGCTGACCGCCTCCGGCCTGCCGGCCGGCGTGAGCGCCTCCTTCAACCCGGCCACCGTGCAGTCCGGCCAGTCCTCGGTGCTCACCCTGACGGCGACGGCCAACGCGGCTCCCGGCGCGTCCACGGTCGTCGTCAAGGGCCAGGGCTCGGCCCTCTCCCACACGGTCGACTACTCGCTCAACGTGGGCGGGACCCAGCCCGGCAACGACCCGCCGGACATCAACGTCGCCAACGTGCAGGCCCACCTGACCCAGTTCAACACCATCGCGAGCCAGAACGGCGGCCACCGCCGTGCGGGCAGCGCCGGCTACACCCAGTCGCTGGCGTACGTGAAGGGCAAGCTGCAGGCGGCCGGTTACACCGTCACCGAGCAGAACTGCACCTCCTGCACCTACCCGTCGAACAACCTGATCGCCGACTGGCCCGGCGGCCCCGCCGACCAGACCGTCATGTTCGGCGCGCACCTCGACGGCGTCTCGGCCGGCCCCGGCATCAACGACAACGGCTCGGGCTCCGCGACCCTGCTGGAGAACGCCCTCGTCCTCGCCCAGAAGAACCCGACGATGACCAAGCACGTGCGCTTCGCCTGGTGGACCGATGAGGAGCAGGGCCTCAACGGCTCCGAGTTCTACGTCAACCAGCTGAGCAGCGCCCAGCGCAGCGCCATCAAGGGCTACTACAACTTCGACATGGTCGGTTCCACCAACGGCGGCTACTTCATCAACAACGTCAACTCCACCACCGCCGCCCCGCTGAAGGCGTACTGGACCTCGCTGAACCTCGCGCCCGAGGAGAACACCGAGGGCCAGGGCCGCAGCGACGACTACTCCTTCCAGCAGGCCGGCATCCCCACCTCCGGCTACGCGGCCGGCGCCAGCGCCCGCAAGACCTCGGCGCAGGCCACGAAGTGGGGCGGCACGGCCAACGCCGCCTACGACCCGTGCTACCACAGCTTCTGCGACACCACGAACAACATCAACGCCACGGTGCTGAACCGCAGCGCCGACGGTGTCGCCTACACCGTCTGGAAGCAGGCGGTCGGCGGTGAGACGCCCGCTCAGGACTTCTCCATCGGCGTCAGCCCGTCCGCGGGCAGCGCGGCCCCCGGCGGTTCCGCTTCCGCCACCGTCAACACCGCCACCGTGAGCGGCGCCGCCCAGACCGTCGCGCTCTCCGTCTCCGGCGCGCCGGGGGGCGTGACCGCGACGCTGAGCCCGACGTCCGTCCAGTCCGGCAGCTCCTCGGCGCTGTCCGTCCAGGTCGGCGCGAGCACCGCGCCCGGCACCTACACCCTGACGATCACCGGCTCCGGCACCGTCAGCCACACCACCACCTATACGCTCACCGTCACCGGTGGCGGTACCTGCACACCGCGCCAGCTCGTGGCCAACGGCGGCTTCGAGAACGGCTCCAGCCCGTGGAGCGCGACCGCCGGTGTCATCACCAACCAGTCCGGCCAGACCCCGCACGGCGGCAGCTACAAGGCATGGCTGAACGGGTACGGGTCCACCCACACGGACAGCGCCGCCCAGACGCTGGCCATCCCGTCGGGCTGTTCCACGTACCGGCTCGGCTTCTTCCTCCACATCGACACGGACGAGGACGAGAACGTCGTCTACGACCGGTTCACCGTCTCGGTGGCCGGCCAGACCCTGGAGACCCTCTCCAACCTGAACGCGAACTCCGGCTACGTGGAGAAGTCCTACGACCTCTCGCAGTTCGCCGGCCAGACCGTCACCCTGAAGTTCAACGGCACGGAGGACCAGTCCCTCCAGACCTCCTTCGTCGTGGACGACGTCACCCTCCAGGTGAGCTGACGCCCACCTGAGCTCCCGACCGGAACGAGCCCGGCCCGGCCCCCGCACCACGGGGCCGGGCCGGGTCCGTCCGATGGGCTACCGCTCCCCGGCGGCCCGCGCGGCCCGCCTGCCCCGCGTGGCACCCGCTGCGGCCACGGACCAGCCCGCCACCCAGAGCGCGCCGACCGCCAGTGCCGCGACGGCCGTCGCCATGCGGGGAGGCGTGTCTCCCAGGCCCGGGGCCAGTCCGGCCGCCCGGGCGCCGAAGCCGATGACCCCGGCCCCGACCATCGCGACGCCCAGCCAGGAGACGCCGACCGCGGACCGCCGCAGCCAGTGGGCGGCCGGCGGGCGGACCAGCACCAGGGACACGACCGCCATGAGCAGGCCGAGGCCGGCATTGCCCAGCTGGGCGGCCGTGACGTCGGCGACCTGGGCGTAGGCCTCGGGCGGGGCGGGGAAGCCCGGCATGCCCAGCTCGCCGTCCCGCGCGAGGTCCACCTTGCTCACGGTGTAGGCGAGCGCTCCGGCACAGGCGGTGAGTGCGGAGACCAGCTGCTTTCTCGGTGATCGGGTCATGGCCTCATCCTGCTGGCCGGGACGCCGCCGCCTCCTCCCCGCGTACCGTCCGCCTCCCCCGCCCGGGGGAGCCGGGCTCCTACGGCATCAGCTGGTACTCGGGGAAGTTGCCCGGCAGCCGTTCGCCGTCCCGGCCGTCGGTGACGGCGTGCACGAGCAGTTCACCGCCGACGAACGCACCGCGCCAGGAGCCGCCGAACCCGCCGAAGAGCTCCTCGCGGTCGCCGCGCGAGCGGGGCTTGCCGTGGCCGAGTTTGAAGGCCCGGATCTGCGGGGCGAGCCGGGCGAAGGTGGCCGGATCGTCGGTGGACAGGGTCGCGACGAGGGCGCCGCCCGACGCGTTCATCGCGGCGAGCAGCTCCGCCTCGGTGTCGACGAGGACGATCGTGTCGACGGGCCCGAAGGGTTCGGCGTGGTAGAGCGGGGAGGAGGCCGGAGGGCTGAGCAGCGTGAGCGGGGCCATGTACGCGGCGGTGTCCTGGCCCTCCAGGAAGCGGGCCGGATCCAGCGTGCCGCGGTAGAGCGGTACAGCACCCCGCTCGATCGCCTCGGCGGCGTGGTCGGTGAGTTCCTTGGCCTTGGCCGCGTTGATGAGGGGGCCGAAGTCCAGCTCGGGCAGGGGGTCTTCGGGGTGCGCGACGGCGAGGGGGTGGCCGGTCCGGATGGCGGAGACGGCCGGCAGGTAGGCGGCGAGGAAGGCGTCGAAGGCGGTGCGCTGGACGACGAAGCGCGGGTAGGCGGTGCAGCGCTGCTTGCCGTAGTCGAAGAGTTTGGGGATGACCGCCGTCAGGGCGGACCAGTCGGTGTGCTCCCAGATGCCCCAGGTGTTGAGGCCCTCCTGCTCCAGGATGTGGCGCTTGCCGAGATCGGTGACGGCGGTGGCGATCCGTGCTCCGGTGTCGCGGCCGCCGACGAAGGAGACGCAGCCGATCTCCGGGGAGCGTACGAGGGCCTCGGACAGTTCGGCCCCGCTGCCGCTGACCAGGGTGACGGGGATGCCCTCGCGCCGGATCAGCGCGCCTGCGAGGGTGAGGCAGGCGAGCCCTCCGTCGGTGGGGGTCTTCGCGATGACCGCGTTGCCGGCGAGGGCCTGTACGAGCATGGCGTGGACCAGTACGGACATGGGGTAGTTCCAGCTCGCGATGTTGGAGACGGGCCCGGCGAGCGGGGTCCGGCCCTCGGCCATGGTCTCGATGTGCTCCACGTACCAGCGGACGCCGTCCACGGCCCGGTCCACATCGGCCATGGCGAGGTGCCAGGGCTTGCCGATCTCCCAGACGAGCAGGAGCGAGAGCAGTTCCCGGTGCTCGGTGAGGGCGTCGAGGGCGGCGGTGACCCGGGCCCGCCGCTCGGGCAGCGGAACGTGCCGCCAGGCGCGGTGCTCGTCGAGGCAGGCCCGTACGGCCGCACCGGCGGTCTCCGGGTCGAGCCGCGGCGGGCCCGCGACGGGGCTGCCGTCGACCGGACTGGTGGCGGGCAGGCTGCGGCCGTCGGGCTGCCAGGAGCCGGCCCAGAGGTTGAGGACGCGGTCGTCACGGAAGGCCTCGGGGGCGGCGGCCAGGGACCGCCGCCACGCGTCGGACCAGGCCGTACCGGGCTTGAGGGCGAGGGTGGGTGCCATCTGTGGTTCTCCGCTCAGAGGGTGGGCGGGGCAGGGAGGTGGCTCGTGCACGGCGGCCCTTCGCACGGGGGCGGCCGCACATCGAGGCTACGGGGGCAGCACCGCGACCGTACGTACCGTGGGTGCGAAATGGCCGGTGCCGGCTCGGAGCGGCGAGTCGCCCGGACACCCGCGCGAGGTCCGGATCCCGCGCCTCGGACACCTCTTCAGCGCTTGCCGCGGCCCCGCTCGGGAGCGATCATGGCGACCAGCCCGTAGTCCAGCTCCGCGCCGTCGACCAGCAGGGCCTCGACCGTGCGCGTGCTCGGGTCGATGTCGGCCTCCACGCCCTGCCCGCGGTAGCGGGGATAGCCCGAGGCACCCGTCTCACCGGTCGCCTCGACCGTGGCCGACCGCAAGGCCCGGTCCGCGGGGGACTCGCCGCGCAGGTTCTCGATGTGCTCGGGCACCAGCAGGATCTCGAAGGTCTGCGGCTCTGTGCTCATGGACCGAAGCTACCCGATGAGGTGCCCCGGAGCGGGTGTGCACACGCCCCGCCTCGTAGGCTCTGCGGGACCCCCCACACGCGGATGAAGAGGAACGACATGAGCGGCGACACCCCGAGCAGGATCCTCCTCGTGGCGAAGGAGACCACCCTCCGGGGCCTGCTGGAGCGCCTCCTCGTGGCCCGGGGGTTCACCGTGGTCGACGGCGGGACCGGGGTGGACACCGTCTCCCTGCTGGGCAGCGCGGGCCCGATCGACCTGGTGATCTGTGAGCGCACCGGGCCGGGCCTGGACGAGGTGGCGCTGTTCGAGGAGATCCGCCGGCACCCCGATCACGGGCAGGTGCCGATCCTCGCGCTGCCGCCCGCGGATCCGGAGTGCACGGTGCGCGCGCTGGAGGCCGGTGTGAGCGACTGTCTCGCGAAGCCGTTCCATCCCACGGAGTTCGTGGCCCGCGTCGAGCGGCTGGCCCGGCCGGCCGCGGCCTGATTCCGCTCTTCGGTCCCCGGCCGGTCGTCCGGATCCGGCCGGTCCCGGCCGCGCGGCGCGATTGGCCGGACATCGCCCTGGTCCGGGCCGCCCGGGGTTCCTACGATTCGGGCACCCGGTCTTCACCGACCGGACGCTGTCAGGGACATGCCCAGATTCCGTTCCTGGGCCTGCCCCGTTCCACCCTGCACACCGGTCTGTGACGACCCGGCCCCGCTCTGGCCGGCCGCACCCCCCACCCACCGGCACACAGGCATGCCCGCCTGCGCGCCGCCCGGTACCGAAGCAGTGGATCGGAGAAACATGTCCGGTGGATTCCTCGTGAGCGGCGCGATCGGCGCCCTGCTCACCGCCACCCTGCCCACGCACGCCACCCCCTCCACGATCGTGGACCCGCCGCCCGACCGCATCGTGATCGAAGTCGCCACGGTCAACGGATCCGGATGTCCCAAGGACACCGCGCAGGTCGCCGTGTCCCAGGACAACACCGCCTTCACGGTGACCTACAGCCAGTACCTGGCCCAGGTCGGCGGCGGCGCCCCGCCCACCGCGGCGCGCAAGAACTGCCAGCTCAGCCTGATCGTGCACGTGCCCCACGGCTTCACCTACGCGGTCGCCAGTGCCGACTACCGCGGCTACGCCTCGCTCGCGCCCGGCGCCAAGGCCACCGAGAAGGCCTCGTACTACTTCCAGGGCTCACCGGACACGGCCGCGCGCACCCATAACTTCAGCGGGCCGCAGGAGGACAACTGGCAGGCCACCGACGTGACCGACTGGGCCCAACTGGTGTGGGCGCCGTGCGGGGTGCAGCGGAACTTCAACATCAACACCGAGCTGCGCGTGACCAGAGGCACCTCGTCCCCCTCGTCGACCAGCTACATGACGATGGACTCCACCGACGGCAGCATCAACACCATCTATCACCTGGCCTGGAAGGAGTGCCCCGGCAAGTGATCCACCCCGCTCCCGGCCGCCTCCCGCTGCGCATGCGCGCGCAGCGGGAGGCGGTAGCCGCGTTCCCGGACCAGGCGCGAGGTGAGCTCGGTGAAGGCGCGGGCCGCGGCGCTCTCGTACGCGCTCTCCCGGCGCAGCAGGGTGACCGTTCGGGACGGCAGGGCGGGGTCGAGCGGTACGGGACGCAGGTACGGGTGGTCGTGGGTGACGGCGTCGGGCAGGACGGTGGCCAGCGTGGTGCGCCGGACGATCTCGGTGAGGGCCTGCACGGAGTTCGCCTCGACCGCGATGTGCGGCCGTACGCCATGGGCGGCGAGGTAGGCGTCGACGTGCTCGCGGGTGGCGAAGTCCCCGCTGAGCAGGGCCAGTCGGCGCGTCGCGAGGTCGCTCACGGGCAGCGGTCCGGGATCCTCGCCGACGGCGGTGACCAGTCCGAGGGTCTCCGTGAACAGCGGGGTCGCCGCGATCCCGGGCAGGTGCGGCCCCTCGAAGGCGAGGCCGAGCTCGTGCTCGTCGGCGAGCAGCCCGGCTTCGATCCGGTCCTGGGGCATTTCCCGGATCTCGAGGGTGATGCCGGGGTGCGCGGTGTGGAGTCCGGCGACGAGCGGGCCGACGAGGTACGCGGTGAAGGTGGGGGTCAGCGCGAGGCGCAGGTGGCCGCGGGAGAGGTCGGCCAGGTCCAGGACGGCGCGCTCGGCCGCGGCGAGGTCCCGTAGGGCGCCGCGCGCGTAGTGGACGTACGTCGCACCGGCGTCGGTGAGCCGCACGGCGCGCCCGGTGCGGTCCAACAGCTGGACGCCGACGGTGCGTTCGAGCTGCTTCACCTGCTGGGACAGGGTGGGCTGGGAGATCCGCAGCTCTTCGGCGGCGCGGGTGAAGCTGCCGTGTTCGGCGACGGCGATCAAGTAGCGCAGGTGGCGCAGTTCCAGAGCCATGGATCCGACTATAGACGGTATCGATGGCAGACATGGATATTGCGTCTTGGACACAATAGATGCAGCTCATGCATGGTGGAACACGTCAAGCCCCGTACGGGGCGCATCCCAGGAGGGAGTGACCATGCAGACCTTGCAGGCCATGCCCGGACCGCGTGATCTCGCGGACGGCGTCACACGTTTCCAGCGCGAGGTGTTTCCGGCCAAGGCGGACCTCTTCGCCCACCTGGCCGAGGTACACCGGCCGACGACCCTGTTCATCGGGTGTTCGGACGCCCGTGTGGTGCCGGAACTGATCACCCAGAGCGATCCCGGCGAGTTGTTCGTCGTCCGCACCGCCGGAAATCTCGTCCCCGCCCACGCACCGGGCGCGGACGGCGTGGCGGCCAGCATCGAGTACGCCGTCGCCGTCCTCGGGGTCACCGGCATCGTCGTGTGCGGGCACTCCGCCTGCGGGGCGATGACCGCCCTCGCCGAGGGCGCCGACCTGAGCGCCGCCGCGTCCGTCGCGGGGTGGCTGCGGCACGCGGACGCCTCGGTGGCCCGTACGGCGGGTGCCGCCGGCCCCGGCCGGCTGTCCGCCCTGGTCCGCGAGAACGTACGCGCCCAGCTCGCGAACCTGGCCACCCATCCCTCGGTCGCCCGCGCACGGGCCGCGGGGACCCTGACGCTGCACGGCTGGGTCTACGACATCCGCTCCGGCGGTGTCACCGACGTCGGCGCCGCAGCGGCCGGCTGACCCCTCGCCCCCCCCCTGCCACTCCACCCCCACCCGATCATCCCGCTTCTCCGGAGGACACCTTGATGCAGCACGCCCAGTTCGACCCCACCGCCCGCCAGGCCCTGGCCGTCACCGCCGTGGACGCCAAGGTCCGCAAGGACCTGTCCTGGCAGCAGCTCGCCGACGCGGCCGGCCTGTCGGTCGCCTTCGTCACCGCCGCCCTGCTGGGCCAGCACGCCCTGCCCGAGGCCGCCGCGAAGGCGGTCGCCGGCCTGCTGGACCTGGACCAGGACGCGGTGCGGCTCCTGCAGACGGTCCCGACCCGCGGCTCCCTCCCCGGCGGCATCCCGACCGATCCGACCATCTACCGCTTCCACGAGATGCTGGAGGTCTACGGGACCACGCTGAAGGCGCTGGTCCACGAGCAGTTCGGGGACGGCATCATCAGCGCGATCAACTTCAAGCTGGACGTCAGGAAGATCGCCGACCCCGAGGGCGGTGAGCGCGCCGTCATCACCCTGGACGGCAAGTACCTCCCGACGCGCCCCTTCTGACCGTCGCTCAGGCGCACTCGCCCGCGCCGCGCTGCTCACCGAGCTGCCAGAAGAGCCGGTTGTCCAGGCACTCGGCCAGGTAGGGGACACCCGCGGTGTAACCCGATCCGTGGGCCCCGCCGAGCATGCGCGCGGCGAGGCTCCGGTGGGTGGACTTCCAGCGCTGGTGCCGCTCTTCCAGCCCGCCGAGCGCGCTGCGGAAGCGGTTCCACTCGGCCTCGCCGAAACGGACCGAGCGGCGCAGGTCGAGATAGGCCCGGACCACCGTGTCGTGGGCGTCGCCCTCGGCCTCGGCCCGTACGGAGGGGACGTTGGTGAAGGCTTCCGACTCCAGCCGCGGCGCGGTCGGGAGGCCGCACAGGATCTCGAAGCGCTTGTACTGCTCGGACTGGATGGCGCTGGCGCCCTGGGTGAACCGCCGGAACGCGGAGAAGTGCCCTGGCCGCATCGTCGCCACCATCCGGAACAGCGCCGAGGCCCGGTCGAAGAGACCGGCCGCACGGTCCACGTGGTCGGCGGCCGCGTCCAGCCGGCCGGCGCGCAGCGCCCCGATCGCCGCCCGTACGTCCGCCGCGATCGCCGTGAAGATCATTTCGTGGGCCTGGAGGGCCCGGATGAAGAAGTACTCGTCGTGCAGCACGTACACGGGCTGGACCGTCACGTCGAACCAGCGGCCGGCCCCGGTGGCCGCGGGCCGGGGAAGGAGGTCGGCGAGGTCCGCCCAGCGGGACCACGGCACGTGGGCCGCCCGGGAGGTCAGGTCATCGGCATCCGGGACGCCGAGGTCGTGGGCCACGAATCGCAGTGCGTGGCGCAGCCGTTTGCGCAGGGTCACCGGGTCCGGCGGATCCCGGTCCACGGATTCCCGCGATGCCCGCAATTCCTGTGATTCCCGCGCCGGGGCCTCCGTCTGGATCTCGAAGCGTATGACGTCGGATATGAGCAGCGTGGCCATGCGGTTCGGGTCCGGCGCGTCATCCGTTTGGCCCTCGCCCAGGAGGAGCTCCAGCAGCGGCAGGGAGAGGTAGGTCCGGTTCCAGTAGCGCCCTTCGTGCTTGTCGAGCATGCAGTCGAGGAACGCCTGGAGATGGGGCCGGCGGTGCGCGGCGTGGTGGTTGTGGATCTCGCCGAGCCGAAGCAGGAGAGGCGGCGGCAGGAAATGCTTCCCGGTCCGGCGGACCTCTTGCGTAACGGTACGGGCCAGGTGGATTCCGTCCGGTTCTCCGTCGCCCCCGCCCCCGTCCCCGTCCGCGTCCACGTGACCGATGGCCGCCCAGCGGCCCGCCTCTGCGCATTCCGGATTCATCGCCAATCGCCTCCTGGACCTGGTGGGCCTCACGCCGTCCGGGTGAAGCAGGAGATTCCAGTGGGCATGATCGGAACGCTGCCCGTCATGTCTCGAACATTCGTGTCTTGACAAGGGCGGGAGGACACGCACAGAGCCTCCGGCCCGGTCGGGTAGGAGGCTCTGTGTCATACGGTTCGGTGCCCACCCCGGCGGCCGGGTCGGCCACCGCGCGCCGGTGGAGGAGACGGATCCGGGGAACCATGGATCCGGGTGGAACAAGCCGGGGCCCCGTGGGCACTCGCGCAGGCGTCGGAGGCCCCGGCTCGCACAAGGGGACTGCGTCAGCTGCCGGCCGAGACGTTGCCCGACAGGACCGGGATGTTGTCCAGGATGTGGGAGAGCGGCTCGTCGCCCTTGGCCTGGGTGGAGTTCTCGGTGCACTGCTGGTTCTGCGGGTTCGACAGGACGTTGATGTCCTGGACACCGATGTTGACGAAGGCCAGGATCGACTGGGCGTTGAGCTTGGCGGGCAGGGCGATGCAGGGCTTGTTCAGGGTGCCCTGGATCACGCCGAGCTGCGGGCTCATGTCACCGCGGGTCTCCTGGTTCCCGTAGATCTGCTGGGAGTTGTTGCCGTTGACGGTGTTGACCCCGTTGTCGTTGCCGATGGCCATGGCCGGGGCGGCCATGGCCGCGCCCGCGCCGACGATCGACGCGGTGGCGGCGGCGGTGGCCATGAACTTCTTAATCATCAGTGGTCCTTCTGTCGCACGAGCGCACGGTGATAAGCACCTTGATCAACGGTCGTTGGGAGCACAGGTTGCGACGCTTCACCCGAACAGCCCCTACCGCGTCTCACGCCCCCGGACAGCCACGCTCAGCTCGGCGACGTAGTGCTCCTCCACCCAACCGTCCGGGAACCGGTCCATGAGGAGGGCGCGTTCCTCCTCCAGGAAGTCATCCGTGCCGGGCTCGCCGATGAGGAACAGGGAGTGGGTGGACAGCTTGGCCAGATGCGTGTCGACCGGGACGCGACGCGACCACGCCAGCCGGCGGTCGGTGAAGCGCAGCCCCTCCTGCGAGAGGGCGCGCTCGTTGATGTACCAGCCCGGGCCGAACCGTTCCTCGATCCGGTTCTGCTGATCGGCGATCCAGCCGACCCCGGTGTCCGGGTCGTTCTGCCACACCGCCAGGGCCCCGCCGGGGCGCAGCACGCGCAGGGCCTCGGGGACGGCGTGCGCCGGGTCCGTCCAGTGCCAGGACTGCGCGTACGTCAGCAGGTCCAGGCAGCCGGAGGCCAGCGGCAGCCGGTTGCCGTCCGCACGGACCAGCGGGGTGCCGGGGTTGCGGCGCCGGAACTCCTGCGCCATGCCCTCGCCCGGCTCCACCCCGACCACCAGGGCCCCGCGGGCCTCCAGGAGGGCGGTGGCGATCCCCGTTCCCGCTCCGACGTCGGCGACCCGTGCTCCGGCCAGCGGAAAGCCGGCCATCTCCGCCAGCGTGTCGAAGAGCGCGGGCGGGTACGCGGGGCGATGGGCGGCGTAGCGTGCGGCCGCGGAGCTGAAGGAACGAGCACGGGATTCGTTCGTCATGGCGTCCATGATGCCGGTGTCCCGGAGCGGCGCGGAGAGGCAGTCCCCCATGGTGGCCGCGCGGTATGTCACGTCGCTGGTAGGGGCGTTGGAGCGGTACGCCGGGCAGCCCGCACTCGGCGTCGGCCCGGTCGTCCTCGGATTCCAGGACGTGCTCGACGGGGCCTGCCGACTGGCCGGGGCGCTCTCCGGGGCGGGGATCGGGCGCTGCTCGGGACTGGCCTGCGTCACGGGTTCGAACCGGCCGGAGGTGCTGCTGGTACGGATCGCCGCGCACCTGCTGGGCGCCCGGCTGACCCAGGTACTCGCCGGACCCGCCCTGTACGGGCTCGACTTCGTGCTGCGGGACTGCCGGCCGGACCTGGTCGTGCACGATGTGCCGGTGCCCGCGACCGGGGCGCCCCGGCTCGGCCTGGCCGAGCTGCTCCGCCGGGCCGGCCGGCAGCAGCCCGGGCTGGTGCCGGTACGGGCGCGGGAGGACGACGTGGCGCGGGTGACGTACACGGGCGGGACCACGGGGCGGCCCAAGGGGGTGGCCTTCACCTTCGGGGCGCTGGCCGCGCGGAACGCCGTACGGCCGGCGGCCTGGTCGGAGGCGGTGTACCTGTCGGTGACCTCGCTGGCGCAGCGGTCGGGCGGGCGGTGCCTGGAGCAGTGGCGGGCCGGGGGCCGGGTGGAGATCCTCGAACCGTTCACGCCGGCGGAGTTCGCGGCGGCCTGCGGCCGCCTGGGGCCGGTGGCCACGTACCTGACGACCTCGATGGTGTACCGGTTGCTGGACGACCCGGCGACCGCCCACGGTGTACCGGGGCTGGCGGCGGTCTCCTACGGCGATTCGCCCGTCCACCCCGAGCGGCTGCGCGAGGCGGTGACCCGCTGGGGCGGCCGGTGGCGGCAGGGCTACGGCACCAACGAGGCGGCGGTGATCTGCCGGCTCTCACCCGCCGATCACGATGCGGCGGTGGGCGGGCGGCCTGAGCTGCTGGCGTCGGTGGGGCGGCCCGTCGCGGGGGTGGCGGTGGAGGTGCGCGACGGGCGGGGCACGACGGTGGCGGCCGGCCGCACGGGCGAGGTGTGGATGCGGTCGGGGGCGATGATGACCGGGTACTGGGGCCGGCCCGGGCCGACGGCCGGGGTACTGCGGGACGGATGGCTGCGGACGGGGGACCTCGGGCACTTCGGGGCGGACGGCTACCTGTACCTGGACGACCGGATCCACGACGTGGTGATGGTCCACGGGGACAACGTGTACTGCGTGCCCGTCGAGGCCGCGCTCGCCCGGCATCCCGCGGTCGCCCAGGCCGTGGTGGTGGGGCGGCACAGCGACGTGACCGGCGAGGAGGTGTGCGCCTTCCTGGTACCTGCGGCGGGGTACGAGCCAGGCGCCGGGCTCGCCGCCGAGGCCTGTGACCTGGTGGAGAAGGAGCTGGCCCCGGCCCACCGGCCCACCGCGGTCTTCTGGGAACGGGCGATCCCTCTGACTGCGCGGGGCAAGCCGGACAAGCGCCGGCTGCGGGAGCGGGCGGCGGGGGCCGCCGGCCGGCGTGCGTAGGAGCTCCGGGTCGGCCGGGCGGTCGGGGACGGGCGGAGCGGTCAGGGACGGGCGGAGCGGTCAGGGACGGGCGGAGCGGTCAGGGACGGGCGGCGGCGTAGGTCCAGAACTCCCGCATCACCGCGGGCGAGGCCGGGCCGGCCAGCTCCCTCTGGGTGAGGAGCAGGGTGAGCGCCCCGGTGGCGGGGACGATGTGGGCGGCGGTGCCGGTGCCGCCGATCCAGCCGTACCGGCCCGGTACGTTCCACGGGTCGAGGCGCGCCACGTCGACCGATCCGCCGAAACCCCAGCCCTGGCCCTCCAGGAAGAGGGCGCCCGCCGCGCGCTGGGGCGCGGTGAGGTGATCGGTGGTCATCTGCCGTACCGAGTCCGCCGAGAGCAGCCGCCGGCCACCCCCGTACGCGCCTCCCGCGAGCAGCATCCGGCCGAAGGCGTACAGGTCGTCGACGGTGGAGACGAGGCCGCCCGCCCCGGACGGGAAGGCGGGGAGGGTGCTCCACTCGCCGTCGGGCGCGTCCACGAGCTCCAGGGCTCCGCCGTCGGGGGCGGCCCGGTAGTAGCCGGTGAACCGGTGGAGCTGCTCCCGCGGTACGGCGAACCCGGTGTCCCGCATGCCGAGCGGCTCGAAGACGCGCTCGGCGAGAACGTCCTGGAAGGGCTGTCCGGTCGCTCGGGCGATCAGCACCCCGAGGATGTCGGAGCAGGTGTTGTAGAGCCACGCCTCGCCGGGCTGGTGGAGGAGCGGGATCCGCCCCAGGGCCGCCATCCACGCGTCCGGCTCCGCCACCTCCTGCGGCCTGGGCGGCCCCTGCTTCAGCCTGCCGAACAGCGGGGCCACGGCGGGCAGCGAGAAGTCGGCGGGGAAGCCGTACCCGGCGCGGAAGGTGAGGAGGTCGGCGACGGTGATCGGACGCTCGGCGGGCACCACGTCGTCGAGCGGCGCGGACGGGGTACGGACCACCGTCGGCGCCGCGAGTTCCGGCAGCCAGCGGGCCACGGGGACGTCGAGGGCCAGCAGTCCGTCCTCGACCAGCATCATGATGGCCGCGGCGGTCACGGGCTTGGTGACGGAGGCGATCCGGAAGAGGGAGTCGCGGGCCATGGGTGCGGTGCCAGCCGTGTCGGCGGAGCCGACGGCCGCGACCTCGATGTCATCGCCCTGTGCCACCAGGGCCACCGCGCCGGGCAGTGATCCGTCACCGACGTGGGTCTCCAGGAGACTGCGCAGGTCGCTCATGGTCCACCTTCTCGTACGTGCGGATGCTCGTAGGGAAGACTGCCGCCGGGCGCCGGATTCATCGGTCCGACACGGCCGGACACGGCCGTGCCCGGCCGGGACCGCTATGCGGCCGGGACCACCGACGCGCGTATCGCCGAGGCCCACTCGCCCAGCAGGGCGGCGTGGCGGATCCGCTCCGCGTCGGAGAGGCGGCCCTCGGCTCGTGCGAAGAGACAGCGGATGTCGGCGTTGATCTCGGCGAGGGAACGTTCGGGGACGAGGTGATCGTCAGAGGTCGGGCTCACGTGATCAAGAGTAGGCGGCGCCTCTGACAACGGTGGACCATGTCCGTCATGCGGACGCCCGGAGCGGGACTCTGCCCGCTCATTCCACGAGCCGGGCGGCCCGGAACCGGAGGTAGCGGCGCTCCGGAACGCTGAGCGTGAGCCCGGCGGCCTTCGCGTAGGCGGCCTGCGCCGCCGCCCGCTCGCCCGCCATCTCCAGCAGGTGGGCCCGTACGGCTTCGAGGCGGTGGTGGCCGGCCAGGCGCTCGTCCTCGTCCAGGTCCGCGAGCAGTTCCAGGGCCTGCCGCGGCCCGTGCACCATGGCCACCGCGACCGCGTGGCCCAGGCGCTCCACGGGGCCGGGGACCAGGCGGATCAGGACCTCGTACAGGGCGAGGATCTCCGCCCAGTCGGTGTCCTCGTCGCTCGCCGCCTCGTCGTGCACGGCCGCGATCGCGGCGCGCAGCTGGTACGGGCCCAGCGGCGCGTGGGTGAGGGCGCCGCTGACCAGGGCGACCCCTTCGGTGACGGCGGCGCGGTCCCAGCGCGTGCGGTCCTGCTCGGCGAGGGGGATCAGGTCGCCGTCGGGCGTGGTGCGGGCAGCACGACGGGCGTCGGTGAGCAGCATCAGGGCCAGCAGGCCGGCCACCTCGCCGTCGGCCGGGAGCTGCGCGTGGACGGCGCGGGTGAGGCGGATCGCTTCGGCGGCGAGGTCGGCGCGCTGCAGATCACTGCCCGAGGTGGCGGTGTAGCCCTCGTTGAAGATCAGGTAGAGCACGTGGAGCACGTCGGCGAGCCGTGCGGCATGCTCCTCGGCCGGTTCCGGGCCGGTCCCGTCGGCGCCGTCGGGACCGTGGGTGCCGTGGGTGCCGTGAGGCCTGCTGCCGAACGGGGCCCCGGAGGCCTTGATGCGCCGTTTCGCCCGGCTGATCCGCTGGGCCATCGTGGCCTCGGGCACGAGGAGAGCGCGGGCGATCTCCGCGGTGGTGAGGCCGCCGACGGCCCGCAGGGTGAGGGCGATCCGGCCGGCCGGAGGCAGTTCGGCCCGGCAGCAGAGGAAGAGCAGGGAGAGCGTGTCGTCCTCGGCGGGGGCCCGGCCCTCCCCCGGCGGCGGAGCCACGAACTCGTCGCGCGGGGTCAGCGCGGCGGCCGTCTCCTCGCGGCGCCTGCGCGCGTCCTCGCTGCGCAGCTGGTCGGTGAGCCGGCGGGAAGCGACCCGGATCAGCCAGCCGCGCGGGTTGGCCGGGCGGCCCTCCTCGGGCCACTGCCGGGCGGCGGCGAGCAGGGCCTCCTGCACGGCGTCCTCGGCCGCGTCGAAGTGCCCGTAGCGGCGGACGAGCGCTCCGAGAACCTGCGGCGCCAGTCGGCGCAGCAGGTCCTCGCTCGCGGGTGCGGGTCCGGGGGTGGTCAGCACATCTCGGTCCCCGAACGGCTGTCGACGGGGTGGACGACGACCGGGTAGCTGGGGGCGCCCTCCGGCACCGGGCAGGCATAGGCGCGGGCGGCGATCTCGGCGGCGCGGTCGAAGTCCGCCACGTCGACGATCCAGTACCCGGCGAGCACCTCCTTGGCCTCCCCGTACGGCCCGTCGGAGATCACGGGGCTGCCGTCGGCGGCCGCGGTGACCAGGCGGGCGTGGCGGGGGTCGGCCAGGCCCTGCCCGTCGACCCACTCGCCCGACTCGGCGAGGTCGTCGTTGAGGGCGCCCATGTAGTCGAACATCGCCTTGAGGTCCGCTTCGGACCATCCGGGGCTGTCGCTGCTCGCGGCGCCGCCCATGGCGTCGTAGTCGGCCTGCTTGCCGAGAACCATCAGCATGTACTTCATGGGTGCCACTCCTTCTGTGCTGCGTACGCGGCGGCTCCGGGACCGGAATCGGGATCGGGGTCGGGGTCGGGAAGGGGATCGGTACCGGGAACCTTTCGTAGGGGACGTCGGAGCCGTCCCTCCCATTTCGACACGTCGGCCGCGGCCGCGCGCGACGGCTTCGGCCCAGGGCTGCCCCGTACGGCCCAGTAGGCTCGTCGCATGAAGATCATCGACCTTGAGCCCGCCGATCCCCGGCTCACCGCGGACCTGCTTCCCGTGCTGCTCGAACTGCGTCCCCACCTCACCGAGGAGCTGTTCCTCAGGATCCTCACGGAGGGGCACGGCCAGGGGCTGCGCTTCACCGCCGCCTACGACGCGGACGGCCGGTGTGTGGGCGCGGCCGGCTGGCGGATCGTCGTCAACACCTCGGCCGTCCGCTCGCTCTACGTCGACGACCTGGTCACCGCCGCCACCGCCCGTTCCACCGGGGTGGGCCACGAGCTGCTCGCGTACCTGGAGCAGCACGCCCTGGCCGTCGGCTGCACCGCTCTCACGCTGGAATCCGGCACCCAGCGGACCGACGCGCACCGCTTCTACTTCCGCGAGCGGATGGCCGTGACCGCCTTCAGCTTCGAGAAGCCGCTGGGCTGACGCGTTCACCCGCGAGGGAGTCGTGGACGTCGGGCGGGTGTGGGCGCGGGTGTGGGTGTGGGTGTGGTGCCTGCCCGTCCGGTGGCCGTCCTGGCACCATGGCGGCATGGAACGTGTGCTTGGAATCGGCGGGTACTTCATGCGGGCGGCCGACCCGGCGGCGCTCGGCGCGTGGTACCGCGACTGCCTCGGCCTGGACGCCGACGAGCACGGCCTGTGGCAGCAGGGCGCCGGCCCGACGGTGTTCGCGCCGTTCGAGGCCGAGACCGACTACTTCGGCTCCCGGGCCCAGCAGAGCATGCTCAACTTCCGGGTCCGCAACCTGGATGCGATGCTCGCGCAACTGCGTGCCAAGGGCGCGGAAGTGGACGAGGAGACGCAGGACATGGAAGGTGTCGGTCGCTTCGGCTGGGTCACGGATCCCGCGGGCAACCGGGTCGAACTGTGGCAGCCCGCCTGACCGCGTCTTCACATCGGCGGTCACCTTGCTCGGACGAGGGGGTTCCGCTGCCGGACGAGGCCGCCGTACGGGTCCTGCGGCCCGACTTCGAGGCGATCGCGGCCCTGACCCTGCGCGAAGAGGCGCGCGAGGCCATCGTCACGGCGGCGGCGCGGCCGGGGCGCGCCGACGCCCTCACCGGGAGCGCGGTCCCCGTCCTGGAGGCGAGGCTCCGTGTCTGACCGGCCCCCGAGGGAACCGTGACCGAACCGTCGCCGCCTCGAAGCGTGATCGACCTCGTCGGCAGGGGCGCCGCCTTGCTAGCTTCCTGGCGAAGCCGACCCCTGGAGGACCGATCCCATGCCAGTATCCCGAGGCCCCCGCAGCGCACTGGGCGCGGCGGCCGTGGCCGCCGTCCTGCTGGCGGGCGCCACCGGGTGCGGGGACAAGCACGGCACGGCCCCGGCGGCGGCCCCGGCTTCGCCCGCCGCCGAGGTGTCGACGTCGGCGTCCGCCTCGGCGTCGGCTCCCGCCTCGCCGTCGGCCCCTGCCTCCTCGCCGCCCGGGTCCTCCGCATCCGCGACCCCGACCGCGGCCGTGACCCGGCCCGTGACGCCTCCCCCGGCTCCGACCCGGCTCACGGTCGCGGTCGACACCCGGGGCGGTCGGCTCGCCCTCGTACGGGGCGGCGCCCCGCAGGAGTTCACCGTCACCCTGCGGAACGGCAACTCCGCCGCGTACCGGCATGTGCTGGTCGCCTTCCAGATGGAGATGCTGGTCGGCGAAGCCGGCGCCGGGGCGGGCAGCGGACCGGGGTTCCTGCTGGAGCGTTTCGACCCGGCCTCGGGCAGCTGGCGCCCCGCCGACTTCCGTATCGCCAACGACGCCAAGCCGCCGTCCCTGTTCTCGGGTGGCAGCCCGCTCGCCCGCGAGGCCGTCCGCACCGAGCGCTACCGGTTGCGCGCCACGGCGGGCGGACCCACGGGCAGCAGCCCGGTGGTGGTGTCCTTCATCGACACGGACGCCGACAGCGTGGTCGCGGCCCATGTGGTCCTCGGGCACAGCGCCCGCTGAGTTGCCCTGCCTAGCCCGGGATCGTCCAGGTGAACTTGCCGCCACTGACCCAGTGGACCACCTCGAGGTCGTCGAGGTCGTGGATCGTGATCCCGGCCTCCGCGGCGATCAGGAGCACGTCCGTCATCGACGTCGCCCTGCCGACGAACTCGCCGTCGACCTCCACGATGCGGAAGGGCGGGGTTCCGGGTTGCACCCCCAGTACGGTGATCCGCGCCGAGGAGATGTGTGGTGTCGAGCCTTCGGTCATGCGGAGACGGTCGCATGCCGTGACCGGTGACGGGCTCGGCGACACGCGAGGGGCCAATCGGCTTCCTCCGCGGCAGCATGCGGTTCCACGGCGCACGTGTGCCGGACCGGCCTCAGGCCGCCTCCCGGCCCGCCTCGCCGAGGGCGGACGCCGCGGTTCGCCAGGCGGCCGTGACCGCTTGACGGGCCCGGTCCGTAGCCTCCGGCACCCGGTCGGGCAGGTGCAGCGGCGAGCCGATGTGGACGTGGAAGCAGGGCCTGCGCAGCGGGGCGGTGAAGACGCCGGCGAGCTGCTTGGCGCCGCTCCCGGAGCAGAGGCGGCGGGCACCCGCCTGGCCGACGGGCACGACCGGGGCGCCCGTCGCGGCGGCGAGCCGGGCCAGGCCGCTGCGGAAGGGGCCGGGGGCCGCCTCCCCCGCGTCGCGGCGCACGGGCAGCCTGCCTTCGCCGTAGAGCAGCACGCTGCGGCCCGAGGCAAGGGCGACGGCCGCCGCGTCGAGGGAGTCGGCCGCGCGGGCCGTGCCGCGGTGCACGGCGATATGGCCTTCGCGGCGGAGCGCGGAACCGAGCAGCGGGACCCGCCAGAGGCCACTGGTGGCCAGGATGACCGGCTCGATCCCGTACCGGCGCAGTGCGGCGACCACGACGGCCGGGTCGGCGAGGGAGGTGTGGTTGGCGACCAGGATGGCGCCGGGCGCGGGCCGGTCCCCGGGGTCGGCGGTCACGGTCAGCCGCCCGAAGGCGGGTACGAGGGCGGCGGCGATTCGGCTGAGCATGGACAACCCCGTTCGGACGGTGAGGTGGTGGTGCGGTGCGATGTGTCCCATGGTCGGCCGGTGGGGCGGGCGGGGGCATGAGTAGGCGTACTCAGCGAATATGACCGAACGGTCACAAGATCCAGCGGATGGAACGGGCAGGGTACCGGGGACATCTGGCAGTGCGGCGAGGCCCCGCGGGGCCTCGCCGGTCGTATCGGCATGATGTGAGCAGCAAGGCGGGGCTGGGATGAAGGCGGTAACGGTGGCGGGCGGTTCCTCGGACGACCCGGAGATCGAGGCAGAAACCACCGTCCTGGAGGGGGAGCCCAAGTCGACGGCCGAGGCCGAAGCCGGCGTCGGCGTCGGCGCGGAGAGCGAGGGCCGGGCGGAGCCGGAGGCCACGGCCTCCGACACCCCGGACGAATCCGGACCGGCGGAGACCGTTGCGGCGGAGCCGAAGGCCGACGCGGAGCCCGAGGGCGAAGCCGCACCCCAGGCCGAGCCGAAGGGCCCGGCCGGCGCCGAACCCGAAGCCGAACTCACTGACGAAGCCCACCCCGAGGCCGACGCCGAGTCCGAGGCGGAAGCCGAGCAAGCGGGCGAAGCCCACTCCGAGACGGACGCCGAACCCGAGGCCGCAGCCGAACCCAAGGCCGAGCCCGAGCACGCGGGCGAGGCCGACGCCGGGCTCCCCGGCGAAACCGACCCCGAGACGGACGCCGAACCCGAGGCCGCAGCCGAACCCAAGGCCGAGCCCGAGCACGCGGGCGAGGCCGACGCCAGGCTCCCCGGCGAAGCCGACTCCGAGGCGGACGGCGAAGCCGATCCCAAAGCCGCAGCCGGACCCGCGGCGGAAAGCGAGTCCGAGCACGCGGACGAAGCAGACGCCGAACTCCCGGGCGAAGCCCACCCCGAGGCCGAAGCTGATGTCGCGGCCCGCTCCGAGGCGGAAGCGGAGGCGGAGGCGGAGGTCGACTCCGAGGACGAAGCTGACGCCGGAGACCGGCCCGAGGCGGACACCGACGGCGACGACGACCAGGTCGACGAGCAGCCCGATGGCGGACCCGAGCCGGAGGCTCAGGGCGCCGACGCGCCCGGGGGCGAAGCCGCGTCCGACGAGACGATGCTCATCGCCCTGCCCAAGCAGAAGCCCGCCGAGCCGGACGCCCCGCGGAAGGCGCCCGCCTGGGCCCGGGAGCCGGAGCCGGACCCCGAGCGGACCAGCCAGTTCGTCGCGCTCAAGGACGTCGACCTGCCCGCGCCCGTCGCGCCGCGGGCTCAGCCGCAGCCCCCCGAAGCCAAGGTCGCCGCGCCGGTCCCCGCCGCGCCGCTGCCTCCGCTCGATCTGCTGGCCGAGCTCACCAACACCCCTGCCCCGGCGGAGACCCCGCGCCGGACCGCGCTGCGCCGCGTCAAGATATGGACGCCGATCCTGCTCCTCCTCGCGGGCGCCGGCGTCGGCGCCCAGCTGCTGCGCCCCCTGCCCACCCCGCAGCTCGTCGCCGCCGAGGCCGACCGCACCATCGACGGGCAGTTCTCCATCCCCTGGCCGGTCAAGGGCCAGGGCGCCGTTCGTGTCTCCGGCTCCGGCGACATCGGCACCTTCGGTGAGCAGAAGCCCGTCCCGACGGCCAGCGTCGCCAAGGTGATGACGGCCTACGTGATCCTCAAGGGCCATCCGCTGCGCAAGACCGACCCGGGTCCGGACATCACGGTCGACGCGAAGACCGTGGCGGACGGCACCTCGGAGCACGAGTCCCGCATCTCGGGTCTGACCGCCGGGCAGAAGTTCAGCCAGCAGGACATGCTCAAGATGCTCATGATCCCCTCGGGCAACAACGTCGCCCGCCTGCTGGCGCGCTGGGACACCGGTACCGACTCCGAGGCCGCGTTCGTCGGGAAGATGAACGCCGCCGCCAAGGAGCTCGGGATGGAGAACACCACGTACACGGACCCCAGTGGTCTGGACGCGGGCACCGTCAGCACCGCCGCCGATCAGCTGAAGCTCGCCGAAGCCGTCATGAAGGACGAGGCGTTCCGCACGATCGTCGCGCTGCCGAACGCCACCATCAAGGGCCTGCCCCAGCGGCTCGAGAACAACAACACCCTGCTCACCTCCCAGGGTCTCAGCATCCGGGGGATCAAGACCGGTTCCAGCACGCCCGCCGGCGGGACGCTGATGTGGGCGGCGTACAAGTCGATCGGTGACGAGACGCCGTTGATCCTCGGCACGTTGATGGAGCAGCGCGTGGACGGGCCGGACCCGAACGCCGAGAACAGCCTGAAGCTGGTGCTGGCGAACAGCAAGAAGATCATCGAGGCGGTACGAACGGCACTCGCGTCGGCCCCGGTGGTCCGCAAGGGCGACACCGTGGGGTATGTGGACGACGGGCTCGGCGGCCGTACGCCGCTGGTGGCCACCAAGGACCTGAACGTGATCGGCGTCCCGGGCCAGCAGCTGAAGCTGTCCCTCGCATCCGGTGCCGGTGCGGGTGCGGGTGCCGGACCGCTGCCGCACACCGCGAAGGCCGGTTCCGAGGTGGCCGTGCTGACGGTGGGCAGCGGGGAGGGGGCCCGGAGCGTGCCGGTGGCGGTCAAGGGGGACCTGGCCGAGCCCTCGTTCGGAACCCGGCTGACCCGCGGCCGCTGAATCGCGGACAAGTGAGGGGAGGCCGTGGCCCGCGGGCCACGGCCTCCTCGTTTCTCAGGCGCCCGGCGGGATCCTGGACGGGCGGCCCGTGCCGCGCGTCAGGGAGTACCCGAGGATGCCCGCGAGGGCGGCGAGCACGCCGCCCGCGGCGGTCCAGATCCAGCGGTCCGTCCACCAGCCGCCGGACCAGCCGTCCTCCGGCTCGCGCAGGGTGGCCGTCACGGTGCCCGCGACCAGCGGGGTGGAGAGGGCGCCGTCCACCGCCTGGACGCCGCCGGTCTCCTTCACGTCTGCCTCGACGGCCGCGCGCACCGGCAGGCCCTTGTCCTCGTCCGGCTGGTCGACGACCGTCAGGCGTACGTAGTAGCTGCCCGGCAGCGGATCGTTGGCCCACGGCTCGGCGCCGGCACGTACAGTGCGCAGAGTGCAGGACAGTTCGACCGTGGCGGCTTCCTTCGCCGCGGCCGCGGTCTGCGTGCCGTAGGTGCAGGCCTGCCGGCGGCGCAGTCCGTCGTACACGTCGAGCTGCCAGGTCGCGGCGCCGTGCCGGGCCGCCGGATCGGGCAGGGTGACGGCGGCCTTCACCGTGGCGCGCTGCTGCGCGTCGATCGGCACCACCCAGTAGAGGTAGTCGCCGCTGGACGCGCCGGCCGTGGCCTTCTGGCCCGGGCGGAACGCCGCTGCGGTGCGGAAGCTGGTGCCGGCCTCGGTCGGGGCGGATTCGGCCTTGGAGCCGCCCCCGCCCGGGGTTGCGGTGGCGGTGGCGCTCGGCGAGGGCGTGTCCGCGACGGCCGTACCCACGGCCGTACCCGCCACCGTGAGGGCGGCGGCCGCGGCCAGCAGGGACGCGGTCAGTGTGCCTACTCTACGCATCAGTTGGTCCTCCAGACGGAGATGCGCCAGCGGGAGATCCATCCCCACACCAGACCGGCCAGCAGCCCGGCGAGCGCCAGCACGGCCAGCAGCCACCAGCCCCGCCCGAGGCCGAACGCGGCGACGTCGGAGGCCTCGTCGGGTCCGTCCACCAGGTCGATGGTCAGCTCGACGGGCATGCCCGGGGTCGTCTTGACGGAGGCGGGAGCGGAGAAGGAGTTGCTGACCTGGAGGCAGACGGTCTCCGGCACGGGCTTGGCGTCCGAGTCCTGGCCGTCGATCTCGGCCTTCGGGTAGCGCAGGCCGGTCGAGAGGACGTCGGTACGCCCGTCACCCGCTTCCGAGCCGCGCACGATCTCGCGCCCGTGGACGGTGGTGGCGCGCAGCAGGACGCCGTAGTCGTTGTTGACGGCGCGGTCGGCGCCGATGCTGACCGAGGCGCGCAGTTCCTGCCCCGGGAGGACGTCGACCCGGTACCAGCGGTGTTCACCGAAGGTCTCGCGGTCGCTGTAGAGGCCGGCCTTCAGCTGCGGGGCGCCCTCGCACTGCTTCGCGCCCTCGGTCGCCACCGGGTTGACGACCGGGTCCGCGGCCCGGTCGACGAGTTGTTTCACTCGGCTGGAGAGGTCCGCCTTGTGCTGCACCGAGGTGTAGGTGCCGCCGGTGGCCTCGGCGATGCAGGTCAGCTGGGCCCGGGTCTTGGCGTCCGGGACCAGGCCGAGGGTGTCGATGACCAGGTGGATGCCCTTGGCGGCGATGTCGCGCGCCACTTCGCACGGGTCGAGCGGGGCGCAGGTGTCCTCGCCGTCCGTGATGAGCACGATCCGCTTGGAGCCGTTGCCGCCCTCCAGGTCCTGGGCCGCGCCGAGCAGGGCGGGTCCGATCGGCGTCCAGCCGGTGGGGGCGAGGGTCGCCACCGCGGTCTTCGCCTCGGTCCGGTCGAGGGGGCCGACCGCGTAGAGCTGCTTGGTGTCCTTGCAGCCGAGGGCCCGGTCGTCCCCCGGGTAGTTGGCCCCCAGGGTCCGTATGCCGAGGCGCACCTCGGCCGGGACCGCGTCGATGACCTCGTTGAAGGCCTGCTTGGCTGCGGCCATGCGGGTCTGTCCGTCGATGTCGTTGGCCCGCATGGAGCCGCTCACGTCGAGGACGAGGTCGACCTTGGGGGGTTCCTTCGCCGTCGGTTCGTCGGCGGCGGTGGCGCTCGCCGGGAAGAGCCCGACGGCCAGGGCGGCGAGCAGGCCGCACGCCCCGGCCGCAAGCCGTTTTCTTGTGATCATCGCCGGATCGTATTGAGGATCGTCCGGCAATCCAAAACGGGCTCCCGGCCGGGGCTTTCGGGGCGTCCGTGCGGTGTACGCGGCCCTGCGCGGCCGTCCGCGAGGTGGCGGGCGGGGCGGACCGGCGGATATCCGGATGCAGGGGACGCGGTGCCCGATCCAGGCTCCGGGGATGAGTGCCACCCGTACCTTCCGTATCACCGTCCGCGGCTCGTTCGACGGTCTGACCGACGACCAGACGGCCGAGCTGCTCGCCGCCGCGCCCGAGCACGACATGCTGCGCGCGGAGTTCACCGCCGAGGGGCACCTCTCGTACGACCTCGCGGCCCGCCCCTTCTTCACCTTCCGCTTCGTGGACACGGGTGAGGCCGAGGAGGACATCCTCGACGCGACGGCCCGGGCGGAGCTGGCGGCGGAGAGCCGGCTGGCCGAGCGCGGGTACGGCTTCAGGCAGCTGAGGTCGCGGGCCCAGGACATGTCGCCGGCCCCGCTGGGCAAGCGGCAGCGCCGCGAGGCCGCCCGGGCCGGCGCCCAGACCTGACGGATCAGTTCGGCGGGCTCGCGGCGAAGACGGCTGCGAGGTGGGCGGCCAGCGGCTGCGGGGCGGGCGGGGAGAGCGGGATCCGGGCGCCGAGGTATCCGTCGGGGCGGATCACGAAGGCCGTGGGCTCCTCGGCCGCGTAGAGGCGGGCGAACTCGCCCCGGGCGTCGGTGTAGACCGGCAGTTTCGTCCCGTCGGCCTCGATGACGGCATGCGCGTCGGCGTCGGCGGCCGACGCCGCCGCGAGCACCAGGCACACCTCCATCCGGCCGCCCGAGGACTCCCGGGCCGTCCGGACGAGTGCGTCGAGCCCCGACCCGGTTTCGGACCCGGGCCCGAACGCGGCTCCGTAGAGCAGCAGTACGTGGTCCCGCTCGCGCAGGACGTCGTACAGGCGCATCGGGTAGGCGGTGCCGGGACCGGTGAGGCCCGCGCAGTCGGGTGCCCGGTCGCCGGGCCGGGGGCCCCGGCCCTCGCCGGGCGGGTCCACGGTCGGGCTTCCCCGGTAGCCGACGAGGAGTTGGGCCTCGCGCATCATCACCGTCGCCGGATCGTCGGGGTCGTTCTCCATTCCCTCGACGGCGTGCCGTACGGTGCGGCCGACGACTTCCTCGCCGACGGGCCGGCGCTCGGCGTCGTAGCCGGCGAGCAGGCCGGGATGGGCCGCGCCCGCGCAGGCCAGGGCGATCTTCCAGGCCAGGTTCCAGGCGTCCTGGATGCCGGTGTTCATGCCCTGGGCGCCGGTCGGCGGGTGGATGTGGGCCGCGTCCCCGGCGACGAAGACCCGGCCGTCGCCGTAGCGGTCCACGATCCGGTGGCTGATGCGGAACACCGAGGTCCAGCGGATGTCGAAGGCGGTGGTCGGCTGCGGTGAGAGCCGGTCCAGGACGGTCTGGATGTCGGCCAGTCCGGGGCCCCGGCCGCTCTGCAGGCCATGGGTGATGCCGTCGGAGGCGGCCGCGTCCTGCCGTGCGGTGGAGAGTTCGGGCGGCACCATCATGGACATCCGGTACCGGCCCCGGCCGGGCAGCGGGATGCAGACGAGCATGTCGTCGACCGCCCCGGCATCGTTCAGGTGCATGGCGCGCAGACTGTACCCGGGCGGCAGGTCCCAGTCGACGCGTACGTCGGCGAGCATGTACTCCTCGGCGAAGGCCCCGCCCTCGAAGGTGAGGCCGAGCCCTTTGCGGACGATGCTGTGCGCGCCGTCGCAGCCCACCAGGTACCGGGTGCGCAGCTCTTCCTCCGCCCCGGACGGGGTGTGCAGCCGGCAGGTCACCCCGTCGGCGTCCTGGGTGAACGACACGAGTTCGGTGCCTCGTTCGACGGTCGTTCCGAAGCGGCCCAGGAACTCGTCCAGGATGCGCTCGGTCTCGTACTGCGGCAGCGCCACGAATCCGTAGGGCACTTCGGGCGGCACGGAGAGCTCGGTGCGGGCCTTCTCGACGCCGTTGACGTAGAGGAACTGCCCCCGCATCGGGACGGCCGCCTCCAGTGCGGCGCGGACCATCCCCATGCGGTCCCACACCTCCAGCGTGCGCGGCTGGATGCCCACGGCCTTCGCGAACGGCAGCCTGGCCGGCAGCCGGTCGACGATCCGGCACGTGACACCCCGTCTGCGGAGTTCCGCGGCGGCGGTCAGGCCGACCGGGCCGGCGCCGACGACCAGGACGTCCGTTGCGCGGGTGTGTGCCACTGGCGCCTCCTGGCGTGCGGCCCCCGTGGAAGTGGATGCCCTTCCATGGTGGCCGCCCGCCAGGTGTCCGGCATCTTTACTCGATCACGAGGTCCACGTCGATGTTGCCGCGGGTGGCGCGGGAGTACGGGCAGACCTCGTGGGCCTGCTTGACCAGCAGGGCGCCCGTCTCGCCGGCCAGGGACTCCGGGAGCTCGACGCGCAGGGTGACGCCGAGGCCGAAGCCGGCGCCGTCCTTGCCGATGGAGACCTCCGCGGTGACCGAGACCTCGCTGGTGTCGGCCTTGGCCTGGCGGCCGACCAGACCGAGCGCGCTGGCGAAGCAGGCCGCGTAACCGGCCGCGAAGAGCTGCTCGGGGTTGGTGCCCTGCCCGTTGCCGCCGAGCGCCGGGGGCATCGCGAGGGCGAGGTCGATCTGACCGTCGGAGCTGACGGTACGGCCCTCGCGGCCGTTGGCGGTGGCGACAGCGGTGTAGAGCGCGTCCATGAGAGGTCCTCTCGCAGAAATGAACCGTGGTGGCGGCCGGTGGTCGGCCGCGCTCCACTACTAGAGCACACAATTCAGTTGTGCACAATTCAATGCCTCGCAAGTCTGCCCCGGGTACACTGGGCGTCATGACCGAGCAGCCCACCGCGACCCACGCCGACCAGGACTTCCTGCGCCTCGACGGCCAGATCTGCTTCGCCCTGAACGCGGCGAGCCGCGCCTTCGGCGGCCTCTACCGCGTCGTCCTCAAGGACCTGGGGCTCACGTACCCCCAGTACCTGGTGATGCTGGTGCTGTGGGAGCACGGCGAGATGCCGGTCAAGGAGATCGGGCAACACCTGCGACTGGACTCCGGAACGCTGTCCCCACTGCTCAAGCGCCTGGAGGCGGCCGGGCTGGTCCGCCGCGAGCGCAGCACCGAGGACGAGCGGTCCGTGCACGCCCACCTGACCGGGGAGGGCGCCGCGCTGCGCGTCCGCGCGGTGGAGGTGCCCCGGCGGATCGCGGCCGCGACCGGCTTCGAGCTCACCGAGGTCCTCGACCTCCAGGCCCGGCTGAACCGCCTCACCGCCGCCCTCGACGCCGCCGTGCCCCGGGAGGCCGGAGAGGCGTAGCGGCCTCCCGCACCGGACACTGGGTCCGGGAGGCGGGAGGCGGGCGGCGGGGCGGCGGGCAGGAGGTGCGCGATGGACCCGGTTGCGGCGCTGGACCGGATCGCCTTCCTGCTGGAGCGTGCGCAGGCCCCCACCTACCGGGTACGCGCCTTCCGCTCCGCGGCGGCCGCGGTCACGCGGATGGGCGAGGGCGAGGTGGCCGAGCGGGTCGCGGCCGGTTCCCTGGAGGCCGTGAAGGGCATCGGCCCCAAAACGGCCCAGGTCGTACGGGAGGCACTCGGCGGTGCCGTCCCGGCCTATCTGCAGGCGCTGGAGGACGAGATCGCCGCGCTCCCCGAAGGGCCGCCGGCCACGCCCGCCGCCACCGCGCTGCGGACGGCCCTCCGCGGGGACTGCCACGTGCACTCCGACTGGTCCGACGGAGGCAGTCCGATCGAGGCGATGGGGCGGGCGGCGGCCGCGCTGGGCCATGAATGGGCCGTACTGACCGACCACTCGCCACGCCTGACCGTCGCACGGGGACTCTCCCCGGAGCGGCTGCGCGAGCAGCTGCGGGTGGTGGCCGAGCTCAACGACACCTGGGCGCCCTTCCGGCTGCTCACCGGAATCGAGTGCGACATCCTCGACGACGGGGCCCTGGACCAGGAGCCGGAGCTGCTGGAACAGCTCGACCTGGTCGTCGGCTCGGTGCACTCGAAGCTGCGGATGGACTCGCCGGCGATGACCCGGCGGCTGCTGGCGGCCGTGCGCAACCCGCTGATGGACGTCCTGGGCCACTGCACGGGGCGGCTGGTCACCGGCCGGACCCGGCCGGAGTCGCGGTTCGACGCCGAGGCGGTCTTCGCGGCCTGCGCGCAGAGCGGTACCGCCGTGGAAATCAACAGCCGGCCCGAGCGGCTGGACCCGCCCCGGCGGCTGCTGCGGCTCGCCGTGGCGGCCGGCACCTTCTTCGCGATCGACACGGACGCGCACGCCCCGGGCCAGCTGGACTGGCAGATCGTCGGCTGCGAACGGGCCGTGGAGTGCGAGGTTCCGGCCGGGCGGATCATCAACACCTGGCCGGCGGACGCGCTGCTGGCCTGGACCCGTACCCGGGAGATGCCCTGACGGACGTGCGGTCGAAGGCCGCGCCGCTCGCGGCCCGGGCCGTCGCTTCGGGTCCTCAGCGGGCTCCCGGGGTGATCAGGCCCGTCTCGTACGCGGCGATCACCGCCTGGGCGCGGTCGCGCAGGCCGAGTTTGGACAGGACCCGGGCCACGTGGGTCTTGACGGTGGCCTCGCTGAGCCGGAAGCGGGCGGCGACTTCCGCGTTGCTGAGGCCGCGGGCCAGGGCTTCGAGGATCTCCAGCTCGCGCGGGGTCAGCGTGCCGAGGTCGCGGTGCAGGGGCGTCGTGCGCTCCCCGGCCGTGGCGAACCGCTCCACCAGCCGCCGGGTGATCGTCGGGGCGAGCAGCGCGTCCCCGGAGCGGACCAGGCGGACCGCGGCCGTCAGGTGTTCCGGGGTGACGTCCTTGAGCAGGAAGCCGCTCGCGCCCGCGCTCAGGGCCGCGTACACGTACCGGTCGAGGTCGTAGGTGGTGAGGATGACGATCCGGGGCGGGGTCCCCTCGTCGGCGAGGATGCGGCGGGTCGCCTCCAGACCGTCGGTGCCCGGCATGCGGATGTCCATCAGGACGACGTCGGGCCGGGTGCGGCGCACCGCGGCCACCGCCTGCTCCCCGTCGGCCGCGTCCGCGACCACGTCGATGCCGTCCGCCGTGAGGATCATGCGGAATCCGGTGCGTACCAGGGCCTGGTCGTCGACGATCACGACACGGGGTGTCCCCGGGGCCGCCTCGGTCACGTCGCCTCCACAGGGATCACGGCGCGGAGCCGGTATCCGCCGCGGGGCCCGTCGCCCGCCCGCAGCGTACCCCCGTACACCGCGAGCCGTTCGCGCAGGCCCACCAGGCCCCGGCCGCCGCCCGGGGGCACGGGGGCGCGCGGCGTCCCGCCGGTGTCGGCCACCTCGACCCGCAGTTCGCCGGGTGCGTACGCCACCGTCACCGACACCCGTGCCCCGGCCGCGTGCCGGACCGCGTTGGTCAGGCCCTCCTGCACCACCCGGTAGGCGGCGAGGTCCACGCCCGGGGCCAGGCCGGGCCGGCTGCCGCGGACCGCCAGGTCGACGGGGACGCCGGACTCCCGTACCCGGCCGACCAGTTCCTCCAGCCGGTCCAGGCCGGGCTGCGGGGCCAGGTCCGCGTCCCGCGCCGGGTCCGGGCCGCCTTCGCCGTCGCTGCCGCTGTCGCCGTTTCCGTAGCCGTAGCCGTAGCCACTCACACCGCCGCCACCGTCCGGCATCGTCAACAGCCCCATCACGTGGCGCAGTTCCGACATCGCCGTACGTCCCGCCGCCTCGACCGCCCGCATCGCCTCGCGGGCCTGGTCGGGCGAGGTGTCGAGCACCTTGCGTGCCGCGCCCGCCTGGATCGTCATCATGCTCACGTTGTGGGTCACCACGTCGTGCAGTTCCCGCGCGATCCGGGCGCGTTCCTGCTTCACCGCCCGCCGCAGCTGCTCCCGTTGCCCCTCGCGCAGGGTGCGCAGGCGTTCGCGCCAGCTGTGGATGGCGTGGGCGGCGAACCCGACGGGCAGGAGCACGAGTACCGGTACCGCTCCCCCGTCCACCTTCGGGATCAGCGGAAAGGCGGCGGTGAGCACCATCCCGACGAGCACCGACAGCACGGCGGAGATGCGGTGCGGGCTGTGCATCGCGGCGCTGTACGCCGCGACCAGCCCGGACGCGAAGACGACCGTCGTCGCGTCCTGTGTCACCTGCCCCTGGTGGAACAGCACCGTCGCGCCCATGACCGCCCAGTACACGGTCAGCGGGAACCGGCGGCGCAGCAGCAGCGGCGCCGCGGTGAGCACCGCCGCCAGCAGCTCCCACGCATCCACCGGCGGCAGCGTGTGCTGCACGAAGGGCACGAGCTGCGCGGCGCCGGGTACGCCGGGTACGCGTACGGGCGGGGGCGGCGGGTAGGGCGGGGGCTGCGGGGCCCCGGGGCTGCCGGGCAGCGGTTCCCCGATGTCGACGTACGAGCGGTCGAGGTCGCCCAGGACCGTGGCGACGGCCAGCGCGAGCGCGATGAGCACGTCGACCGACCGGGCCCAGCGCGACAGGTGCGGCCGGATCCAGTCGGCCCGGGCGGCGCGGACCCGGCGGACGGCTGCTTCGATCATCGGGCCAGTCTGCCAAGGGGCAGGTCGCCGCGGGTCCGCCCGGGGGCGGAGGAGCACCGCCAACAGGCGTACGTCGCAGGGATGATGCGCCGCCGGGTCCGCCCGGCACGGTACGGACTTTCCGCACTGCGGCCGACGTGCCGATCCGTGTCGTCTCCCTAGCGTCGGGGCGTACCCGACACCCCGTCATACGGAGGAGCCGTGACCGACCGGATCACCGACCGGATCGCCGACCCGCTCATCGACCTGCGTGAGGTGACCAGGAGCTACGACGGGGGCCCGCCCGCCCTCGCCGGGATCAGCCTCCAGGTGCGCCCCGGTGAGGCCCTCGCCGTCCTCGGCCCCTCGGGCAGCGGCAAGTCCACGCTGCTCAACCTGATCGCCGGCCTCGACCGGCCCACCGCGGGCGGCGTCACCGTCGACGGGGTGCGCGTCGACACGCTGAGCGAGACCGCCTCCGCACTGCACCGGCGCGCCCGGATCGGCATGATCTTCCAGTTCTTCAACCTCCTCGACGACCTCACCGTCGCCGACAACGTGCTGCTCCCGGCCCAGTTGGCGGGGGTGCCCCGCGCCCGGGCGGCGGACCGCGCCGCCGAGCTCCTCGCGCGCCTGGGCATCGAGCGGCACGCCCGCGCCTACCCGGGCCGGCTCTCCGGCGGCGAGCGGCAACGCGTGGCCGTGGCACGGGCGTTGATGAACCGGCCGCCGCTGCTGCTCGCGGACGAGCCCACGGGCGCGCTGGACAGCGCCTCGGGCGCCGACGTACGGGAGCTGCTGCGCGGTCTGAACGCCGACGGGCAGACGATCGTGCTGGTCACGCACGACCTGGCGCTCGCCGAGTCCTGCGCGACGCGGACGATCGAGGTCGTCGACGGCCGGATCGCGCGCGACGTCAGCCGGGTGGTGACCCGATGAGGCCGGGACGCGGCCCCCGGCAGCCGGGCGGGCTCGGGCGGGTGGTCCGGGCCGGCCTCGGCCGGCGCCGCCTGCAGACCGCCGTGATGGCCCTGACCACGCTGATCTCGGTGGCGGCCGCGGTCCTGGCGCTCGGATTGCTCGTCAGCTCCCGCGGGCCCTTCGACCGGGCCTTCGAGGGCCAGCACGGAGCGCACCTCACGGTCCGGTTCGCCGGGTCCGCGGGCGGCACGGGGCAGGGACAACTCGCGGACAGCGCCCGCGCGGCCGCAGTGGCCGACGCGGCGGGCCCGTACCCCCTCGCGTCGGCCCGCCTGTGGCCCGTGCGGGAGACCCCGCCCGGCTACACGCCGCCGCCCTCGACCCTGGTGGGGCGCGTCTCCCCGGACGGTCCGCTCGACCGGGTCGCGCTGGTCGACGGCCGGTGGGCCGCCGCCCCGGGTGAGATCGTGCTGGAGCGGGCGACGCTGCCCCCGGGCATCCTGCCGGGCGCACGCGTACGGGCGGAACAGGTCGAGCTCACCGTCGTCGGGATCGCCTCGTCGGCGGGGCGGAGCGCCGATGCCTGGGTGGTGCCGGAGCAGGTGGCCGGGCTGACGACGGCCGGGCCCGATGCCCAGATGCTCTACCGGCTCACCTCGTCCGGCACCGCCGAGGACGTACGCGCCGGACAGGAGGCGATCACCGCGGCCGTACCGGGCGCCGCCCTCACCGGCGCCCGGTCGTACCTCGACGTACGCCAGGTCGCCCAGCAGAACACCGCCGCGTTCATTCCCTTCCTGACGGTCTTCGCCCTCCTCGGCCTGGCCATGTCCGTCCTGGTGATCGGCACCGTGGTGAGCGGGGCCGTCGTCGCCGGGACCCGCCGGATCGGGATCCTCAAGTCCCTCGGATTCACCCCGCTGCAGGTGGGCCGCGCGTACGTGGCGCAGGCGCTGCTGCCCGCATCGGCCGGGGCGCTGCTCGGCGCCCTGCTCGGCAATGCGCTCGCCGTACCGGTGACGGCGCAGGTCGCGCAGGTGTACGGAACGGCGGCGGTGCTGGTCCCCGTGTGGGTGGACGTGGTGGTACCCGCCGCGGCGCTGGCGGTGGTCGCGGCGACCGCGTTCGTACCGGCGCTGCGCGCGGCGCGGCTGCCGGCCGCCCTGGCGATCGGCCGCGGCGCGGGGGTCACCGGAGCCCGGCGGGGCCTGCGGGCGCGGCACGCCCTCGGGAGGCTGCCGCTGCCGCGGTCGGTGGTCCTGGGGCTGGCGGGTCCGCTCGCCCGGCCGGCCCGTTCGGCGACGACGGCCTCGGCGGTGGCGTTCGGGGCCCTCGCGGTGACGCTCGCCGTCGGTCTGGGGGGCACCCTGGTGGCTGTGCAGACCGAAGGTGACCCGGACCGTTCCGGCACGGTCACGGTGCGAACCGTGCTCCCGCCGGAGGGCGGTCCCGGTGCGTCCTTCGCCGCGCGCCCGGCCGGTCCGGCCGCCGTCGCGCGGGTTCTGGAAGGGCACGCCGGCACCCGGTCGTTCCTGCGGACCGCCCGTACCGAGGTGGACGTGGCGGGGCTGACGGGTGGCGCGCCGCTCGTGGCGTACGAGGGGCAGGGCGCGGGCGCCGGTACGACGATGACCTCGGGCCGCTGGTTCGCCGCGCAGGGCGAGGCCGTCGTCGCCGGCCGGTTCCTCCGGGCCACCGGGCTGCGCGTCGGGGACGGCGTCGTCGTCTCCGAGCAGGGGCGTTCGGCCCGGCTGACGATCGTCGGCGAGGTCTTCGACCTGGGCGACGACGGGATGACGCTGCGCACCGCCCGGGAGTCCGTCGCGGCGCTGGAGTCCCCCTACCTGCCCGCCGTTTTCGGGGTCGAGCTGACGACGGGGACCGACCGGGACCGCTACCTCGCGGAGCTGAACGGGATCCTGGAGCCGCTGGGCGCGCAGGCCTCGGCCACCGAGAGCCCGTCGTCGAGCGTCCTCACCGCGATGCGGGGGCTGATCGCGATGCTCACCCTGATGCTGGTCGCCGTGGCCGGCCTCGGTGTCCTCAACACGGTCGTCCTGGACACCCGTGACCGGGTCCGGGACCAGGGGGTGCTCAAGGCGCTCGGGATGACTCCCCGGCAGACCGTCGTCCGGGTCCTGACGGGCGTGGCGGCGATCGGTCTGGTCGCGGGGGCGGTCGGGGCGCCGCTGGGCGCCGCCGTGCACCGCGCGGTGATGCCGGCGATGGGCCGGGCGGCGGGGTTCACGATCCCGCAGGCCTTCATCGACGTGCACGGTGGGGTGCTGCCCGTCCTGATGGCCCTCGCCGGAGTGCCGATCGCCGTGGCCGGCGCCCTTGCACCCGCGTTCTGGGCGGCACGCACCCGTACGGCGCGGGCCCTGCGCGCGGAGTGAGCCGGAGGACGGAGTGAGCCGGAGCGCGCGGCCGCGCGGCCGCGTCGCCCTGGCGACTCACGGGCGGAGGCGGTGGCTCACGGGCGGAGGCGGTGGCTCACGGGCGGAGTTCGACGACCAGCAGGATCACATCGGCTCCGGCCACCGCCATCGTGGCCAGGAACGGGAGCCTTCCGGCGGGCCGGCGGGCCGCGAGGAGCAGCGCCGTCGTGGTCGCGGCGAGCAGCATCCAGCCGTACGCCGTCACCCGCCCCGGTGGTCCGACGACCAGGGTGGCGGTCGAGCCGAGGACGAGCAGCCCGGCCAGCGCGCCCGAGACCCGCAGGCCCAGCCGCTGCGGCAGCCCTGTCACTCCGGTGGCCAGGTCGTCGGCGATGTCCGGCAGCACGTTGGCGAAGTGCGCGCCCGCGCCGAGGAGGGCCGCGGCGGCCGTGAGCCAGGGGGGCGGCCAGGGGGCGCCGGGCAGGCCCAGGGTGACGAAGGCGGGCAGCAGGCCGAAGGCCAGGGCGTACGGGACCCAGGAGGCGGCCGTGCTCTTCAGCCGGAGGTTGTAGGCCCAGGCGGCCGCCACGCCGACGAGGTGCGCGGCGCCGGCGAGCAGCCCGCAGGCCAGGGACAGCGGGACGCAGAGCAGCAGCGACACGGCCGCGGCCCGGGTCACGGCCGCGGCCGTGACCGTCCCGGCGACGAGCGGTTTGTCCTGTCGGCCCGTGGCCAGGTCGCGCCGCAGGTCGGCCCGGTCGTTGCACCAGCCCACCGACAGCTGTCCGGCGGCCACCGCGCCCACGGTGACGGCCGCCCGCGCCGGGCTCTGCCCCGCGGCGGCCGTCAGGGCGGCGGCGAAGAGGGTCACGGCGGCCGCGGGCAGCGGGTGGCACGCGGCGGCCAGGCCCCGTACGAGGGCGGGGCCTGAGCCGGGGCCGGGCGCTGCGCTCCCGGTGACTCCGGTGTTCTCGCGGGACTGCGTGGTTCGCGCGGGCACGGCGACACGCTACGCGGCGCCGCGCCCGGTTCGCCTGATTCATAACGATGTGTCAGTTATTTTCTATGGTGAACGAATGACACGTGTTCTGGCAGTGCGCAGCGTGTTCCCGCCTCATCGCCACCTCCAGTCCGAGATCACGGAAGCGCTCGCCCGCTTCCTGCCACCGGGCTCCGACACCGCCCTGCTGCGCCGCGTCCACGGCTCGGTGCGCGTGGACGGCCGACATCTCGCGCTGCCGCTGGAGCGGTACGGTCCGGGGAACGACTTCGGCGCGACGAACGCCCTCTTCATCGAGACGGCCCTGGAGCTCGGCACCCGGGCCCTCGAACTCGCCCTCTCCGACGCCGGCCTGGCGGCCCAGGAGATCGACCTGGTCATGTCGACCACGGTGACCGGGCTCGCGACGCCCTCGCTGGAGGCCCGTCTCGCCACCCGTGCGGGCCTGCGTCCCGACGTACGGCGGGTACCGCTCTTCGGTCTCGGCTGCGCGGCCGGTGCCGCCGGAGTGGGCCATGTCCACGACCATCTGACGGGCCGCAGCGGCCACGCGGCCGTGCTGCTGTCCACCGAGCTCTGCTCGCTCACCCTCCAGTCCACCGACGCCTCGATGGCCAACCTGGTGGCCGGAGCCCTGTTCGGCGACGGCGCGGGCGCCCTGGTGGCGGTGGGCCGCGACCATCCCCTGCACGCCACCGGCGCCGGACCCGAGGTGGTGGCCGCCCGCAGCCGCCTGTACCCGGGCACCGAGCACCTGCTCGGCTGGGACATCGGCCACTGGGGGATGCGCATGGTGCTGGGCCGCGAACTCCCGGACCTGGTCAGGCTGCACGTGGCCGAGGAGGTCGACTCCTTCCTCGCCGCGCACGACCTCAAACCCGCGGACGTCGACGCGTGGATCTGTCATCCCGGCGGCCCGAAGATCCTCGACACGCTCTCGGACGCCCTCGCGCTGCCGGAATCGGCCTTCGCCGCCAGCCGGCGCTCGCTCGCGGCCGTGGGCAACCTCTCCTCCGCCTCGGTCCTGCACATCCTGGACGGCGTCCAGAGCGCGGGACCGCCCCCGCCCGGATCGGTCGGGCTGATGCTCGCCTTCGGTCCGGGCTTCGCCTCCGAACTCGTCCTCCTGCGCTGGTGACCCCGATGACCTCGATCCCCGCCATGACCGTCCCCACCTCCCTGACCCTGTACGTGCTGCTCATCGGGCTCGTCTCCGCCGAGCGGCTCGCCGAGCTGATCACGGCCCGCCGCCACACCGCGTGGAGCCTGGCCCGCGGCGGCCGCGAGTACGGCCGCGGCCACTACCCGGCCATGGTCGCCCTGCACACCGCGCTGCTCGTGGGCTGCGTGGTGGAACCCTGGGTGGCCGGGCGGCCCTTCGTCCCCCTGCTCGGCTGGTCGGCCCTCGCCTGTGCCGTGGCCGCCCAGGGCCTTCGCTGGTGGTGCATCGCCACCCTCGGGAAGCGCTGGAACACCCGGGTGCTGGTCGTTCCCGGGCTTCCCCTGGTGGAGGCGGGACCGTACCGGCTGCTGCGCCACCCCAACTACGTGGCGGTGGTCGCGGAGGGCCTCGCGCTGCCGCTGGTGCACAGCGCGTGGATGACGGCGCTCGGCTTCACCGTCCTCAACCTGGTGCTGCTGCGCGTACGGATCGGCTGCGAGGACGCCGCCCTGACCGACGGCGGCCGGCTGCGGGCGCCCGCAGCCGTCCACTCGGCCGGCGCCGCCTCGTGATCGACCTGCTGATCGCGGGCGGCGGCCCGGCCGGACTGGCCACCGCCATCCACGGCGCGCTCGCCGGCCTCGAGGTCGTGGTCGTGGAACCGCGGCCCACCCCCATCGACAAGGCCTGCGGGGAGGGCCTGATGCCGGGGGGCGTACGCCACCTCCGGGAGCTGGGCGTCACCGTGGCCGGGCAGCCGTTCCGCGGCATCCGCTACGTCGACGGCGAGAGCGGCCGCCGCGCCGAGGGGCTCTTCCGGTCCGGCCCGGGGCTCGGCGCCCGGCGCACGGAACTTCAGGCCGCGCTGGCCGAGCGCGCCGTGCAGCTCGGCGTACGGGTGCTCCCCGGGCGCGTCGACCAAGTACGCCAGGACGTGCACCAGGTCAGCGCGGCCGGGCTCACCGCCCGCTACCTGGTCGCCGCGGACGGCCTGCACTCCCCCGTCCGGCGCGGGCTCGGCCTGTCGGCGCCGCTCGCGACCCGCCGCCCGGCACGCTACGGGCTGCGCCGCCACTACCCGGTCCCGCCGTGGAGCGACCTCGTCGAGGTGCACTGGTCGGCGCGGTGCGAGGCCTACGTCACCCCGCTGGCGCCCAACCGGATCGGCGTGGCCGTCCTGACCTCCGATCAGGCCCCGTTCGACGTACAGCTGGCCCGCTTCCCGGTGCTGTCGGCGCGCCTGGCCGCGGCGGCCGGAACGCCGGTGCGCGGGGCCGGGCCGCTGCGCCAGGGGGCCCGCGTACGGGTGGCGGGGCGCGTGCTGTTCGTGGGGGACGCGGCCGGGTACGTGGACGCGCTGACCGGTGAGGGACTCACCCTGGCCGTGAAGGCGGCGGGCGAGCTGGTGCGGTGCGTCCGGGCGGGGCGTCCGCAGGCCTACGAGCAGGCCTGGCGGGACCTGTCGCGCAGCTACCGCACGCTCACCGCGTCCCTGCTGTGGGCCCGTCACCAGCCGCGGCTCGCGCCACGGATCGTCCCGCTGGCCGCCCGGCTCCCGCGCGTGTTCACCCGGGCGGTGAACCTGCTCGCGTGACCGGGCCGCCCGCGAACGGCAGCGAAGGACCGCGCCCGGCCGCGAACGGAGCGGCACCCCGCGCACGGGGCGCGGGGTGCCGCTCCGGTGGAGCCTGCGGCCCCTCAGGCCGAGGGCTCCCGGCGGTTCCGCAGGGCCAGGCCGGCGAGGACCGCGCCGACCGCCGCGCACAGCACGACGGTGACATCGGCCCAGGCCAGGGTGCCACCCAGCGCGCCCGCCAGCGGGTCGTACCGCAGCGATCCGCCCAGCACGTGCAGGGCGACCACGCCGAGGGCGGTGGCCGCGCCCGCCCGCCACCCGGCCGTGGTGTCCCGGAGCGCCACCAGCGCGCCGCTCACCAGGCAGAGCACGGCGACGAGGAGGGGCAGGCAGTCGACGGGGGCCGCGAACTGCAGGGCCGTCAGGTCGTTCGGCAGGTGCAGGGCTGCGCTGACCAGCAGGGCGATCGCCACGGGCCAGCGCAGGACGCGCCGCAGCGCCCGGTCGCGGGACGCGGCGGGCGGGTCCACGGGAGCGGTGCGCCGGGGCGGCTCCTGGTACGGGGCGTCGTACAGCGCCGGGTATCGCGGCTGCGGCTCGTACCTCTCCTCGTAGGGCTCGGCGGAGGGCTCCGGGTGCGGGCCGGACGGGGCGGCGTACGGGTGGGCCGGACCGTCGGGCCCGGCGCGGCCCCGGCGCTCCGCCTCGGCCGCGTCCTCCTTGCCGAGGGTGGTCACCAGCAGGGCGACGTCCTCGATGGACCGTCCGACGGCGGCGGCGGCGCGCAGCGTGAGGTCCGCCTCGGCCACCTCGTGCGGCGACTCGCCCAGAAGGGCGACCATCCGTCGTACATCCTGCATTGGTCGGGTCACGGCGGCCGTGCGCAGCGCGTCGTGTCCGGCGTCGGGCAGCGGGCCGCCCTCCTTGAGGAGGCTCACGAGCGCGGTGACCTCCTCGACCGGACGGCAGGTGGCCGCCGTCTCCAGCAGGGTCCGCATGGGTGGCGTGGTCGGCTCGTCCGGTGCGATGGGGTCGGGGGTCCCGTGGCGGTCTTCGTACTGTTCCGCCGCGAGGGTGACGGGGTCATCCATGGAAAGCTCCGTTCGCCGACGCGCGGGTCTGGTCTACGCAAATCGCGCGCCGGTCATCGTGCGTCATGGGAAGCGCACGCTTTGTTACATTGAGTGCCACTTCCGCCCACTGCGCCATTCGGGGCGGGCAAACGGGGGTCTCCACCCGGGCCCCGAAGGGGAAAGGGCGTCGGCCGTGACCGACTTTCGCCAGTTCCGTCGCCGGTGGGCCCTGCTGCTGCCCGTCGTATTGCTGCTGCTGGGCGCCGCGCCCGGTCCGGACCGGCCCGTCGTGGACACCGACCGGGGTCCGGTGCGGGGCATCGGGCACGGCGCGTACGACACCTTCGAGGGGATCCCCTTCGCCGCTGCCCCGACCGGTCCGCTGCGCTGGCGGCTGCCGGAGCCGGCGCCGCGCTGGGAGGGCGTACGCGATGCCGGGGCGCCCGGTTCGCGCTGTGTGCAGCTGCCCGCGAGCCGGCCGGGCGGGCCGACCGGCTCGGAGGACTGCCTGTACCTCAACGTCACCGCTCCGGCGGGCCGGGCCACCGCCGGGGGCGGGGGCGGTCGCGGGCGGCCCGTCATGGTCTGGTTCCACGGTGGCGGCTTCTTCAGCGGCGCGGGCGACGCGTACCTGCCCGACCGGCCGGCCGCACAGGGCGGCGTCGTGGTCGTGACCGTGAACTACCGGCTGGGCGTCTTCGGCCTGTTCGGCCATCCGGAGCTCGGCGGGGCGCCCGGTTTCGCCCTCGCGGACCAGCGGGCGGCACTGCGCTGGGTGCGGGCGAACGCGGCGCGCTTCGGCGCGGACCCGGACAACGTCACCGTCTTCGGCGAATCCGCCGGGGCCCTCAGCGTCTGCGCGCACCTCACCTCCCCGGCCTCGGCGGGCCTGTTCCACCGGGCGATCGTGCAGAGCGGATCGTGCTCGACGACGACACCGCCGTGGTCGCTGCTGCCCGGCCTCGGCACGTACGAGCCCTTCGTGCCGGAGCGGCGCACGGTCGCGGACGGCGCCCTGGCGGCGGCCCGGCTCGGCTGCGACCGGCCCGGCGCGGTGCTGGACTGCCTGCGCGGACTGGACACCGACGTCCTGGCGACCGCCGAACTGATGCAGCGCTTCTCGCTGGTCTCCTACGGCAACAGCGTGCTGCCGCTGGAGCCCCGGCGGGCGCTGGAGGCCGGCCGGTTCCACCGGGTGCCGGTCGTCCAGGGCACCACCCAGGACGAGATGCGCCTCTTCCTCGCGCAGACCCTGGCGGCGTATCCGATCCCCGACGAGGCCGCCTACCGGGCCCGGCTGGAGCTGTCCTTCGACGCGCCGACCGCCCGCGCGGTGGAGGCCGGCTATCCGGTGTCCGCCTTCGCGACCCCGGCGGTGGCGTGGGCCACCGTACTGACCGACGTGTCGTTCGTCTGCCCGACGCTGCGGGACGGCGCGGCGATGGGCCGGCACGTGCCGGTGTACACGTACCGGTTCAGCGACCGGGGCGCACCCGACTTCACGGGCCTGCCGGAGCCGCCGGACCTGCCGTACGGCGCGGCCCACGGTTTCGAACTGCCCTACCTGTTCACGATCGCGCCGCTGACCGGACCGCAGCGGCAGCTCGCGGACCGGATGACCGGCTACTGGACCGGATTCGCCCGCACGGGCGTTCCGGCGGCGCCGGGAGCACCGCAGTGGCCGCGCGACCGCACTTCGGCCTCGGTGCTGTCACTGGCGCCGGGGGCGGGCGGGATCCGTACGGTGGACGCACGGGCGGAGCACCACTGCGCGCTCTGGGACGCGCAGTGGCCCGGGGTCACCAGGGCTCGGTGACGTTCAGCCTCGGCCCCGTCGAGGTCTGGAGCGTCACCGTGCCCGTGTCCCCGTAGACCTCGTGCCGCCAGGCGGCGAACAGCTTGGCGATCCCGCGTGCGGCATCGCCCCGGCTCTTGCCCACTTCCTCGGTGGTGAAGGTGATCCTCGCCTCGCCGACCGTGCGTACCTTGCGGACGCGGACCTCCTTGATGACCTCGGAGTCCGCGTACCCGTCGTCGGCCTGGTGCTTCACGTAGTAGGCGGTGAAGTCGCGGGTCATGTCGAACCAGTCCGCCGGGCCGCAGGGGCCTCCGCCGTTGGCCATCTGACCGTCGGTCGGCGGGCCCACGTAGGCACCGGTCTCCTGGTCGGTGGGCGGACCCGCGTACCCGCCCGTCTCCTGGTCGGTCGGCGGACCCGCGTATCCACCCGTCTCCTGATCCGTCGGCGGACCGGCATAACCGCCCGTCTCCTGATCCGTCGGCGGACCCGCGTACCCGCCCGTCTCCTGATCCGTCGGCACGTCGAGATCGCACTCCGCCGGGGCGAGCACGGGTACGCCCGCGGGCGGCGCGGCCTGTCCCGCCCGTGTGGTCCCGCACGCTGCCAGGGCTGCGCACAGGAGCCCCGCCACCACCAGCCGCCCGGTCACGGACACCGCTGTCTTCGTCATGGCCATCCCCCCTTCGGCCACCAAGAGGCGATCGTGGCAGCCGGGGTTCCACCTCGCGGCCGCGAGCCGTCCCACACCGGCTCACGTGGGCGGTCGTATCCGGCCGTCCACGCGCGCGTCGGCGCTCTCAGCCGAGCACGAGGCGGTCCCCGACCCGGGCCGTTCCCGGTGTGACGATCCCGGCGAGCGCGTCGAGCCGGTTGTCGTGCGCCCTGGCGATCGTCCGCAGGATCAGCGGCGAGTGCGGCAGGTCCTGCTGGGCCTGGTTGGTCATCACGCACCGCTTGCTGGAGCGCAGGAACTCGATACGGAGGGTGTCCCCCACGGTGGCCTCGCGCCCGATCCACTCGTCCTCGACGAAAGGCGGGGTGCCGGGCGGGGTACGCACGAGGATGTTCGGACGGAACCGGCGCTCGTCGACCGGAACGCCCGGCACCTCGCGGCGGATCCAGTCGAGGGTGGCCGTCGTGAGAACGCTGAGCGGCAGTTGGTCGAAGTGCGAGATCTCCCCCTCACGGGCGAGCTCCACGTCGTCACGGCCGAGGTGGGTGCGCAGGTACGCCGTGGGGTCGGCCACCGCGTTGCCGTGCGGGTCGAGCAGTTCCGGCGGACCCGGCTCCGGGGTGCCGCGCGGGTAGCGCGAACTCAGCTGGAGCAGGCCGTCCATCCGCCGGAAGCGCCGGGTGTTCTTGCCCGAGCCGAACTTGCCTTCCGCGTCGCGTACGGCGAACAGCCGGTCGCCCACCAGGCCGCGCTCGTCGACGTCCACACTGTGGAGCCGTTCGCCGCCGGTCGACTTGATCGGGTACCGCCACAGCCGCTCTGTCACGCCCACGTTCCCCGCCACCCCCGGCCTCCGCCCACCAAGATCATTCTTCATGCACAGGAGGACTACGCTGGGCTCATGACCGGTTCCACCAGCCCTGTGCTGCTCTACCTCGATGTCGACGGACCGCTCATCCCCTTCGGGGCCGGCCCGTACCCGTCCGGCGCGGACGAGGAGGCCAATCCCCTGCTCGCCCGGGTCGATCCGACGCTCGGGCCCCGGCTGGCGGCACTGCCCTGCGAGCTGGTGTGGGCCACGACCTGGATGGCGGACGCCAACGAGTGCGTCGCGCCCCGGCTCGGCCTGCCGGAACTGCCCGTGGTGCGCTGGCCGGAGCCCTCCGAGGAGGGCGGGCGGGGCGGAGTCCACTGGAAGACCCCCGCGCTCCTCGACCACGCCGCCGGGCGGCCCTTCATCTGGGTCGACGACGAGATCACCGGCGCCGACCGGGCCTGGGTGGCCGCCCGCCACCCCGGCCGGGCGCTCCTGCACCGGGTCGATCCGGGACGGGGCCTGACCGAGACCGACCTCGGCGTGCTGCGCGCCTGGTTGGGCTCGGAGTAGCCGCCGGAGCTCCCCCCGCGCCGCGCCAGGAGACCGCTGGGGGGGATCACGGGGATCACAGGGATCACGGGGATCACCGGCCGAGGACGGTCTTCAGCGTCTGCGCCGTGGCCCGGGGGAACGCGGTGTTCCCGTTGTGGCCGCCGGGGAACCCGACCGGCTCCGTGCCCAGTCGCGCCGCCAGCGCCAGCGCGCAGCGGTAGGTGTGGACCGCCGGCCGGGTCGTCCGCCCCGTCGCCGCGATGATCCTCGTGCCGGTTCGCGCCGCGGCCCGTACCGGTCCCGCCGGGTCCAGGGCGTCCGTGGTGACGGCCGTGAATTCCGTTCCGATGAAGAAGCCGAAGTTGGCCCTTCGGCGCGGGGTCAGCGGCTGGGGGGTGAGGCCGTCCTCGCTCTCGTCGTGCGCCGGGTCGATGCCCAGGTGCCGGGCGATCGCCGGGAACGCCGCCGTCAGGCCCCCGGCCGCGTAGACGTCCTGGATGGCCGTCAGCTCGGCGAGGTGCTCGGCGCGGTCCGCCTCGGCCAGCAGGTTCGGCATCACGGGCTCGTGTGCGATCAGAGTGCTCAGCAGGCCCGGGTGGCGGGCCACGGCCTGGAGGCCGATCGCGGCGCCCATGCTGAACCCGGCCATCAGCGCCGGCCCGTCGGTGACCTCGGCGAGCAGCCGGGCGACGTCGTCCGCGTGTTCGGCCATGGTGACGGGCCCGGCGGGGTCGTGGAGGGTGCTGCGCGACAGGCCGCGGCGGTCGTAGGTGACGACCGTGAAGGTGTCGGTCAGGTGCGGGACGAGGTCGACCGTGCGGTCCGCGTCGCCCTCGCCGCTCTGGGAGAGGAGGAGGACAGGGCCGCGGCCCTCGACCCGGAAGTGCAGGGTGGCGCCCGGGACGGCGAGGGTGCGGGTGACAGCGGTGGTGGAGGCGGCGGTCGTGGGCATGGTGAGTCTCCCTTGCTGAGGTGCCATCGGTAGGTCCGGCTGACGACACGACAGTAATCCATCTCAATGGATGCATCAAAATAGATGCATCCATTGAGATGTACTCTGCTGCCCATGAACGGAGTCGAAGCGTTCCTCCTGGGACGCGCCCTCATGAAGATCGGCGAACAGGCGATGCCCCAGCCGAAGTCGGGACCGCCGGGATCGGTCCGCTCGGTGGTCGTCGTCCTCGGCGACGTCGTATCCCACCCGGGGACCACGGTCGGCGAGATCGCCGCGCGGACGGGCCTGCCGCAGAGTCAGGTCTCCACGTCCGTCGCCCGGTTGGAGCAGGCGGGCTCCGTCGACACGGAGCCCGACCCGGCCGACCGGCGCCGCCGGCTCATCAGGCCCGCCGCCGAACCCTCCGCCCGGGTCGCCGAGGTCCGGGCCACCACCATCGACGACGCTCTTGCCGCGGCGCTGACCGGTCCCGACGGAGCCGCCCCGGACCCGGACACCGTCCGGGAGGTCACCGCGGCCCTGGACCTCCTGGCCCGCAGACTGACCCCGTCCGTCACCGCCCGCTGACCGCGCCGGCGTTCGGAGCCGCCGCCCAGGAGGCGGCGATCAGGCAGCGTTCCGCCGCCGCCAGGTGGGTGGCCGCGGCGAGCCACGCCCAGGCGTAGCCGTCGGGCGAGGGGTCGGCCAGCCGGCCGAAGACATCGCGGGGACGGCGGTCGGCCTCGGCGGCGAGCGCGGCGGCCAGGTCCGCCGCCCCGGTGAGCCCGGCCCGGCGCAGCGGGCCGTACGAGGCGGCGGCCAGGGACTCCGTGCCGCGGGCCGCCTCGGCGACGGCGCGGCGGCCACCGGCGACCCCGGTCTCCAGGAGGCGGCGCACCCGCCACAGCGGGGAGTCGGCCAGCGGGTCCGGCCCCTCGGCCGCCGGGAGCGGTACGGTGGCGGCGGCGGCCCCCTGCGGGAAGTGCGCACCCTGGAGGCGGTCGTAGCCGAGGTCGGCCCGGCCCAGCCATTCCTCGGGCAGCCGCAGCGTGTACTCGGCGCCCGGCACCGGGCCCACGGCCAGGGGGCGCAGCGTGGCGGTGCGGTCCAGGTCGGGGCGGCCCAGGACGCGCAGCAGGAGCCCGGGGTACGAGGCGATGCGGCGCAGGTTCTCCGTGTGCGCCAGCTCCGGATGCGGATGCGCCGGCAGCAGCCGCAGCAGGGGCGCGTCCGGGCGCGTCTCGCGCACGAGGAGGTGTTCGCCGGCCGCGCCGACGACGGTGACGTCGCAGCCGAGCAGTGCGGACTCGGCTGCTTCCGGGGCGGCGAGCAGCTCGGCGACGGCCTCGGCGGCCGGCCGGGCGAAGAGCGGCGCGGCGGGCTGTTCGGTCCAGGCGATCCCGGGCAGCGGGGTCGCCCTGACCCCGCGTCCGGCGCCGAGCCGGCCTTCCGGGGAGACGGTGGCGCCGACGATACGCAGGCCACCGCGGGCGAGGCCGGCATGGTCGAGGGCGGCGCCGCCGAGGGCCACGGAGGCCGAACCGGCGCCGCGGGCGCGGGCCAGGCCGCCGGGTCGGACGTCGGAGACCGAGTAGGGGGTGCCGCCCGGGGCCAGCAGGTGGGTGACCACGCCGCCGTATCCGGTGGCGGAGAGGACGGGTTCCCGGCACAGGCCGTGCACCTGGAGGCTGCCGCCGGGCGCGTAGGCACGGCGGGCGGTGCCGGTCAGCGCGGGGTCGGCCGAGCCGGAGGCCAGCATCCCGGCGGTGTGGAGGAGCTCGCGGAAGGCCCCGGTGAGGTCGCCGAGCCGCTGGCCGGCCCGGCGTTCGCGGGCGGCGCGCAGGCCGCGTACGACCCGCAGGGCGGCCGCTTCGGCGCGCGGCAGCCCGGCGAGGCGGGCGGTGTGGGCGGCGCGCAGCAGTTCGGCCTGGACCACCGCTCCCCCGGCGGTGACCCCGGCGGCGAGGGCTTCGGCGGCCACGTACCAGAGGGCGCCGGCGGCGCGCAGTTGGGCCGCGGTGAGGGCCGGAGCGGGCTCGGTGGTCTCGACGGGCGCGACGGGCTCGACGAGCTCGGCGGGTTCGACGCGTTCCGGGGACCCGATCGGATCGGCGGACTCGGCAGGCCCGGCCGCCGTGGCCGGCTCCGGCGGGCTGTCCGCGAGCGGAGCCGCGCCCAGGGCGGCGGCCCGGTGCAGGCAGCGGGGTGCCAGCAGGCAGCTGCACGTGGCCTGTTCCGCCGTGGTGATCGTGCCCGCCGGACCGGGGCTCAGGGTGACCAGGGCGTCCTCGCCGAAGCGGAGGGTGACCGTGCCGTCGGCCGCGAGGACGGCGCCCGCCGCGCAGCCCTCGGTGGCGGCGTCCAGCTTCTTGCGCAGGCGGGGGGTGAGGTGCTCGACGGCTTCGGCGAGCACCTCGGGGGCGACGGGCGGCAGTTCGGTGCTCAACGGGACTCTCCACGGAGGCGGTCGCCCACCCAGCGGGCGAGGGCGAGGGGACTGAGGGCGGCCACCGGCATACCGGCCGCCACGAGTTGCCGCGCGACCGGGACGGAGTACCGGGGCGTCCCCTCGTCGTCGAGCGCGGCGCAGCCCAGCAGGTGGGCGCCCGAGGCGGCCAGCGCGCGGACCTCGCCGAGGAGCCCGCCGATCGGCGCGCCCTCCTCGAAGTCGCTGACCACGACCACCAGGGTGCGGCTCGGGACGGTGATCAGGGAGCGGGCGTGCGCAAGACCGGCGGCGATGTGCGTGCCCCCGCCGACCCGGACCTCCAGCAGCAGGGAGAGCGGGTCCTCGACCCGGTCGGTGAGGTCCACGACCTGGGTGGAGAAGGCGAGGAAGTGGGTGGACAGGGTCGGTACGCCGCCCAGTACGGCCGCGGTCAGGGCCGACCAGATGACGGAGGCCTCCATGGAGCCGGAGACGTCGACGACCAGGATCAGCCGCCAGTCGGCCTCGCGGCTCGCCCGGGTGCTGAAGACGGGCCGCTCCGGGACCACGACCACGCTGCCGTCGGCCCGGCGCCGGGTGTGCGCGAGGTTGGCGCGCAGGGTGCGGGCCAGGTCGAGCCTGCCGCCGGGCCGCCGGGTGGGGCGCGGCGTGGCGAGGCCGGAGAGGGCCGGGCGCAGCCGGGTGGCGAGCTCCTTGGCGAGTTCGTCGACGAGCCGCCTGACCAGGGGGCGCAGCCGGGCGAGCTGGGCCTCCGGCAGCCCGCCGGCGAGGGACAGTACGGAGCTCAGCAGTTCCACCGAGGGCCGTACGGCCGCCGGATCGAGCTGGGTGAGGACGTCGGTGCGGCCCGCTTCGGCCGCTCCCGCCAGCACCTCCTCCCGTACGTCGGCGCCGAACAGCGCCTCCAGCTCCTGCGACCACTCCCGGGCGGTGGGGAAGGAGGCCTCCTGGCCGCCGCCCTGGCCGCGCCCCTGGCCGAGGTCGAGGTCGGAGGCGCCTTCGCCGCGCCCCGCTCCGTACAGCTCGTCCAGCGCGTGGGCGTAGCGGCGGGCGCCGGCGGGGAGCCGGTCCCGCTCGCGGCCGAGCAGCAGCCGCCAGCGGTCGGCGGGGGCGAGCCGCGGGCCGTCGGCCCGGGGGGACTGCGCGCGCGGGGCGTGAAGCGCCTCGGCGGCCGGAACCGGCGGCGGCGCTTGCGTTCCGGGCAGCGGCAGGGCCTTGAGGGCGTCGAGTCCGGCCGCGTCGGCCGCGGCCCAGAGGGCGAGCAGGGCGGGCGACGCGTCGAGCGCGAGGTCGATCCGGTCGCCGAGCCGCTCGGTGACGGTGTCGAGCAGCCGGTCCCGGGCGGCGGGCGACAGGGCGTCGAAGCCTCCGCGCAGTGCCGGGAGCCGGTCGAGGAAATCCTGGTCGGCGAGGTGCTCGACGCGGTCGAGGAGCGGGGTGAGGGCGGCCGGCGAGGACTGCAGCAGGGGCCCGGCGGCGGTGATGAGTCCGCCGAGCCGCCGGGTCAGGGCGCGCCGGCTGTCGGCGGTGCCCGCGCTGTCGATCCATCCGGCGGCGCGGCCGCCGAGCTCGGCGGCCGCGTCGAGGTCGAGCAGGACCCGTACGGCCAGGGCCGCGCCCTGCATCATCGGCGACGCGGTGGCTGCCAGGTCGGCGAGGGCGTCGTCCGTGCGCAGGCCCAGGTGGTGGGCGGCGGCCCGGTCGGCGAGGGCCACGAGGGCGGCCGCGTCGGCGGGGTCCTCGCTCCCGGCGAGGCCGGGCAGGCAGCGCACGGCCGCTTCGAGGAGGTCCCCGGCGAGGTCCGCGGCGGCGGCCCGGGCCGCGGCGGAGGTACCCGGCAGGTGACCGCGGTGGAGGGCCTCCAGGAGGTCGAGGGCGTCGAGGAGTTCGGGCAGGGTGGCGGTCTGCGGCAGGGCGGTGGCCGCCTCGTGCAGGCGTACGTCGACCAGCTCGGGCAGATCGCACCGCGCGGCGGCGGCCAGCCCGGCGAGGATCTGCGCCGGGGTCGGCCCGCCGTCGGCGGCGGCGCGGCGGGCGGTGTCCCGCAGCGTGCCCGCGGCCGCCTGGGCGGCGGTGACTCCGCGCACCCCGGCGAGATCCAGCCGGGCCGGGACGGAAGGCGTCCAGGACAGCCGCCATTTGGTGCCGAGGGCGGTGCCGTCGCCGGTCGCGGCGACGGTGAGGGGCTCCCCGTAGGAGGCGCCGCACACGAGGAGCCGTTGCAGCAGGACCTCGCGGCGGCCGTCGAGGGCGGAGCGGAGCGGGTCGAGGCGGATCTCGCGGGGCGCCGGGTCCTCGGGGGACGGCAGCCGCAGCGCGGCGAGTTCGGCCTCGACCGAGGGGCCGAGGCCGGAGCGGGGGGCGTGCGGGGTGATCCGGCCGCGGGCGGTGCCGACGAGCACGGCCTCGAGGGCGCGGGCCAGCGCCCGGCCGCGGCCGAGCGGTTCGCCCTGGCCGAGGACGGTGGTGACGGCTTCGAGGAGCTCGCCGCGGCCGGGCGCGGGCAGCGCGCGCAGGGTGGCGAGGTCGCAGGCGAGTCGCAGGGTCTCGGCGGCCTCGCCGGTGCCGGCGGTGTGCCCGGTTCGGCGCAGCTCCCGGCAGAGCCCGGTGACGGCGACGGAGGCGGCCTCGCGGACCCGGTCGGGGTCACCGTCGGCTTCGAGGACGGCCTGCTGCCAGCGGGGGTCCCGGATTCCGGCGGGGTACCCGGAACGGGAGTCGAGCAGGTCGAAGGAGTACGGCACGAAGGAGGTGACCGCCGGGGCCGCGTCCTCGGCCGGCGCCCCGGAAGCGGCGGTCCTGCCGTGCCGGGGTCCCGGGACGACCGGAGGCCCGACCGGCTTCGGCCCGAGGGCCTCGACTGCGCCGGAGCCGGAGTCGCAACCGTGGACGGAACCGAAGTCGGAGCCGTGGCCGGATCCCGAACCGGAACCGGCGCCGGAGCCGTGGCCGGAGCCGACGCCGGAAGCCTCGCCGTCGCCGGAGCCGGCACCCGAGCCGGAACCGTGGCGGGAAGCGGAACCGGCGTCGGAGCCGCCGCCTGGGGCGGAGCCCGGGCTGGAACCGAGGCCGGAGGCGGAACGGGACCCGGCGCCAGGACCGGAACCGTGGCCGGAGCCGACGCCGGAGCCGTTTTCGGCCGAGCCGCCAGCCGGCGTGCCCGGGAGGACCGGGGCGTGGAACGCCCCGATCACCGCTGCCACGCGGTGGCCCGCGGCGACCGCGCCCGCGATCACGCTCCGCATGTGCGCCTCGCGCGCCAGGTCCGTCGCCGGGACGGCGCCCGTGTCCGCGCGCAGCGCCCAGCCGACGCCGAGCGCCGCACGGCGTACGGCCTCCGGGGAGCACCCCGGTGCGAGGACCTCGACGGCCCGGTCCCACAGGTCGTCGCCGTCGCGTCCCGTACCGGCGGCGGTCAGAGCGTCCGCGAAGGAGCCACCGGCAGGGGCCCCGCCCCGGTCCGTGGCCGGGGACGAACCGAAGTCCGAGCCCGAGTCCGGGCCCGTGTCCAGGGCCGAGTCCGGGCCAGGAGCCGGTCCCGAAACCGCGTCCGGAGCCGCGTCCGGAGCCGTGGCCGGCACCCGGGCCCGGCCCGAGGTCGAATCCAGGCCCGCGGCCGTGGCCGCGACGGAGTCCGGGGTCGGGGTCCGGTCCGGCGCCGCGGCGGGGTCCGGGACCGGGGCCCCGGCCGGGGCCGGGGCCGGGGCCGGGGCGGCCGGCCGGGTCCAGCCGCGGTCCGCCAGTGGGAGGTCGCAGCAGATGACGGCCGCGCCGGCCGCACGGGCCCAGCGGATCGCGGCCAGTTCCGGGGAGAAGTCCGCGAACGGGTAGAAGGCCAGGCGGCCGTCCTCCCCCGTGCCCGCGAGGGCGACCGGGGCGACGGTCTCCGGGTCGGCGAGGTGCTGCAGCCAGGACTGGAACTCCGCCGGGAGCTCGACGCAGACCACGTCGGCGCCCGAGGCGTCCAGCAGGGCCGGTACCACCGCGGCCAGCGCGGGGCTGTGGTGGCGCACCCCGATGAGGTACGGCTCACGGGCCGCGGCGAGGGCGTCGACCGCGGCGCGCGGGTCGGTGTGCGTCAACGCAGGCTCCCGCGCAGGTCCCAGAGGCGGCGCCACATCGGCGAACCGTCCTCGGCGCGGCGCCGGACCGGGCCGTCCCAGTACCCCAGCAGGCGTCCGTGGTCGGCCGGGTCGTCCTTGCGTACGACGCCCAGCAGGTGCCCGGGGAGCAGGTCCAGCACGTCCCCGCCCGGCAGGTACGCGGCGGCGACCCCGAGCGAGGCCGCCACCTGGACGGCTTCGGCGGTCGACATGACCGTACCGGGGCGTTCCACGTCCCAGCCCTCGGCGGAGCGGCCGGAGCGCAGGTCGCGGAAGACGGTGACGAGCGCGTCGAGCACGGCGTCGTCGACCCCGAAGGCGGCGCCGGCCCGCTGGACGGCGGCCACCGCCTGGCGGCGGATCAGGGTGGCCTCCGCGTCCGCGTCGGCGATCGGGGCGACGGTCTCGAAGTTGAAGCGCCGCTTGAGGGCGGCGGACATCTCCGAGACGCCTCGGTCGCGCAGGTTGGCGGTGGCGATGACGGTGAAGCCGGGAGCCGCGGAGACCACCGCGTCCTCGGTGGCGGTCAGTTCGGGCACGCTGAGCCGCCGGTCGGACAGGATCGACACCAGCGCGTCCTGCACCTCGGGCAGGCAGCGGGTGATCTCCTCGACGCGGACGACGCGTCCGGTGCGCATGGCGGAGAGCACGGGGGAGTCGACCAGCGCCTGCGAGGTGGGGCCCTGTGCGAGCAGCAGCGCGTAGTTCCAGCCGTAGCGGAAGGCGTCCTCGGTGGTGCCGGCCGTGCCCTGCACGGTGAGGGCGCTGGTGCCGCTGACGGCGGCCGCCAGCAGCTCGGACAGCATGGACTTGGCGGTGCCGGGCTCGCCGGTGAGGAGCAGGCCGCGCTCGCCGGCCAGGGTGACGACGCAGCGTTCCACGAGGGCGCGTTCGCAGACGAACTTGGGCGCGATGACCAGCTTGGCGGGGAGTCCGGCGCGGCGGCGCCCCGGCAGCGCCAGTTCGGCTCCGTCGCTGCCGCAGACGAAGGTGACGACGGCGCGCGGGGTCAGGGCCCAGCCGGGCGGGCGGGGGCCGGGGTCCTGGGCGGCGAGGAAGGCGAGCTCGGCGGCGTGGCGTTCCTCGGCGGGCAGCACCTGCCGGGCGGCGGGGGCGGTTTCTTCGGTGACGGTCATCGGGTCCTCTGGAATGTGTGGCGGGAGATCGGTGCGGGGGCGCGGCGCGCCTGCGGGCAGGTGCGCCGCGCCGTACGGGGGTCCCGGGCGGCCCGGGACGGCCGGCTCAGCGGCGGCGGGCGCGGGTGCGCTTCACCTTGAGCTCCTCGAAGCGCGGCAGGTCGCCCTCCTGGACCCGCTGCCAGGCCCGGCGGTAGAGCTCCGCGGCCGGTTCGGCCGGGACCAGCACGCCCAGCGGGGGCCGGCCACCGGCGCTCAGGCCGTACATCGGGAGCTTCCACTGCTCCACCGGCAGCGTCGGGGAGGGCATGTCGGCCCAGCCGCCCGGCAGGAACAGCGAGCGACCGGCCCGGCTGCGGCCGGCCGTCACCACCAGGTCGGTGGCGGCCAGTTCGGCGCGGGCGGCCCTGAGGCGGGCCGGCTTCCAGCCGGTCCACCGCGCGGTGTTGCGGTCGGTGGGGTCGGGCATGGCGAGCAGCATGAGGTAGACGGCGGCCGCGTCGGCGCCCAGGCCGTGCCGGGCGCCGGCCTCCTCCACCAGTTCGGGGACGGAGCGGCTCGGGTCCTGCGGCCACCAGGTGCCGTCCGCGTCCGTCGCACCGGCCGCCGGGGCGCCCGGGTCGGCGAGCAGCGCGGCGAAGCGCGGGTCGTGGGCGGTGCGCAGCGCCGTCTCGGCGGCGGAGGGCCGCTGGTCCTCGCCGCGCAGCGCCGGCAGGTACGGGTCGGAGCCGGTGGAGTCGAGCAGGGCCGGGCGCAGCGCGGGCTTGGGCTGGTCGTCGTGGGTGGCCATGACGACGGCGCCGTACCGCTCGTAGCCCTCGCCGGTCTCGGTCGGGGTGCCCGCCGCCTTCCGGAAGTCGGGAAGGCTGGTGTAGTGCCCGATCTCCAGGAGCAGTTCGGGCGCGGCGAGCCGCTGCCGTACGGCGGTCAGTACGGGCGGCAGGGCCGCGCGTACGGAATCACCCGCGGGCAGCCGGTGGGCCAGCCAGGACGCCATGGCCAGGGTTCCGGTCAGGACGGACCCGGTGAAGGGGTCGGTGGCCGGCTCGGCGGGCTCCACGTGGTCGCCCTTCACCGTCCAGGCGACGTCGACGGAGAGCTCGCGCGAGGCGGCCGGGTCGAGCAGCGCGGCCAGGGCGCGGTGCGCAGGCCAGGTGCCGCCCACGGCGCGCGCGGCTTCCGTGGCCAGCCAGTCGGGGACGGGGGTACGACGGCCCACGCGCCGGTTCCAGAGCTCCGCGGCGGCGGCGACGTCGGGTCCCTCGCTCCACAGCTTCGCCGGATCGGCGGGGAGCAGGGCCCCGACGACGGCGCGCCGCAGCTCGGTGTCGAGGTTCTTGAGCTCGTCGCGGGCGTACGCGGCGTCGGTGGCCTTGATGCCGAGGGCGGTGCGCAGTTCGGGGGTCAGGAAGTTGCGTTCGTAGCTGTCGACGCCCGGGAGTCCGGCGACCACCAGGCGGGCGAGGGCACCGGAGACTCCGGTGAGCCGGGAGAACTCCTCCGCGGCTTCGGGGCGGAAGGGCGCGGGGCCGTGCTCGGCGGCCGCGCCGAGGAACGCGGTCAGCCAGCCGGCGCCGCGTTCGCGGTCGCCGAGCGGGGCGTCGCCGCGCACGGCGTAGGGGCCGGGGACGGTGAACCGGCCCGTGGGGTCGTACAGCAGGGCACCGAACTCGTGGCCTTCGGGCACGGATTCGCTGTGCTCGGTCAGTGCGAGGACGGCTCCGCCGCCCAGTGGCAGCAGGCTGCGGTGGTGGACGTTGCGTTCGCCGTCCGGCGTCAGCAGGTGCTGCCGGTCGAGGCGGAGCAGGACCCGGCGCCAGCGGTCCGCGGATCCCTCGGCCGAGGCCAGGCCGAGGGCGTCGACCGTGCCGAGCAGGGTGAGCAGCCCCTCCCGCTGCTCGTCGGTGGGCGCGACGGTGACGGCGCGGTAGGCGACGGCCGCGGGCTGGTCCAGCAGCGGGGTCCACGTGAAGGACCAGTACGGCAGCGCGGGTGTGTCGAAGTGCAGCAGGCCGGGCACCGGGGCGGCGTCGGTCCGTGTGCGGGCGGCGGCGAGTTCGCTCAGCGTGTAGTGGGCGGCGTCGCTCTCGCCGCCCCAGCGGTAGTAGCCGGAGCCGATGAGACCGCTGAGCCCGTCGGCGATCAGGCGGTCGCCGGGTCCCTGCTCGCGCTCCTCGGCGGGGGTGTTGTCCGGGTGGAGCCGAGCGGCGATCGCGTCCAGGGTCTTCTGCTGGGTGAGGGTGAAGCGGAGGACCTCGACGATGCCGCCGATGATCTTGGGGTCGGTGATCTGCGGCAGGGCCGCGCTGACCAGGTCGGGCAGGTCGGCGGCCTTGTCGGCGGCGGCGGCCGTCTTGAGCAGTGCGGCCACGGTCTCCCGGTCGGCGGCGCGCAGGACGGCCGAGCTCTCGGTGTCGCGGGGGCGCAGGGCGTACCAGTGCGACAGCGGCGGAAGGTCCACGCTGCCCGTGCCGAAGGCGGAGCGGCGGCGGTGGCCGTCGCGCGACTTGGCGGTGACCACACCGTCCGGGTCGGTGATGCTCAGCTCCTGCCAGTGCTGGGACAGCGCGCGGGGCCGGTCGTCTCCGGGAAAGGTGAGGGCGGCGACGGGCGCGTTGCCGCCCTCGGGCACGGTGACGGTGCGGCCGCCGGTGTCGGTGCCCTCCCAGCCGTGGTCGCGGACCCATACGGTGCGCCAGCCGAGCAGGCCGTCGGTGGGCTCGCCGAGGACCGAGCCGGCCACGGTGGGCGTCGGCCGCAGCCGGTTGGAGGAACCGCCGCGGCGGCCGGTGTCCGGGTCGGCGCGCAGCGCGTCGGCGAAGAAGGCGGGCATGGACGGCCGACCGTGGGTCCCGCCGACGGGGTCGTACTCGAGCCAGCCGGTTTCGTTCTGCTCGTCGCGGCGCTGCCACACCCAGTACGAGGTGCCGTCGGACAGCAGGGGCCGCTCGTCCGGCAGCTTCGTGTCGCCGCGGTACAGGACTCCGCCGCCGGTGGCGCGCCCGCCGCCGGGGAGCGGCAGGGAAAGGTGGTCGCTGCGCAGCGACCAGTGGCTGCGGTCGGTTTCCAGGGTGACGACGGTGCCGGGCGAGTGGTGCCAGTAGCCCTGGGTCCCGTTGGTGCTCCAGGAGGACCAGAAGACGAGCAGTTCACCGTCGACGTAGTGGAAGCCGTGGTTGTACGAGGTCCCGGTCGGCACGCGCAAGTCGTGCGTGAGGACGGTGGAGTCGGCGTCGATGACCCGGACCTGGGTCTGGTTGGCGACGATCAGGTACGGCCAGGCCTCCGTCACGTTGAGGGCCTCCCGGCCCTGGCCGGGGCTCAGTTCGGCGAGGGCCTCCTCCCAGGAGGGCCAGGCCAGTTCCTCGAAGAGGCCGCCGCGCAGGGTACGGGCGAGGGTTTCGGCGAGGTCCGCGGCCGCGGCGGCGGCCACTTCCCCGGGGGCGAGTTCCAGGGCTTCGGTGGGCAGCCACCCCAGCCGCGCGATGGCCTCGGGAACTCCGGGCAGACCGGCGGCGGTGGAGGCGACGGCGACGTCGCGCATCCACTCGGCCAGCAGGCGGCGGCCGCCGGGCGAGGCGGCGACGCACCGGACGACATCGGCGCAGCCGTCGCTCAGGTTGCTCAGCGCGCGGCGGAAGGCGGGGTGGAAGCGCTGGTCGGCGGCGAGGGCGAGCAGGTCGCGGCGCTGCTCGCCGTCGGCCCACTCGGACAGGTTCAGGTGGTCGTACCGGTGCCGGCGGTGCTCGCTCTCGGCCTCGGGGTCGGCGACCGGGACGTCCAGGGCGAGCAGCAGGTCGAGGAGGTCGGTGTCCTCGACGCCGATCCGCAGTCCCGCTTCCCGTTCGGGCCGGGCGAGTTCGGTGCGCAGCTGCTCGGCGCACCGCTCCACGAGGTCGAGGAGGAGCGGGAGCGTGGGGCGCCGGCCCCAGCCGGAGTGGCGGGCGGCGTGGAAGCGCTCCAGCCAGCCGGCCGTGCCGTCGGAGCAGCGCTGCTCGGCGGGCAGGTCCCCGTCGACGAGGCCGGCGGTGGCGCCGGACTCCTCCAGGATCTCCAGCCACAGGGTGGTGAACTCGCCGCCGTCGCCGCTGGGCGGGGTCAGTCCGAGGAGCGTGCCGCGGACGGCGGGAACCCGGCGGGCGAGCGCCACGAGGGCGCCGCGGTGCGCCTTCCACCAGCCGAGCGCGGCGCGCAGGGTGGCGGGCAGGGGCAGCAGTTCGGCGAGGTAGTCCTGCTCGGGTTCGGTGCCGGTCAGGCCCGCGGCGCGGGCGAGGCGGCGCAGTTCGGCGGCGGCCTGGGCGGAGGGCGGCAGCCCGCCGGCGGTGCGGCGTACGCACAGGCGGCGGAAGCGCTCGTAGGCCTCGGCGGGGGTGACGCGGCCGGCCAGGGCCTTGCCGTAGCCGGTGAGCACCTTCACCGGCAGGGCGCCGACGAGGGCGAATTCGAGGAAGACGGCGTCGAGGCGGTCCTCGTCGATGCCCAGTCCGTGCTGGGCCTCGGCGTCACGGGCCCGCCCGAACAGCTGGGCGGCGTAGGTGGTGTTCTCGACGGCGAGGAAGAGGCGCGCGGCCTGCTCGTGGAAGAGGGGCAGGAAGTGCGGGACGGACGCGGCGAGGCGGCCGGCCAGTTCGAGGCAGGCGTCGAGGGCGGCCTTGGGTTTGGTCTTGGCCTGCCGGGCGATCCGGTCCAGTTCGGGGACGACGGCGAGGGCGTGGTGGCCGTCCTCGGGGTGGTGCACGAGGACCCATTCGGGGAAGCCGAGCGCCTGGCGCCGGCTCAGGCCGACGACGGGCGGCTCGCCCTCGTCCCGTACGAGTCCCAGGAAGCCGGCGGCGAGGTCCTCGGCCGCGCCCAGTTCGCCGGGAGCGAGCCGGACGACGACGCGGTCGTCGCCGAGGCCGGGGTGGCGGTAGGAGCGCGCGGTCAGTTCCACGACGTCGCTGCCGGCGCCGGTGGTGTCCCGCGGCAGTACGGCACCGGCCTTGAGCAGCAGTTCGGCGTTGTTCATCTCGGTGTCTTCCTGGTTGGTGCTCACGCGTCCCCGCCCTCCTCGATCTTGCGCCCGGCGTAGAGCGCCGCGGCCATCCGCATGCCTTCGGACCAGGCCACCGGTCCGACCTCCGTCAGGCGTACCGCCCGGCCGTCCTCGTCGTGCCAGCTCAGCGCGCCGGTGGTCATCTCGTCCTCGTAGTACGGTTCGCCGATCCACACGGCGGCCTCCGTCCCGGTGCCCGAGTCCCGGACCTTGCAGGTCGCGTAGCCGCCGGAGACCCGGTAGCCGAGGCTCGTGGCGCGGGCCGCGAGGCTGAAGCGGGTGGGGAAGACCCCGCCCGCGTAGTCGCGGACCTCGGTGGCGGTGGCGGCGATCTCGGCGGGCTTGCGCCAGGTGGCCCGGTGGATCTGCTCGACCCGCTGCACGATGCCCAGCTCGGCCGCGAAGTCCCGTACGTCGTCCAGGTCGGGCAGCAGCACCGGGTGCGGCAGGGTCACCGTGCGCGGGGAGAGCCGGACGGTCTCGCCGTCGAGGTTGACCACCTTCAGCTCACCCGAGGCGGTGGCGTCCCGCAGGAAGCCCACCTCGTCCGGGTCGTCGCCGACGACGGCCACATCGCGCAGGGCGCTCTGCCAGGCCTCGTCCGGCCAGACCCGGGCGAGCAGTTCGGTCGGCACCGGCAGCGAGGAGACCATCCAGCTGTCGACCTGGGCGGCGCAGGCCGCCTCGTGCCGGTCGAGCCATTCGGCCAGCCTGCGCAGCCGGTCCACCTCGGGATGGTCCTTCAGGGCCTTGGGCAGTGTCTTCAACTGCCGTCCCGCCGTCCGCCCGGTGGCGGACCTCGCCGCCACCCGTCCCTCCACCAGGGCGATCTCGTACCCCTCGCCCGCCGCCAGCCATGCCATCAGACCGTGCCCCTCCGCCTGTCCTGTCCGGTTCCGCGCAGCCCTGACAGGGGGGAGCCGACCCCCCTGAGCTGCGGTATGCCGGGAGACTAGCGAGAGCCACTGACAACGCCCGCCGGAGGGCCCTTGGTAGGTTGATTGTCCTGTTCTGGGTAGTGTTTCCGGGACAGCGTGCGGAGCGGTACCGGCTCGGGGTGGGGTTATGGGACGTCAGATACGTGTGCCGGGTGCGGTGCTGGTGGCGCTGCTGCTGGCCGCCGCCACCGGGTGCTCCGGTCCGGCCGCGCCGGACGGCGGGGATCCGAAGGCGTCGGCACCCGCGGGTTCGCCGTCCGCCGCGGCGCCGAAGTCCCCGAAGTCACCGGACTCACCAGACTCACCGGGCGGCGAGGCCAAACCGGCCGGTGGGGACGTACTGCCCGGTATGGTCACCACCGCTGTGGCGCGGACCCAGTTGGCGGCGCTCAAGGTGGCGCCGGTGGGCACGATGGCGGGCTACAGCAGGGACAAGTTCACGCACTGGGCGCAGCAGGGCAACAAGTGCGACACGCGTGAGGTGGTCCTGAAGCGCGACGGCACCGAGGTCACCCGGGACGCCGAGTGCAAGGCCGTGTCCGGCAACTGGAAGAGCCTCTACGACGGGGTGGCCGTCACGGACGCGGGGAAGATGGACATCGACCACATGGTGCCGCTCGCCGAGGGCTGGCGCTCCGGCGCGGCCGGCTGGGATTCCGCGCGGCGCAAGGCCTTCGCCAACGACCTGACCCATCCTCAGCTGCTGGCCGTGACCGCGGCCTCGAACCGTTCCAAGGGCGACCAGAGCCCCGACCTGTGGCAGCCGCCGGACAAGACGAGCTGGTGCCGGTACGGGCGGGCCTGGACCACCGTGAAGTCCACGTACGGACTGACCGTCACCGAACCGGAGAAGAAGATGCTCACCACGATGCTGGACACCTGCGCCTCATGACGCAGGCGCACCGGTGGCAGGACGAGGTGCTCGCCGGACCGGGCGGCGCCATGACCGACGAGGTCGGCGTGATCACCGGCCCGCTCACGCTGCGTACCACGGCGGCGGCCGGGGACCTGGTCCGGTTCGAGGTCCAGTACAAGGACGCCGACGAATGGTACACGCTCACCGGGAGCCCCCGGACCCACCGGGGTGCCCCGGCCGCCCTGCACGCCGCCGCCCTCGCGGCGATCCGCGCGGGCGGCGGGGCCGCGGCGCCGGGCTGAGACGCCTGCTCAGAGGACGGCGATGCCCAGGGGCCGGGCGCCCGCCGCGAGTCGGCGGGTGGCTCCGGTGCCGAGGTCGACGACCGTGATGCCGTTCCAGTAGCCGTCCCGGGTGTAGCCGCCCGTGACGTAGGCGGTCCGGCCGTCGCGGGAGACGGCCACGTCCTCGTGCGGGCCCTGGAGCGGATACACCCGCTCGGCGCCGTCCGGGGAACGGACCGTCAGCGAGGGGCCCCTGCCGTCGCCCGGCCGCACCGCGCCCGTGCCGACCACCAGGAGCCGGCCGTCGGCCGTGACGGCGGCGCCGTGCTGGTGGGTGTCGGCGGTCATCGCCTCGATCCGGGTCTGCCCGGTCCGCGGGTCGACCACGGCGAGCCGCTCGCCCTCGAAGGGGAGCAGCAGTTTCCCGTCGGAGGGGCGTACGACGGCGTAGTGCGGCTTGAGCCAGGAGGCGAGCCCGCCCTCGGTGCCGTAGGGGGCGGCCTCGATCCGGCGGGGCCGCAGTGAGCCCGCCGCGACGACGGTGACGTCGAAGGAGTCGTGGCCGGTGACGTAGACCTCGGCGCCGTCCGGCGACACGTCCACGTCGAAGGCACGCCGGCCCACCGGTACGACGGCGGTGACCTCGCGCTTCGCCGTGTCGAGGACCTCCAGGACCCCGCCTACGCCGGGGACGTTGACCCCGGCGTAGGCGTGCGCGCCGTCGGGCGAGAGCGCGATGCCCATGCCGCCGCCGCGGTACTCGCCGTCGGTGACCGGGCCGGTTCCGGTGCGGTACGGGATCAGGGCCAGCCGTACGCGGGTGCGCGTGTCGACGACGGCCACGCCCTCGGCGGTGGCGACCCACGCCCGGCCGTCAGCGCCCACGGCCAGTCCGTACGGGGCCCTGCCCACGGTGACCGAGGCGACCGCGCCGCGTGCCGGATCCACGAAGGTCACGGTGTCGGCCCCGAAGTCGGCGGTCAGCAGCAGCCCCTGCGGGGTGGGGGCGCCGGCCGGCAGCGGGGAGGCGGCGGAGGGCGCCGGGCCCGGCGGCGCGGGCGCCGTGTGCTGGGCGCAGGCGCCGAGCAGCAGGGCCGCGGCCATCGCCGCGAGGGCGCCACGGATGCGGGTGCGGGTGCGGGTACGCAGTCGCGTACGGCGGTTCATCGGCCGGTCCCGGCTTCCGCCGCGCCCACCGCCGCCGCGTCGCCGCGGCGGGCCCCGTCGAGGAGGAGTCGGTCGTGCGCGTTCATGGTGTCCCCCTCGGCTCCGGGCGGGGAGGGCCGGGTACGCCCTCCCGCTCCCCCCGGTCCATGCTCGCCGCGCCCGAGCCCCCGGCGGGTCCGACCGCAGGACGGAGCGTGCGGGCGGTCCGGAGGATCCCGGGATCGGCCGATCGGATGATGCGGCCGCGCGGGAATCGTAGGACGGCCCTCAGGCCCCTCAGGCTCCTCAGGCCTCGTACTCGGTGAGGTCGATGCCGTGGACCCGCACGGAGGTCCCGTACCGGGGGTCGGTGGTGTCGCGTTCCATCACCATGCCCAGTTTGCGGATCACGTTCTCGGAATCGGTGTTGCTCATCCGGCTGATCGCGACGACCCGGTCCAGGCCGCGGTCCTGGAGCGCGAACTCCAAGGTGGCGTGGGCGGCCTCGGAGGCGTAGCCCTGGCCCCAGTACTGGCGGCCGAGCCGCCAGCTGATCTGCACGTCCGCCCGGGCGTCCGGCAGGTTCTCGAGGACCGAGAGGCCGACGGCACCGATGAGCTCGCCGGAGCCGAGGAGCTCGACGGCGAAGAGCCCGAAGCCCTCCTCGTCCCACTCCTCCTCCCAGCGCTCGATCTCCTCGGCCGTCTCGTCCAGGTCGAGGGTCTCGCCCTCACCGATCCAGCGCATCACCTCCGGGTCGGCGTTGATCTCCGAAAGGGGGACGAGGTCGTCGTCGGTCCAGCGGCGGAGGAGGAGTCGGGGGGTAAGGATCTCGGTCATGCCCACATCCTGCCGAAATTCCGCCGACCAGCGGTAATCGGCCGTTGCGGCAGTGTTGCGGGTTCGTGGACATCAGCGTGGGAAGGTTCCCGCGGCCCGCCCCGGGCCCTACGGTCCGTGGGAACCGCGACCAAGGAGTGCTCCAGCCATGCCCCTCGATCTGTCGGACGAGAGCCGGTACGACCACACGCGCCTGCGGCAGTGGGCGCGCGGCCGCGCCCGCTCCGCCGGAGTGGACCGCCGTGATCTGCTGAAGCTGTTCGCGGTGGGGGCCGCCGCCGGATCGCTGGGTGTGGCCGCGGGCGGCGGCACGGCCTCGGCCGCGCCGGGCCTGCCCGTCGCCGACCCGGTGCCGCGCACCGTCAAGCCGCTGCCGCCCGAGCTGTTCACCCTCCGCGGTACGAACGCGGAGACGAACTTCGCGGCGCTGCGCGACACGGGCCCGCTCACGCCGATCGACCGGTTCTTCGTGCGCAATCACACCTCCACCCCGCGGATCGATGCCGCCGGCTGGCGGCTGAAGGTGTGGGGCGACGGGCTGGCGGGCGGCCCGCTGGAGCTGTCGTACGAGCGGCTGCGCGCCCTGCGGCCGGTGGAGCGGACGCTGTTCATCGAGTGCGCGGGCAACGGCCGGAGCTTCTACGCCACCCAGCAGGGCCAGCCGGTCACCGGAACCGCCTGGACCCTGGGCGCGATCGGCGTCGCGCGCTGGCGCGGCGCGCGGCTGTCGGACGTACTGCGCCTGGCGGGCGTGACCCGGGGCGCCGTGGACGTCCTGCCGCGCGGGCTGGACGACGAGGTGGTGGCGAACGGGGTGAACCTGGGCCGGGTGCGGCGCCCGCTTCCGGTCTCCAAGGCGCTGGACGACGTACTGCTGGCCTACGAGATGAACGGGCAGCCGCTGCCGCCGGACCACGGCGGGCCGGTCCGCCTCGTGGTTCCGGACTGGGTCGGGATCTCGTCGATCAAGTGGGTCGGGGACATCGAGGTGAGCGGGGAGCCCCTTTACTCGCCCTGGAACACGGACATGTACCGGCTGTTCGGGCCCGGGCACCCGGCGCAGGGCGGTGCCCCGCTGACCCGGCAGACCCTCAAGAGCGCCTTCGAACTGGAGCTGGGGGCCACCGTTCCCGTGCACCGGACCCAGCTGCTGACCGGCCGTTCCTGGTCGGCGGCGGCACCGGTCACCCGGATCGACGTCAGCACGGACGGCGGCGTCCGCTGGCGGCGGGCCCGGCTGCACGACACCCCCCGCCGGGGCGGCTGGGTGCGCTGGTCGGTGCCGTGGACCCCGCGGGCCACGGGTGCGGCCTCGCTGCTGGCGCGGGCCACCGACGCGACCGGGCGGACGCAGCCCGACCGGTCGGTCCACAACACGCAGGGCTACCTCTTCGACGCGGTGGTCCGCCACCCGGTGACGGTGGTCTGACCGGCCCCGCACCCCCGGGTCAGGGGGTGTGGAAGCGGACCTCCGGCGCATCGGGGGACGGGCCGTCGAGCACAGGCTGCGGGCTGCCTCCCAGGTGCTGGTCGAAGAAGGCGGCGACGTAGCCGCGGGTCAGTTCGACGGAGCGGGCGCCGGGCAGCGGAGCCTCCTCGTCGGGCAGTCCCAGCTGTTCGCCGATGGCCGGGAAGTCGGAGAAGGTGAAGTGGCCGGAGTCGGCGAAGGTGATCCAGCGCTTCCAGCCGTCGAGCAGCGGCCAGTCGCGGTCCCAGCCGGCGTTGCCGCCGGGGCCGCGCTCCTGCGCGCCGAGCAGCATGAAGGGGCGCCCGCCGAGTCCGGCCGCGGGGACCGGCGTGGAGAAGCCGCCGTCCATGTTGATCCCGGCCCGGATCCTGGGGTCGGCCGCCATCGCGGCCGCGGTCGAGGCGCCGCCGATGGAATGGCCGGCCATCGCGATGCGGCCCTTGTCGATGAGTCCGGCGTGGCGCCAGGCGGGGCTGCGTCCGGTGAGACGGTCCAGGAGGAAGGACACGTCTCGGGACCGGGTGTCGCTGACGGTCCGGTAGCCGGCCTCGTCCTTGACCTTCTCGCAGGCCAGGCATGTGAGCACGCGCCCGCCGGGGAAGGCGGTGCCCACGCTCTCGTACGCGTGGTCCACCGCGGCGACGACGTAGCCGCGGGAGGCCAGGTCCTCGGCGAGTGCGGTGAGCGTGGACCGGTGGACGGTGAAGCCCGGGGAGAGCACGATCAGCGGGTACCGTCCGGCGGCCGGGCGGGCGCCCGTCCGGCCGTGGGTCCGGGTGCCGGTCAGGGTCTCCACCGGGATCACCTGGTCCAGCCCGCGGTCGACGAGCAGCAGGCGGGCCTCCTCGGAGGTGAGGTAGCGGGTGGTCCGGCCGGTGTCGTGCCGCGCCGGGTAGCGCATGGTGACCATCAGCTCGCGCGGACCGGAACCGGCCCAGGGGTCGGTGCGGCTGCGGTCCACCAGGTGCAGGTCCTCCCGGCCGACCGCGAAACGGCCGGTGGGACGCGGGAGTTCCACCGTGGTGCGGCGGTTGTCGGTCCCCGCCGGTCCGGCGCTGACGGCGGTGTCCGCGGCGACCGAGGTGCCGGCGGTGGCGAGCGGGAGGGGCAGGAGGATCGCGGCCAGGGTCAGGGCGGCGGCGGTTCTGCGGTTCTTCATGAACGTCACGCTATGCGCGCAGTTCTGGTGGATCGTCAGTCTGTGAGGCGGATCCGCCGTCAGCCCCCGGAGGGAGGTGAGGGCGCCGGGTCACTCCTGAGTCGTAGCCACGCTGATGGCGTCGAGTTTGCCCCGCAGGTACGTGTGGGAGTCGACGGGGTCGTGCACCACCCGGCCGACGGGGGCGGGCAGGGACTCCACCCGGGTGTGCGGATCGCATTCGTAGAAGTAGACGAGGGAGATCAGCTCCTCGGCGGGTGTGTCGGCGGGCGGCGGCAGTACGCGGTGGCGGCCGGCGCGCCAGCGGTCGCCCGTCCAGCGGGCCATCAGGTCGCCGATGTTGACGGTGAGCGCCGCGGGGTCGAAGGGCGCGTCCTGCCAGCCGTCGGCGTCCGTGTGGATCTGGAGCCCGCCCGCGCCCAGCTGCCGGTCGAGGACGGTGACGGTGCCGAAGTCGGTGTGGGCCCCGATGCGGAACTGGCCGGGCAGGGGCGGGCCGACGACCTCGGTGCCCGGGTACCAGTTGAGGTTGAACCCCCAGGTGGGGTGTGAGGTGTGGCGGGTGAAGTGGTCCTCGGCGAGGCCCAGCGCGACGGCGAGGAGTTCCAGCAGCTCGTCGGAGAGCGCCCGCATCAGGCGCAGGTACTCCGTCACCAGCGGCCTCAGCTGCGGCACTTCGGCCGGCCAGGCGTTGGGCGCGAACCATTCGGCGTCCACGGAGGGGATCCCGGTGGGGTCCTCGGCCGCGAAGGACCACGATTCCTTGAGGTCGGGCGGCGAGGCCGCGCCCTCGGCGTAGCTGTTGGCCTCCGCCCCGGGGCCGAGCCAGCCCCGGCCGCCGACGGTGACGGCGTACGGCGCCTTCGCGCTCGCCGGCAGCCGGAAGAACTCACCCGCCGCCTTCCGGATCCGCGCGGGCAGCGAGGGGTCCACGCCGTGCCCGGTCACCAGCAGGAAACCCGCCGCGCGCAGGGCCTCGTCGACGCGGGCGGCCGTACGGGCGCGCGCCTCGGGTCCGCCGGACCGCCACGGCCCGAGATCGATCACGGGAATCTGGGATCCGGCCATGGGAGACCTGCCTTCCGGGGCTGCGGGCGCGTCCGGGACCGAGGCTATCGCCGCGTGCCACCGGAGGGGATCGCCACGGAGCGTGATTCTTGGACACCTTCTGTGCGCATTCGCCGCCGTGGAACGCGAAGATCGTCACGATAAGCACCAGAATGGTAGGGGCAGCGGTGGCTCACCAGGGACGGAGCGAACGGTGGAGATTTCGACGAAGGAAGTCTTCGGGGCCCCGTGCTGGGTGAGCCTGATGACGCGCGACCTCGGCACGGCCCAGCATTTCTACGGCGCGGTCGCGGGCTGGAGGTTCCGCCCGACCCGCCTCGGCGAGGCGTTCTCGGTGGCCTTCCAGGGCCGGGTACCGGTCGCGGGCATCGGGGCGCTGGCCGCGGACCTGGGGGTCGCGGCGGCCTGGACCCCGTACTTCGCCGTCGACGACGCCGATGTGGCGGTGGACCGGATCCGGGAGCGGACGGGCACGATCGCGGTCGGCCCGGTCTCGTTCGAGTCCGGCGGCCGCGCCGCGCTCGTCGCCGACCCGGACGGGGCCGTCTTCGGGATCTGGGAGGGCAATGTGGAGGCGGACTGGCGGGTGGGCAGGGGCCCGTCACCCGCCTGGCTGGAACTGCGCACCAGGAACGCGCTGGACGCCGCGATGTTCTACGGCGCGGTGCTGGAGTGGGCCACCGGCCGGGCCGGCTGCTGCGAGGTCTCGTACGAGGAGGACCAGGTCGTGCTGCGGCAGGACGGCGAACCCGTCGCCCGCCTGAACAGCGGCCCCGTGGAGATCGCCTCCTACTCCCCGCACACCCGGCCGCGCTGGCACGTCCACTTCCGGGTGCCGAAGCTCCGGCCCGCGGTGGAGGCCGCCGTCTCGCTGGGCGGGCGGGCCGTCTCCGACGTCACCTCGAACGCCGTGGAGCGCTGGGTGACGCTCCGCGACCCGGACGGGGCCCTGTTCACCCTCACCACCGCCCTCGGGTCGGACACGGACTGACCGCCCCCGTCCGTCGTCGGCGTAGGGGGGCGACTCACACTCGGTGACCCTTCGAGATGCGGGGGCACGGCAGGACTGGTTCGCTGAATCCGCCCGCTCTCCCCCACAGATCCAAGGAGCGATCATGAGCGTTTCAGGTGAGTCCCGCGGCCGGTCCCAGCAGATGCGCGCCAAGGCCAAGGAGCTGAACGACGCGGCCGAGCGGTCCACCGACCCGGAGGAGCGCCGCCGGCTGAAGGAGAAGGCCCGCCGCCTCCAGGAGCAGAGCGAGCAGGAGGGCCGTATGGACGACCGGGGCATGGACCCCATGTAGCCCGTACGCCTCCCCCCGCACCCCCGCCGGCCGGTGTCCGCCGCGATCCCCGTCGCCGCGGCCACCGGCCGGTGCCGATGCCGCTTGGACCGCGGGGATCATGGACCTAAGCTGCTGCCCCGGATCGCCTTCCTCCAGGAGTCACCCGTGGCGCGCTCACTCGACGGCCTCGTCTTCGCCCCCGTGGCCGACCAGTCCCCCGGTCAGGTCGGTCGGCAGACCCGGTTCGAGTACCACGAGCAGGACGACCGGGTCTGGGCCGAATACCGGGGCGGGGACGTGGCCATGGGCTACCTCGTGGGCACCCGGGCCGGCCGCACGATCGACTTCCGCTATGTCCAGCTCCGCCTCGACGGCACGACCGCGTCCGGGCACTGCACCTCGCTCCTGACGGAGCTCCCCGACGGTCGCCTGCGTTTGGAGGAGACGTGGACCTGGGAGTCCCAGCAGGGCAGTGGCACGAGCGTGGTGGAACAGCTGCCGCTCTGAGCGTCGAACGGCCGGGAAGCATAGGATGATCCGCTGTGCAGACCCCGCCGCACCTTCCGGTCCCGGTCCATCTCCACGAGGTCCTGGAGGGGCTGGCCGAACGTGCCCGCCCCGGCCCTTCTCCTGCTGCTCGGGGACACCGACGTACCCGCGGCCCGGGCAGCGGCCGGCTCGCCTCCCCCACGAGGCCATGGAGGCGATCCTCGCCCTCGCGGACCTGTGGGGCCCGGCCCGGTGACGGTCGGGCTCCTTCAGAGCATGATGAGCAGACGCGTCCTGGGCTTGAGCTTCCGGTTCACCGAACGGCTCTGCACGTACACCTCCAGCTCGGGATTGCGTCCCGCCTTCACGGAGACGGTCCCCTGGATGCCCGTGCCGAACAGGAGACTGCGTGCCGCGTCGCCCGTGTAGGCGCGGTCGGTGCTCTTCTCGACCACGATGACTTCCTTGTCGGGCTGGACCTGGACCCGGGTGCCCAGCTGGTAGTAGCAGGACCCGCGTTCGTACGTCACGCCCGGATGCGAGTCGACGAAGGACCGGATCCCGACCTCCTCGTCGACCTTCAGGAGCCGGTACTTGTCGGCCGGGACCGGTTCGAGGTTCGCCCGTACGTCGTCGACCGAGATGTCCTGGCCGACCGCGAACAGGTTCTTCGTACCCCGTACCCCCTTCTCACGGCCGCGGAGGAAGCTGGTGGCGGCGGCGCGGACGGTGCCGATCGCCTCCTCGACGCCCTCCTGGGAATCCGCGTCCCATATGGCGATGTTTCCGGCCGGGAAACCGTAGTTCTGGGCGGTCCGCTTCGCCAGGGAGTTCGGAACGAGGATCGCGGACGTCCAGTGGCCCGGAAGAGCCCCCATCTTCGCCGCGATCCTGTCGAGCCAGGGGCCGAGGATGGTCATGTCGCCGTCGTGCCGCCGGTCGCCGCCGGAGGCGTTCTCCTCGCCGTCCGTCACCACGATCTGGAGGAAGCTGTGCTCGCCGTACTCCTCCCAGATGTGGCCCAGGTCGTCCAGTGACTTCAGCGAGGCTTCGATGAGGGCGGTCGCGCCGTTGTTCACCTTGTACAGACCCCGCATGGACGGCAGATGCTTCACGTCCATGTCCCAGACCAGGTTCTCCACCTTGTGGTCGAAGGAGTAGAGGCTGATCCGGGTCTCGTGACCGAGACTGTCCGACTCGGCCTTCAGACCTGCCACGAACTCGTCGACGACGCGAATCAGTTGACCCTGGTGCTGACGCATGGAACCCGAACAGTCCACTACCAGCGCGACGTGGTTCACCTTGTGCTGGATCCTGTTGGCGGACATGCTTGTGCTCCTTCTCAGAGGCTCCCCGAGTGATGTGTCCACACTAGGAGGAGCCACTGACAACGGAGCCTGACGGACGATCACCCCGCGGGAGAGGGATCAGAGCCGGACGTTCCAGTCGACCGAGGAGCGCAGGGTGCGCACCACCTTCGGGTCGCGCACCGACGGGGTGCGGTCCTCGGCCGTGACCGTCAGACGGTGCGTGCGGAAGTCGAAGAGCCACAGTTCCGCCACCGACACCTCGGTGCGGCCCTCGAAGCGCTTCAGCTCCCGGCCGTCGAGGTACCAGCGGACCACGAGCTGTCGGCCGTCCGCGCCGGCCAGCTTCGGCACGGAGGCCTTGGCCTTGTGGCGCAGCCGCAGGGTGCGGTCGGTCGGGGTGAGCGGGGTGACGATCCGCGCGTGCTGGTAGAACCCGGCGATCATCGACTCGACGCCGGGCAGGTTGAAGGGCTTGCCCAGGACCCGCATGAGGGAGTTGTCGGTGGGCCGGTACAGCCCGGTCACGAAGTAGTTGCCGCCCTCGTACGCGCCGACCGTGCCGCCGTCGGGTGATTCCTCGCCGAGCCAGCGGTACCACTTGGCCCGCTGCGCGGCCATGCGGTCGGCCGGCAGGGCCGAGCTGTTGGATTCGCCGGGCTCGGGGCCGGTGTACTTCTCGTAGTCCGGGACGCCCGGGTAGAAGTACTCGTCGGCGAGCTTGCCGAGGGAGTGGCCGGTCTCGTGGATGGCGACCTGGCCGGACTTCGGGTGGCCCGCGGAGGCCGTCGATATCCCCTCGTAGCCGAGGGTGGCGCTGGGCTCGTTGTAGCCCGCACCGCCGTACTTGGCGCTGTTGGCCAGGACGATGACGAGGTCGGCGGCGGGCGCCTTCGCCACGTACGTGTCCACCTTGGGCTGGTCGACGCAGAGCAGCCGCTCGATGTTCTCGCACCAGAAGTACGAGCCGAGGGCGGTGTCGCGGACGGTGGCCGGGTCGGGGTCGCCGGAGACTCCGGAGTCGTGCGAGACGGCGTCGACCGTCCAGACGTTGAAGAGGTTCCGGTACGTGGTGTAGGGCTCGACGGCGGTCACCTCGGCCCATTTCTGCTCGGCGTCGGTGTGGAACCGGGCGAGTTCGGCGGCGGTGTACCCGTCACCGATGACCACGACGTCGAGGCGGTCGGCGGTGGAGCCGTTGTCGATCATCTTGGTGACCTGTCCGTCGGCCGACCGCTCGGCCGGTGACAGCCGCCCCGAGGCCTTGGCGGGACTGCCGGCGGCCGGTACGCGGGCGTGGCCCGATCCGGCGTCACCACCGTGCTCCGGACCGGGTATCTCGACCTCGATCCGGGGCCCCGCCGTGGCGTCGGCCGCGCCGGCCGCGCCGGCGGGTCCGGCGGCCACCAGCGCGGCGGTCGCGCAGATCGTCGCGACGGCCGCGCGCAACGCCGAGCGCACGGCCGGACGGCTGCCCGGACGCCTGCCCGAACCTCTGACTGGATCCATGAAGTACTCCCCCGGGAACGGAAGTTAAGTGATTTGTTAAGCACGATGAATCGGTTGCTTAAACTAGGTGGCGCAGGGGACGTGCGCAATGCCTGCTCCCGCTGAATACTGGGGAGTTCGAGCGACCAGGGGGATTTCATGGACGAACCGGCCCGGATCGGCCGCAGGGTGCAGCGCATGCGCGGTGAACTCGGCCTGACTCAGCGGCAGTTGGCGGAGCCCTCCTACACCTCGGCCTATATCTCCACACTGGAGTCGGGCAAGGTCCGGCCCTCCGAGACCGCGCTGCGCTTCCTCGCCGCCCGCCTGGGCACCTCGTACGAGGAGCTCACCACCGGCCGCCCCGCCCACCTGGCCACCGAGCTGCGGCTCGCCCTCACCGACGCCCAGCAGACGCTCGCCACGGGCGCGGCCGACGAGGCCGCCGCACGCTACCGGCGGCTGCTCGCCGAGGCCGAGGAGCTCGGGCTGGTCCCCGAGCAGGCGGAGGCCCGGCTCGGGCTCGGCGACTGCGCACTGGAGTCCGGCGAACTGCCGGACGCGATCGGCCACTTCGAGGCGGCGGAGCGCCTCCTCGCGGACGAGCCGCTCCCCCGCAGGGCCCGGCCGATCCGCGGCCGGGCCGTCGCGCACCTGCTCGCCGGTGAGCTGCGCTACGCCTGCTACCTGCTCGAATCCACCATCGACGAGCTGGGCGCGAGCGGGCTGGCCGATCCCGAGGCACTCGTGCTGCTCAACGCCGCGATCATCGGGCCCTACCTCGACATGGGCGCCCACGCCCGGGCCGCCCGGGCCGCCGAGCTCGCCCTCGCACTGGCTCCGCAGGTCGGCGATCCGGCGCTGGTGGCGGGCATGCACCGGCAGGTGGCCCGGACCTTCCTGGCCGGGGGGCGGGTGGCCGATGCCGACGCCTCACTGGCGAAGGCCCAGGAGATCTACGGCCACCTGCGGCTGCGGACCGACCTGGCGCACTGCCACTGGATGCGCGGCTACGTACAGGCGCAGAACGGCGAACTGGCCTCGGCGGAGCGGGAGCTGCGCATTGCCCGGGACATGCTGTCGGCCCGTCGCGCCGGGCTCTACACGGCGCAGGTGGAAGTGGAGCTGGCCGACGTACTGCGCCAGCTCGGCCGGTACGAGGAGGCCGCCGGACTGCTCTCGGCGCTGCTGGAGCTGGGGGACAGCCACGGCGCCGTGCACGCGGGCGGCGCGCACCGGCTCCTCGGCCTGATGGCCGAGGAACGCGGTGAGCCGGAGTCGGCCGAGGAGCACTACGTACAGGCCCTGGCGCTGCTGGAGCGCAGTGGGGCGTCGGGTGATCTCGCGGACCTGTGCCGGCTGCTGGGCGATCTGCTGCGGCGTACGGGCCGGGTCGAGGCGGCCATGGACGCGTACCGTACGGGCCTGGGGCACCGCGCGGCGCCCGGCACCACCACGCTGGGCCCGGCGCCCGCCGCGCCCGCGCTGCGGCCCGCCCCGGTCAGTGGTTCTCGGTGGGCTGCAGGTCCCGCGGAATGAGCGTCCAGGTCGTGGCCGCCGCGGCGACCGCGAGTACGGCGGCCAGCAGGAAGGCCGGAGTGATCGCCAGCGTGTAGGCGTGCGAGGCGGTGTCGAGCAGCGCCTGGCCGACGGCGCCGCCGATGCGTTCGGCGGTGTGCGCGGCCTCGCCGACGGAGCCCTGTACGGCGGCCGCGCTCGGGCCGTCCAGCTCCAGGGCGGGCAGGTTGCCCCGGTAGAGCGCCGCCGCGGTGGAACCGAGGACGGCGACACCCATGGCCGAGCCGAGTTCGTAGCAGGTCTCCTCGATGGCGGCGGCGCTGGAGACGTCGGCGGCGGGCGCGGCGGAGACCAGGGTCACTGAGGCCACCGTGGTGGCGAGGCCGGCGCCCAGGCCCATCACGGTCAGGGCGGCGGCGAAGGCCGGATAGCCGAGGCCGGTGAACTGCTGGAAGATCCAGGGCAGCGCCATGCCTGCGGCCAGGACGACCAGCCCGGCACCGAGCACGTGGCGGATGGCGAAGCGGTGCATCAGCGAAGGGGCCACCATCGAGGCGGCGATCAGCGCGAGCGGGGCTGGCAGCAGGCGCAGTCCGGCCTCCAGCGGGGTGTAGCCCTCGCCGTACTGGAACCACTGGGTGACGAGGAACAGGATCGCGCCCATGCCCACCATGGGCAGGAAGATCGCGGTGGCCGCGACGCTGAAGGCGGGCTTGGCGAACAGCCGTACCTGCAGCAGCGGGTGGTCCAGGCGCAGCTGGCGGCGTACGAAGACGGTCAGCGCGCCGGCGGCGACCAGGAGCAGGGCCCAGGGCAGCGGGTCGGCGATTCCGCTCTTGCCGAGCTGCTTGATTCCGCCCGCGAGGGCGAGCATGCCGACGACGGACTGGCCGACGCCCCACCAGTCCCACCTGCCGCTGCTGCGCGGGGAGCGAGATTCGGGCAGGTAGCGCAGGCCGGCCGCGACGATGACGGCGGCGACGGGGAGGTTGAGGAGGAAGGCGGAGTGCCAGCCGTAGTCCTGGACCAGGAGTCCGCCGACGACGGGCCCGAAGGCCATGCCGCCGCCGAAGACGGCCGCCCAGACGGCGAGCGCGAAGGCGCGCTCCTTGGCGTCGGTGAAGACGGTGCGCAGGATCGACACGGTGGAGGGCATGATGGCCGCGCCGCCGATGCCGAGCAGGGCGCGGGCCGCTATGACGTGCCAGGCCTCGGTGGAGAACACGGCGATGAGCGAGGCGAGCGAGAAGACGCCGAAGCCCGCCATGAGCAGCCGCTTGCGTCCCCAGCGGTCACCGAGCGCGCCCGCGGTGACCAGCAGTCCGGACAGGGCGAGCGCGTAGACGTCGATGATCCACAGCTGCTGTACGGCACCCGGCTGGAGGTCGCCGACGAGCGAGGGGAAGGCCACGTTGAGGATCGTGGTGTCCATGGAGATGAGCAGGAGGCTGCCGGAGAGGATCGCCAGGACGATCCACCTACGGGGGGCCTGCGCGGGGGTGTGCATGAGGTTCCGTTCAGAGGTGCGCACGGTGCGCACGGGTGGCGGGGAGCTTCAGGGCGCGGGAGCGCCCGCGGGGGGCTGCGCGAGCGGCCGCGTCCCGCTGAGGAAGGAGGTCAGCACGAGGTGGCCGATCTGGCGCGGGGCGAAGTGGCCGTCGCGCACCCCCTCGGCGGCCGCGTCGAGCAGGCCCCAGAGCGAGTACCAGATCCAGTACGGCGGCAGGTCCGCGCGCAGCCGGCCCAGCCGCTGGCCGAGGGCGATGAAGGCCACGGCCTGCTGGTCCTGCCGGTCCACGCCGGCCCGGAACTCCGGGTCCGCGAGGACGGTGGCGTCGCGCGAGGTGAAGCCGTAGAGGTGCGCGGCGGGCATCAGGGCGACGACCAGTTCCTCGATGGCGGCGTCGAAGGCGGCCGCGTCGGCGCTCCGCGTCAGGTCGAGCGGGGCCAGGCACCCGTCGACGACCTCGATCGCCCGGACGGCGACGGCCTTGAGCAGGGCCTCACGGGTCGCGTAGCGGCGGCTCAGCGTGGCGCGGCTGGTGCCGATGCCGGCGGCGATCTGCACCATCGAGGCGCTGTGATCGCCGGCGAGGACGCGGGCGGCGCCGTCCAGCAGTTCTTCTTCGTTCAACACCATGAGTGAGCCTCCTTAGCCTCGGACGATACAAGATTGTCTCATTCGAAGCAAAGAAGGCTCCCGCGTGAGCCTCTATTGAAAATGGCATTCATTTCCGTATACTGCCTTCATGGCACGCAACGAAGTACGCCCGATCGTCAAGCTCCGCTCCACCGCGGGCACCGGCCACACCTACGTCACCCGCAAGAACCGGCGCAACGACCCCGACCGCATGGTGCTGCGCAAGTTCGACCCGGTCGTCCGCCGGCACGTCGACTTCCGCGAAGAGCGCTGACCCCGCCCAGCCCAGCCCCGCCCCTCCCCGCCCCTCCCTGCCCCTCCCCAAGGAGCGCACCGTGAAGCCCGGAATCCACCCCGCCTACGGCCCCGTCGTCTTCCGCGACAAGGCCGCCGACTTCGCCTTCCTCACCCGGTCGACCGCCACCAGCGACAAGACGGTCGAGTGGCAGGACGGCCACACCTACCCCGTCATCGACGTCGAGATCTCCTCGCAGAGCCACCCCTTCTACACCGGCACCGCCCGCGTCCTGGACACCGCCGGCCGTGTCGAGCGCTTCCAGCGCCGCTACGGGAGCAAGCCGTGACCCTGCCCGTCGTCATCGTCGGCGGGCTCCACGGCGACGCCCGCCGCAGCGCGGTGCGGGAGCTGCTGGCCGCCGTGCCGGGCAGCGTCGCCCTGCACCACGACCTGTCCACGGCGGCCGACGGGACCGTACGGCGCCTGGTACGGGACGCCTCGGGCGAGCTGTCCCGGGGCGAGGCCCCGCTCGTGAACGACTGCGCGTGCTGCGCGCTGCGCGAGGACCTGCTCCCGGAGCTGTGGCGCCTCGCCGCGGACGGACTCACCCGGCTCGCCGTCGTCGAACTGTGGGACTCCGTCGAACCGCGCGCCATGGCCGAGGTCGTGGCCGCGCACGGCGGCGAAGCGCTGGACCTCACCAATGTGATCACCGCCGTCGACCCCGCCCTCGTCCTGGCGTACCTCGCCAACGGGGACGACCTGGCGGAGGCGGGGCTCGCCGCGGCGCCCACCGACCGGCGGACAGTCGGGGACACCTGGGCCCGGCAGCTGGAGTACGCACCCGTCCTCGCGCTCGTCGACGGCGCGGACGCGGACGACGAGGACCGCGCCCTGCTGGCCCAGCTGCACCCGACCGCCCGCCGGGTGGAGACGGGGTCCGGCGAACTGGCGCGCGCGGCCTTCGCCGGATTCGACACCGAGGCGGCGGCCGCCGCCCAGCATCCGGCCTGCGCGCTGCTGCCGCAGGAGGCGGACGAGGCCGGGGTCGCCACGCTCGTCTGGCACCGCCACCGCCCCTTCCACCCGGAGCGGCTCTACGAGGCTCTGGAGGTCCTCGCGGCCGCGGCCGCCCGCAGCCGGGGCCGCTTCTGGCTCGCCGACCGCCCCGACACCCTGCTGGCCTGGGACGCGGCGGGCGGCGCGCTCCGCGTGGAGAACAGCGGCCCGTGGCTGGCCTCGCTGCCGGACGCCGCGTGGGAGATGGTGCCTCCCGTGCGCAGGGCGGCCGCCGCGCTGGGCTGGCACCCCGAGCACGGCGACTGCTGCCAGCACCTGGTCTTCACCTCGCCCGGCCTCGACCGCGAAGGGCTGGCGGAACTCCTCGACTCGTGTCTGCTGACCGACGCCGAGTTCGCCGCCGGGCGGGAGGCGTGGAAGCGACTGCCGACCGCCTTCGGCGCCTTCCTCGACCCCGTCTCCTGACCGTCCGGCAGACCGGGTCCGAGGCTGCCCGCCGGCCCTGGCCGCCGCTCCTGGTCCCCGGGCCTGCCCGCCGGTCCTCGTCCCCGGTCCTAGTCGCCGGTGCCGCGCGCGCGGGCTCCCGATCGGGTGCGGCCCGGGGTCTGGGCCCGCTGCGGGTGGCGGCGTACGTACTCGTGCTCGAGCTCGTTCATCCGCTTCGTGTGGGTGACCAGGGCGTCGTCGGACCCGTGCAACAGGGTCTCGTGGCGTGTGCGGTGGATGGCCTCCAGCTCCTTGAGCAGCCGGCCCTCCTCCAGTTTCTGCGCCGACGGACCGCCGTCGTGCTCCGTCATGGCACGTGCACCTCCTCCACCGGGCCGCGGGATCACACTTGGCCTGCCTCCCCGGCCACTCCATCATCCCCCGCTCCACGGGACAGGGCCTCCGGGGCCGGGCGTGCCGTGCGGAAGGTACGGCGGTACGCGTGGGGAGAGACCCCGATGGCGGTGCGCAGGTGCTGGCGCAGCGAGGCTCCGGTACCCAGGCCCGCGCGGGCGGCCACCGTGTCGACGGGCCAGTCCGTGGTCTCCAGCAGGTACCGGGCCCGCTCGATCCGCTGCTGTACGAGCCATCGTCCGGGGCTCGCTCCGGCCTCGTCCCGGAAGCGGCGGGTGAAGGTCCGGACGCTGACCTTCGCGTGAGCGGCCATGTCGGCCAGGGTCAGGGGTTCACCGAGCCGCTCCGGTACCCAGGCGCGCGTGGGCGCGGTGCCGCCGGCCGTGGGGGCGGGAACGCGGCGGCGGATGTACTGCGCCTGCCCGCCGTCGCGCCACGGCGGAACGACACAGGCGCGCGCGACGTCGTTGGCGATCGCGCTGCCGTGGTCGCGGCGGACGATGTGCAGGCACAGGTCGATGCCCGCGGCGACCCCGGCCGAGGTCAGTACGTCGCCGTCGTCGACGAACAGCACGTCGGGTCGACGCGGACCCGGGTGAACGTCCGCCGCAGCCGGTCGGCCTCCCGCCAGTGGGTGGTGGCCGGACGGCCGTCGAGCAGGCCCGCGGCGGCCAGGACGTAGGTGCCTTCGCGGAGGCCGTGAGCGACGTCGACGTCGTCCTCGACGCCGTCGGGCCCGCCTACTGGTCCCGCTCCCTGAGCACCCTGCGGCCCGGCGGGACACTGATCTCGATCGTGCCCCCGGACGGGACCTTCCCCGCCGAACGGGCCCGCGCGGCCGGGGTGCGCGCGGTGTTCATGCTCGTCGAGCCCGACCAGGCCGCGCTGCGCGCGATCGCCGCCCTGGTCGACAGCGGCCGGCTGCGGGTCGGGGTCGACGCGGTGGTCCCCCTGGAGGAGGCGGCCAGGGCGCACACGCTCGGCGCGGGCGGACCCACCCGGGGAAAGATCGTCCTGTCCGTGGCCTGACCCGCCATCGACGCCGCCGCACTGGCGTCCGCGGCACGCCAGGGTGAGTAGACACTGTCTACTCACCCTGGTAGACAGTGACCATGGACCAGGAGAGACCGCTCCGGGAGCGGCTGATCGACGTGGGTGTGGAACTCGTCATGAGCGAGGGCGCCGGCGCTCTCGGGCTGCGGGAGATCGCCCGCCGGGCGGGTGTCTCGCACGGGGCGCCGCGCCGGTACTTCCCCACCCACCAGTCCCTGCTGTCGGCGATCGCCCGGCGCGGGTTCGAGGATCTCGGGGTGCGCATCGCGGCCTCGGCGGGTGCGCCGGAGCCGTCCCCGCGGGAGCGGGTGCGGACGATCGGGTGCGCGTACGTCGGCTACGCGCTGGAGCACGCGGGGATGTTCGCGCTGATGTTCCGGCACGACCTGCTGGACAGTACGGGCCAGGGTCCCTCCGAGGGGCCGCGGCTGCGGGAGTCGACCCTCCCGATGTTCGATCTCCTCGTGACGCTCGTCCGCCGGTGCGGGGCGGCCGAACCCTCCGTCACCGCCGCCGCGTTGTGGGCCAACCTGCACGGCGTGGCGCAGTTGTGGCGCTGGGGCAGCCTGCCCCTGGTCCTCGGCGGCGCGCCGGCCGACGGCGTCGAACGGCTCGTCGGCGCCGCCGTCCACGCCCACCTCGGTCCGGAGCCCGTATGAGGCAGCGGATCTCACTGCTCGTCAGTGTGGCGGGAGCCATGCTCGTCGCGCTGGACGGCACCGTACTGACCGTGGCGCAGCCGAGTCTTCGGCGCGACCTCGGGGCGAGCGTGGCGCAGGTCCAGTGGACCAGTACCGCCTATCTGCTGGCCGTGGCCGCGTTCCTGGTGGTGGCCGGGCGCCTCGGCGACCGGTACGGGCACCCCCGGCTGCTCTTCGTCGGCGTACTCGGCTTCGCCGCCGCCTCGGCCGGCATCGTGTGTGCGCCCGGCGTGGGCTGGGTGATCGCCCTGCGCGCCGCGCAGGGCGTGTTCGGCGCGCTGCTGCAGCCCGCGACGCTGGCGCTGCTGCGGCTCGCGTATCCGCCCGACCGGCTCGCCGCTCCGGTCGCCGTGCGGACCAGCGCGATCGGATTGGCCGCGGCGGCCGGTCCGCTGCTAGGGGGTGTGCTGGTGGCGCAGTGGGACTGGCGGGCGGTGTTCGTGATCAATGTGCCGGTGGCGCTGGTGATCGCCGCGCTGACGCTCGCCGTACGGGCCCCCGCGCCGCCGCGGACGGAGCGCGGGCGGCTGGAGCTCACCGGCGCCGCCCTGCTCGCCACCGCCCTCGCGGTGTTCGTGCACGCGCTGGTCGGCGTGCCCGCGTACGGGTGGACCGCCGCGCCCACCGTCATCGGCTTCGGGGCCGCCGCCGGGCTCGCGGCCCTGTTCGTACGCCGCGAGCGGCGGGCCGCGCAGCCGTTCGTACCGCGCGCGGTGGCCCGGTCCACGGCGGTGACGGCCTCGATGGGGCTGTTGCTGATCGTCTCCGCGGGCATGTTCGGGGCGCTGTTCACGGCCACGTTCCAGCTCCAGGACGTCGAGGGGCTGGATCCGCTCGCCACCGGCGTGCGGGTGCTGCCGCTGACCGCGCTGATGGTGGCGGGGGCCCCGGTGGCGGGCCTGGCGCTGCGCCGGTTCGGTGCGCGCCGGACCGCGCTGGCCGGTACGGGGCTGGTCGTCGCCGGGATCGCCGGGCTGGGCTCCGCGTCCGCGGTGGCCTTCGGGGTGCTCGGCGCCGGGTTCACCACCGTCATGGTCACGGCCACCGGGGCCGTGGTCGGCGAGGCCCCGGCCGGGTACGCCGGGGTCGTCGGGGGGCTCAAGCAGACGGCCATGAACGTCGGCCCGGCCCTCGGGATCGCGGTCGCCGCGAGCGCCGGGCCGCACGGCTCGCCGCTGGTGGCGCTGGCCGCGCTGACGGCCGTAGGACTGGTGGCGGCGTCACTGCTGCCCGGCGGCGCGCGCCCGGCAGCTGCGGGCGACCTCGTCGGCGAAGACCAGGGCGGGCGGGGCGAGGGCGGCCCAGCGGCGGACGGCCCAGCCGACCGCGAGCGGCGGCAGGGCGGGGATCGGCACGAGGCGCAGCGGGCCGTCGGAGCCGGGGACCCGCCAGCCGGGCAGCGCGGGCACGACGGCGTGGCCGAGGCCTAGTTCGGCGAGCAGCAGGGCTGTGTCCCAGTCGGCCACGCTGGTGTCGGAGCTGACCCGGATGCCGGATTCGGCGAAGGCGGCGTCGAGGTGGGCACGGGAGGCGGAGTTCTCGGGCAGTCGGATGTGGCGGATGCCGGCGAGGTCGGCGGGGTCGATGCGGGCGCGGGCGGCGAGGGGGTCGTCCGCGCCGACGGCGAGCACCCAGGGCAGTTCCATGACGGGGCGCAGCTCGATGCCGCGGACGGGGCCGCCGATGGTGATCCAGGCGAGGTCGAGGTCGTCGGCGGCGAGGGCGTCGAAGCAGCTGCGGCTGGAGTTCTCGGTCTGGAACTCCAGGCTCACCTCGGGGTGGCGGCGGCGGAAGGTGACGACGGCCTCGGACATGAAGTGCCGCACGGTCGTCGCGCCGGTGGTGACGCGGACCGTGCCGCCGCCGCCCCGGACGAGGTCGTCCACGCGGCGCAGGGCGCCGTCGAGTCCGGCGATGCCGTCGGCGGCGGCCGCCTGGAGGATGCGGCCAGCCTCGGTGGGTACGACGCCACGGGCGTGACGCTCCAGGAGGCTCGTGCCGGTCTGCTTCTCCAGGCGGCGGACGTGCTGGCTGACGGCCGACTGGGTGCAGCCGAGGTCGCGGGCCACGGCACTGAGGCTGCCGGCGCGGCATACGGCCACGAACACACGAAGATCATCGAGGGTCATGAACCCCAAGGTATCGCTTGGAGGTGGGGAGTAAATCGGAGGATTGACTTGGGTGTTGGATGGGATCAAGATCGATGCAGGGCCCGGGCGGCAACCCGCCCCTGCCCGCGCCACGGGGTCCGGAACCCAGGCACGGGTGGGGCCGGGTGTCGACCCGTCCGCCCCGTCCACGTCGACCGGAGGGACACGCCGGTGTCGGATCACGCCGTCGCATGGCTGCGGGAACTCGGTGCGCAGGAGATCGCCCACCCGGGCGGGACCCTCCTCGCCCACCTTGAACGCGTACAGGGGCTGCTCGCGTCCTGGGGAGCGCGGCCCGCGCTCCGACGGGCCGGCCTGTGCCACGCGTTCTACGGTACGGACGGTTTCCCCACCGCCCTGCTGCCGCTCGCCCGGCGGGCCGAACTGGCCGCGGTGATCGGCGACGAGGCCGAGGAGATCGTGTACGGGTACGCCGCCTGCGACCGCGCGGCTTCGTATCCGACGCTCGCCTGCGCGGAGGCGGCCTTCCGGGACCGGTTCACCGGCCGCGTCCACTCCCCCGCCCTGGAACTCCGGCGGGACCTCGCCGAGTTGTCGGCGGCCAACGAGCTCGACCTCGCGCGGATCGATCCCGTCTTCCGCGAGGCGTGGGGAGCCGAACTCCGCGCCCTGTTCACACGGTTGCGCGGACTGCTGAGCGAGCCGGCCCGGCGGGAGTGCCGGGCCGTGCTCGGCGGTCTGGAGGGCTAGTGGGTGCCTTGCCGGCCGCCGCGAGCCCGGCCTGACCGGCGAGACACCCCCTGGGCGGTCAGGAGGCGGGCCGACCGGTGAGGGTGATCTCGGCGGCGCTGGTCCAGGGGCCGCGGCCGCCCGCCTCGGTCAGTGCTTTGAGGCGGAGATAGCGGCCGCTCTTCGGGGCGAGGGCCGCCGTCTTGGCGGCCGCGGTGTCGGCGAAGGTGCCGCTCGCCACCGGCGGCCCCCAGTCGGCGGTGGTGTCGGAGACGTAGACCTCGTAGCCGCCGATCCGGCCGTTGACGCCGCCGTCCTGGCGGGGCAGGTAGCCGAGGCCGTCCACCGCGTAGCGGGCGCCGAGGTCGATCTGGATCTCGTGCGGGAGCGGGGCGGGCTTCGCCGAGGACCAGGCCGTGTGCCACAGGGTGGCCGGGTTCCCGTCGAAGGCGCGCGCGGCCGCGCCGTTCTCGGCGGCGGTCTCCTGGCTGTCGGCGTGGACCAGGGACCAGGCCGACCGGTCGATCGGGGCGGATGAGGGCAGAGCCGCCGCCGCGGGGACGCTGGTGCCGGTGGCCGCGACGGTGAACGCGCCCGCCGTGCCGGGCGTCTTGATCCACAGGACTCCGGAGCGGTCCGCCGGGTCGAAGTACCAGCCGGACGCGGCGGAGTCGTAGGCGGCCTTGGAGGCCAGGCCCGGCACGGGGGTCCCGTCCAGGGTGACGGTGGCGGGTGCGGTGGCCACGTGCAGGGTGAACTCGTGGCCGCGGGAAGCCGGTTTGCCGGTGTAGTCGCCGGTGGGGGCCCCCACGGAGACGGTGACCGTGCCGGTGCCGGCCGCCGGGGCGGTGACGTCGACCCGCTGGCGGGCGTAGGCACCGGTCCGGTACGCGCGGGTGCGGCCGTCGTCCTCGTAGAGGCTGAAGGAGGAGGTGCCCCGCGGGTGGATGTCGTAGGTGAGGGTGGAGACGGGCTTCTCCCCCGTGTGGTTCATCTGCGGCCACATCGGTACGACGGCGCCGCCCTTGACGAAGAGCGGCAGGGTGTCGAGCGGTGCCTGGTACCCGTTCAGCCACCCCGGGCCCGCGTACGCACGGCCGGTCCAGTAGTCGGTCCAGGTCCCGGCGGGGAGGTAGATGCCGTCGCGGACCGGGGAGTCGGAGACGACGGGCGCGACGAGGAGGGAGTCACCGGCCATGAACTGTCCGCTGGTGAGGTTGCCGCGGGCCACCGGGTCGTCGGGGTACTCCAGGACCATGGCGCGGGTGCTGGGTACGCCGCTCTCGTGGGCGACGCGGCTCATCGTGTACAGGTACGGCATCAACCGCATCTTGAGCTGCAGGTACTTGCGGTTGATGGACAGGTACGGCTCGGCGAAGCGCCAGGGCTGCTTGTCGTGGTAGCCGGCGGACGGGCCGGTCGCGCCCCAGCCGGACATGGTCATGAAGGCCGGGGTGAAGGCCTTCCACTGCAGGTCCCGGGTGTACGTCTGCGGGCTGCCGCCGAAGATGCCGTCGATGTCACCGGCCGCGTAGTTGAGGCCGGAGAGACCCGCTCCGGTGATGGCGGGGACGTGCCAGCGCATGTCGTCCCAGGTGCCGTACGTGTCGCCGGTCCAGACGACGGCGTTGCGCTGGGTGCCCGCCCAGCCGTCCACGGTCCAGACGAAGCGGCGGGCGTCGGAGTTCTTCTCGATCCCGTCAACGGCCTGCCGCACGCCGTCGAAGGCGTACTTGTAGCCGCTGCCGATCCAGGCCACGTCGGTCTTCACGCCCCGGCTGCCGGCCGTGCCCACCTCGTCGGCGATGGAGCCGAGGCCGGTGGAGGTCCACAGGCCCGTCTGGAAGCCCTTGGCCTTCAGGGCGTCCACCGTCGCCTTGAGGGGTGCGGTGTAGCCGCAGCCGTAGCCGTCGTTGGGCAGGAACCAACCCGAGGGCATGTCGGCGGCCCGGGCGTCGGCCGCGTAGCCGACGACGTCGGGGGTGGTCTGGTGGCGAAGCCGGTTGTGATCGCCCTGGTAGTCGGGGTTGGAGGCGTTGAAGCAGTCGGCGTTGCCGAGCTCGAAGCCCCACATCGGCGCCATGAACGGCTTCCCGCTGACGTCGGTGTAGGCGTCGAGCACGGACTTGAGGGAGTCGCCGGTGAAGTACCAGGCGTCGAAGCGCTTCTCGTCGTGGGTGAGGGTGGTGGGCGCGTCGAAGCCGTAGGAGCCCGGGGCCCAGGTGTTGCGCATGACGCCGTAGCCGTTGGTGGACATGTAGAAGGGGGCGGGGCTGGCGTTGTCGTTCTCGCGCCACTTGTTGTCGACGGCGATCGGTACCGTCTTGCCGCGCAGCGCCCACTCGCCCAGGCGCAGGCCGGTGCCGTAGAACTGCTCGTCCGCGCCCCGGGCCAGGTACTGGGTGGTCCGGCCGCCGGTCCAGCTGGTGGGCCGGGTCTCCTGCCAGACGGGTGTGGTGTCGTCGGCGCGGAAGACGGAGAACTGCAGGGGCCTCTTGTTGACCCGGATGGAGAGGGATCCGGTGGTGATCCGGTAGTACGCGCCGGCGTCCGACCAGCTCGTGGCCACGGGGCCGAAATCGGTGGTGGGCGCGAGGTCGGTGCCGGCCGGGTCGTCGGTGAAGGACCCGTCGGGCGAGAGCCAGAGGCGGAAGATGTCGGCGCGGGCGACGACCACGCGGGCCTTGGCCCCGCCGGAGGCGGTGACGGTGAAGGTGTTCCCGGACCGGGTGAAACCGGTGACGTCGCCGGCCGTCGCCGTGGCTCCGGCGGGGGCGGCGGCTCCGGCGGGGGCGGCCGAGGCGGGTAAGGCGACCGGTCCGGCGGCGGCCAGACCCGCCACGGTGAGGGCGGCGGCGAGCAGGGCGACGGCCGGGGTGCGCCGCCTGCGCCGCCGTCGCGCCGCGTGAACTCGGCTGCCTGACGGGCCTTGCCGACCCTGGCTCCTGCGGATGCTTGGCAGTCTCATGGGGCAGCTCCTCGTGCGGTCCGGGACACGGACACAGCTCCTTGGCATGCTCCCGGCAAGATAGCGCTCCGATGGGCCTCGGTGAAAGATGATGCTCGAAGTCGACTTCTCTCACGCATCTTTGAGCATCTATCAGGTGGCGTGCGGCCTGGATAGAGTGCGGGGCATGGTGGGCGACGACCCGGCCCGGGTCCACATGGTCGGCGGTCCACGCGGCCTGCTCGTCGTGCTCCCGATGCACCTCGACGGCTGGGCCCGGGTCGTGCTGCACCTGCCGCACGGCCGGGTGGCGGGCGGCTGCGGGGGCGGCCCGGAGGGGATCGCCGCCGAGGCGGCGGCCCGGGGGTGGACGGCGGCGGTCCGCGCATGCCGCTGGAGCAGTACCTTCCGCACCCACCGGCGCCTCGCCGCGCACGACGGCGGCGGGTGCTGCTGATCGGTGACGCCGCCCATGTGTGCAGCCCGATCGGCGGTCAGGGGCTCAACCTGGGGCTGCGGGACGCCGTCTCCCCGGCCGCGGCGCTGCCCGCCGCCACCGCCCGCGGCGGCCCGGCCGACGCGGGGCTCGCGGCCTGGCGCCGTACCCGCCGGGCCGACGCACTGGGCGTCCTCGCCCGTACCGACCTCGCCACCCGTGCCTGGACCCTGCGCTCGGCACCCGCCCGCGCCGTACGGGACACGGCGGTACGGGGCGCCCTCACCACCGCGGCCGGCCGCCGCCTGCTCGCCGAGGCGGTCGCCGGGCCCCGGCCGAACCAGGCAGTCAGGTCCGCGGGGGCGGTGGGTTGACCGCCAGGACCGGTGGGGCCGGGGAGGACCAGCGGTGGCCGCAGGGGTCGAAGACCAGGATCACCGGCCGCCCCGGGCGCTGGCGCCAGGAGATGCGTTCCGGTGCGTCCGCGCACACCGGACAGCAGGGCAGCGGGCGCGGGTCCGGCAGGCACTCGGGGGCGGCCGTGAGCGGCGTGGCGTGCTGATCGCGCATGAAGGCTCCCTCGTCGTGCGGTTGGGCTGATCGCACTGTGCCATGGACGGGCCCGTGTGCGCACGGGCGAATCGTCCAGTGTTCTGGCTGGTCAGAGGTGCGGTCAGCGGGAGGAATCCGGTCCTCTTAGGGGCACTTGGTGATCAACCGCTCGCGCCACCGGCCTCCACCAGGCCCGATTCGTACGCCGCGATCACCGCTTGCGCGCGGTCGCGGACGCCCAGCTTGCCGAAGATGCCGGTGATGTGGTTCTTGACCGTGGAGATGCTGATGTCCAGTTCCGCGGCGATCTCGGCGTTGCCCCGGCCGGTGGCCATGAGCCGCCAGATCTCCAGCTCGCGCGGAGTGAGTTCGAGGGGGGTCTCGGCCGCCCACGACCGCGGCCGCGCTGGGGTCCGTACGTAGGCGGAGAGGAGCCGGCTGAGCAGCCGCGGCGCGACGGCCGCCTCGCCGGTGTGGACGATGCGGACCGCGGCGATCAGCTCCTCCGGGGAGATGTCCTTGGGCAGGAAGCCGTACGCGCCGGCGCGCAGGGCCGCGACCACGTACTCGTCCATGTCGAAGGTGCTGAGGGCCAGGACGCGGGTCTCGGGGAGCGTGCGCGCGAGTTCCTCGGTGGCCTTGACCCCGTCCATGACCGGCATCCGGATGTCCATGACGACGACGTCGGGCCGTACCTCGTGGGCGAGGGCCACGGCCCGGGCTCCGTCCTCGGCCTCGCCGACGACCTCGAACTCCGGGTCGGGGCCGAGGATCAGGGCCAGGCCGCGCCGGACCAGCGGCTGGTCGTCGGCGATGAGTACACGGATCATCCGTGCGGTTCCTCTCTTCAGGCGGTGTCTTGGACCGGGAGAGGGATCCGGGCCGCCACCCGGAATCCGCCACCGGCGAGGGCGGCGGCCTCCAGGGTTCCGCCCTGCAGGGCGACCCGCTCGTGCATACCGATCAGACCGTACCCGGAGCGCGCCGTGGGGCGTGCGGGCGGTGCCTGCGCTCCCGCTCCGTCGTCGCGCACCTCCACGCCCACCCCGTCCCCGTGGTACGTGAGCCGTACGTGGGCCCTCGCCTTGCCCGCGTGCTTGCGGGTGTTGGTCAGGGCCTCCTGGACGATCCGGAAGACGGTGAGGCCCACGGTCGGCGGGAGGGGGCGGACCGGCCCGTCCACGGTGAACTCGGTCTCCGTTCCGGCCAGCCGGGACTCGGTGATGATCCGGCCGAGATCGTCCGCCCCGGGCTGCGGCGCCGGCGGGGTCTGTTCCGGTTCCTCCCCGGCCCGTAGCACGTCGAGGAGTTGGCGCATCTCGCGCAGCGCCATCCGCCCGGAGTCCTCCAGGGTGACCAGCGCCTCCCGGGACACCTCGGGGTCGTACGCCAGGTTGGCCCGGGCCCCGCCGGCCATCAACTGCATGGTGGTGATGTGGTGGGCGACGATGTCGTGCAGTTCGCGCGCGATCCGGCGGCGCTCCTCGGCCACCGCCCGGTCGGCGAGCCGCGTCCGCTGGGCCTCGGCCTCCCGTTGCCGGCGGTTGACCACCACGGCCGCGGTGACGGTGATGAGGGCGGCCACCGCGTTTCCGGCCAGACCCCACCAGCCGTAGGGCAGCGGCCAGCCGCGCTGGCCCGCGGAAACGAGCGGGACCATCGCGACCACCGTCACGGCGACCACGGCGGGGCGGCTCACCCTGACCACCGAGTAGAGGGCGACCGTGAGGCTGAGGGTGAAGTGCGGGGACAGCGGGGCGGCCACGTTCAGCAGGGCGCCCAGGGCCAGTACGGCGCCGAGGACCGGCAGCGGGTGGTCGCGCCGGGCGAGCAGGGTCATCGCCGAGACGACCAGCAGGGCGGCCGCGGTCACGCCGAGGGACCCGCCCTCGGTCAGGGTCGCCAGGGAGAAACCGACGAGGTCGGTGGCACCGGCCGCTATCGCCACGAGCGCGTCGTTGCGCGTCCACGGCCCCCGCTCGCCGCCCCTGTCCGCACCCGCAGTCGCAGCCGCAGCCGTATTCGTTTTCGTCTTCGTGTCCGCACGCGTACCCGCGCCCATGCCCGCCCCCATGCCGCCCGTCCTGTCCCCCGGTGATCCATTCTGGCACCGGCCGCCGCCCGTGCCACCCGACCACGGTCGTGGCCCGTACCAGGACCGGAGTCCTGGTCGGCGCGTACGGCCGGACCCTGGTCCCGGGGTGCGGATCCTCCCCGGACCCGACGTTTCGCCCGCTCGCCCCTGATGGTCTGGAGTCAGGCCGGGAACCCCTGGCCGACAGTGCACAGACCGGAGGAAATGTGATCCGCGCCCTGACCGGATTCTCGACGAGGAGTCCCTGGAAGGTGATCGCCCTGTGGGTGGTCCTGGGATTGGCGGCGGCCGTCCTGGGCCAGGCGTTCGTCTTCCGCGCCGTCCAGACCGGCAACGCCGGGTTCCTTCCCGCGCAGTACGACTCGGCGGCCGCTCTGAAGATCGCCGAGGAGCGGTTCGGGGCGAAGCCGGACGCCAACCTCCTGACCGTACTGGTGGCCCGGTCGGACGAGGCGCCGCTCACCGCCGCCGACGAGCAGCGCATCGACGCGCAGGCCGAGCGGTTGTCCCGGAAGCGCATCGCCATGCCCAGGACCGAGGAGACGATGCCGCTCGCACAGGACCACTCGCAGGTCCCCCGGGTCAGCCCGGCCATGACGGCGCCCGACCGCTCCTTCCGGCTGCTGTCCGTCGAACTGACGGGGAACCCCGCCGATCCCGGGGTGCAGGACACCTACCGGGCCTTCCGGGAGGCGGCCCGGGACGCTCTGGCGGAAGACGGACTGCGCACCGGCTTCACCGGCGGGATCGCCGACCGGGTGGACACGACGGACGCGGAGAAGACCCGTTCTACGGTCGTCGGCATCGCCATGCTCGCGGTCATCGTCCTGCTGCACGTACTCGTCTTCCGCAGCGCCCTCGCGGCCCTGCTGCCGCTGCTCGCGGTCAGCGTCATCGGGGGCGCCGCGGCGGGGGCGGTGGTCGGCGCCGCGCTGCTGACCGGGATCGGACTGTCCGAATCAACACCGAGCCTGATCAGTGTGGTTCTGATGGGCATCGGCATCGACTACTTCCTGTTCCTCCTCTTCCGCTTCCGGGAGCAACTGCGCGAACACCCCGAGCAGTCCGGGCGCGAAGCGGCCGCCCACGTCGCCGGGCGGGTGGGTACGGCCATCACCTCCGCGGCCCTGACCATCGTCGCCGCCTTCGCCACGCTCGGGGTCGCCTCCTTCGGCCAGTTCCGGGTCCTCGGACCGGCCATCGCGCTGTCCGTGCTGGTGATGCTGCTGGGCAGCCTGACCCTGATGCCGGCCCTGCTGGCGGTCACCGGCCGCAAGATGTTCTGGCCTTCCCGCGCCCTGAAGCGAGAGCCCCGCGCGGGGTCCGCCGCGCGGATGGGCGACCGGGTGGCACGCCGTCCGTTCGTGCTGGTCCTGGCTTCGGTGGCACTGCTCGGCACGCTGGCCGCCGGGGTCGTGGGGATGCGCATGGACTACGGCCAGAGTGGTGGGGGCGGCGAACGCACCGCCGCCGTGGCCACCGCGGCCGAGATATCCCGCGCCCTGCCGGCCGGGGTGTCGGACCCGACCAGCGTCTTCGTCACCGCTTCCGACGGCGCCGCCCTGACAGCCGAACGCCTCGGCGGACTGTCCAAGGCGCTCGCCGGGGTCGGCGGGGTGGGCCAGGTCGCGGACACCGTGCTCAGCGAGGACCGGCGGGCGGCGCGGATCGACCTGTTCCTCACCTCCGACCCGCAGCGGCAGGAGGCGCGCGACCTGGTGACGGGTCCGGTCAGGGCCACGGCCCTGGCTCAGGCCCCCGCGGGTACGCAGGCGTACGTGGGCGGCACCGCGGCGGTCTTCGCCGACATCGCGACGGCGGTGGACAAGGACCTTCGGGTGGTCTTCCCGGTGGCGGCGGCGCTCATCGCGCTGATCCTGCTCGCCCTGCTGCGCAGCCTGCTGGCACCGGTGATCCTGCTGGCCTCGGTCGGGCTCGGCTTCGCCGCCACCCTCGGTGCCTCGACCCTCGTGTTCCAGCACGCGCTGGACCGGCCCGGGGTGGACTTCACCCTGCCGCTCGTACTGTTCCTGTTCGTGGTCGCGCTGGGCACCGACTACAACATCCTGATGAGCGACCGGATCCGGGAGGAGATGGCCCGGCCCGGTCCGGCCCGCGCCGCGGTGGGCCGCGCCGTGCGGCACACGGCACCCGCCATCGCCACGGCGGGCCTGGTGCTGGCCGCCTCCTTCGGGAGCCTGGCCGTCACCCCCGCCCCGTCCACGCAGCAGATCGGTTTCGCGACGGCCCTCGGGATCATGCTCTCCGCCTTCGTCCTGTCGATCGTGCTGGTGCCCGCGCTGGCCACCCTCCTGGGCCGGTCCATGTGGTGGCCGGTGCGCCCGCGCCGCCGCACTCAGGACACCGACCCGGACCCGCGGCGTACCCCGGACCGGGTGCTGGTCGGCTGAGCCGCCCCGCACACACGAAAGGCGCCGCCGGGCGCAGGACCCGTACCGTCGTACGGTCCTGCGCCCGGCGGCGCCTTCACAGCACTAGGCGAGCCGGTCGATCTCGGGGTGGTCCTGCAGCCAGGCGCGGACCGCCTGCTGTTCCTTGCCCTTCCCGGTCGCCTGGATCTTCGCTTCCAGGCCGGTCAGCTGCTCCTCGGTGAGCCTGAAGGACTTCAGCCAGGCGGCGACCTTCGGCTCGTCCTCCGCGAAGCCCTTGCGGGCCAGGGTGTGGATCCCGTCGCCCTTGCCCCAGGCTCCCTTGGGGTCCTCGAGCTTGGTCAGCTCGTAGGAGGAGTACGCCCAGTGCGGGGACCACAGCACGACCGCGACGGGCTCCTTCTTCTCGTAGGCCCGCTTCAGCTCGGCGAGCATGCCGGGCGTGGAGCCGTCGACGACCTTGTACTCGCCGTCGAGGCCGTAGTCCTTCAGGACCTTGTCCTTGAGGATCGACATCTCGCCGGCGCTCGGCTCGATGCCGATGATCCGGCCCTTGAACTGATCCGCCTTGCCCTTGAGGTCGGCGAGCGAGCGCACGTCCTTCATGTAGGAGGGCACGGACAGCTCCAGCGAGGTGGGGCCGTACCAGGAGCCGAGGTCCTCCAGCTTGTTCCCGTACTTCTCCCAGTACTGGGCGTGGGTGACGGGCAGCCAGGCGTCGGTCTGGAAGTCGAGCTGGCCACCGGCCAGGCCGGTGTACAGCGCTCCGGCCTCCAGCTGGCGGGCGTCGACCTTGAAGCCGCGGCGCTCCAGGAGCTCCTTCCACAGGAAGGTGGAGGCGATGCCCTCGTCCCACGGGATGTAGCCGACGGAGAGGGTGCGGCCCTTGCCGATGTTCGCGGCCCCGGCCGGGCCCTCCTCGGCGGCGGAACCGCCGAAGGTGTTCAGGCCGCCCGCGACGAGCGCCAGGACGACGGCGCCGCTGATGGCGTACGCGGGCTGGGGGCGGTGGTTCCACAGCTTGGCCGCGCCGGTCGCGGCGGCCCGCGCCTTGGCGAGCGTACGGCGGCCGATCGGCGAGACGTGGCGGCCGAGCGCGCCGGTCATCCGGTCCAGGTACATGGCCAGGATGACGATGGAGACGCCCGCCTCGAAACCGAGGCCGATGTCGACGTTGCCGATGGCCTTGTAGACGGCGCCGCCGAGCCCGCCGCCGCCGACCATGCCGGCGATGACGACCATGGACAGTCCCAGCATGATGACCTGGTTGACGCCCGCCATGACGGTGGGCAGGGCCAGCGGGAGCTGGACGCGTACGAGGGTGTCGCGCGGGCTGGTGCCGAAGGCCTCGGCGGCCTCGACCAGTTCCCCGTCGACCTGGCGGATGCCGAGCTCGGTCATCCGCACGCCCGGAGGCAGCGAGAAGATGATGGTCGCGATGATTCCGGGCACCACGCCCACCCCGAAGAAGATGATGCCGGGGATCAGGTAGACCATGGCCGGCATGGTCTGCATGAAGTCCAGGACCGGCCGCAGCAGGGCGCTGACCCGGTCGGATCTGGAGGCCCAGATGCCGAGCGGGATCGCGAACGCCAGGGTGACGAGCGTGGCGACCAGGACCAGGGACAGGGTGGACATGGCGTCCTCCCACAGCCCGAGGGAGTCGACCAGCGCGAAGCCCGCGAAGGCGAGCAGGCCCGCCAGCAGGCCGCGCAGCCACCAGGCGGCGACGGCCAGGATGCCCGCGAAGAGCAGGGGGGCGGGGGCGGAGAGGACGGCGTCGATGCCGTCGTAGAGGCCGGTGACGAGGGCGCTGATGGCCTCGAACAGCCAGGAGAGATGGCTCTGGAGGAAGTCGACTCCACTGTCGACCCAGGCGCCGAGGTGCAGGCGGGGCATCAGGCGGCCACCTCCGCGCAGTACATCGGGGGCCGCTGCTCGTCGCCGATGAAGGCGATGAGGCGGTCCTGGGGTACGGAGCCGATGACGGAGCCGTCCGCGCCGGTGACGGCGACCGCGTGCGGGACGCGGGCGCTGACGGCGCACAGGTCGGCGAGCGGGGTCCCGGCGGTGACGGTGGGGCAGTCGCAGGCGTCGGCGGCCGGCTCCGGATCGTCCATGACGGCGTCGGCCGTCAGGACCCGGGAGCGGTCCACGTCCTGGATGAAGGAGGCGACGTAGTCGTCCGCGGGGCGGGTGAGGATGTCCTCGGCGGTCCCCTGCTGGACGATGCGGCCGTCACGCATGACGGCGATGCCGTCGCCGAGGCGCATGGCCTCGTTGAGGTCGTGGGTGATGAAGACGATGGTCTTCTTCAGGCGCTTCTGGAGCTCCAGCAGCTGGTCCTGCATGTCGCGGCGGATCAGCGGGTCCAGCGCGCTGAAGGACTCGTCCATCAGCAGGAGGTCGGCGTCGGTGGCCAGGGCCCGGGCGAGGCCGACCCGCTGCTGCATTCCGCCGGAGAGCTCGTCGGGCCAGGACTTCTCCCAGCCTTCCAGTCCGCACAGGGCCAGGGCCTCGGCGGCGCGCCGCTCGCGCTCGGGGCGGGGCACGCCCTGCACCTCGAGCCCGTAGCCGGCGTTCTCCAGCACGTTGCGGTGCGGGAACAGCGCGAAGTGCTGGAAGACCATGGAGATCTTCGTGGACCGTACGTGGCGCAGCTCACTCGCGCTCAGCGCGGTGAGGTCCTGGCCGCCGAAGAGGATGCGTCCCGCGGTGGGTTCCAGCAGGCCGTTCAGCATGCGCAGCAGAGTGGACTTGCCCGATCCCGACAGACCCATGACGACGAAGATCTGGCCGGGCCGGACGTCGAAGGAGGCGTCGATCACGGCAGCGGTGGTCCCGTCGGCGCGCAACTCGTCGCGGCCTGCGCCGCTTTCGAGCGCGCGGACGGCGGCAGCGCTGTCGGCGGGACGCCTCCCGAACACCTTGTAGACGTGCTCGGCCTGGAGCGTGGACACATACACCTCACGGGTCGTACCAAGTACGGCGCGCACCGGCGGACCGGCGGGCCGTGGAGCGGGACGGGATCTGCCCGTGTGCGCCACGCCCTCCGCCCCGATGGGCCGGAGGGCATGGTTCCGCTCCAGCAGCGCCGATGCCCTGCATTCACCTGAGCAAACGCCGGGGTGACCCTCCTCACGTACGGGGTACGGGAGCCCCGTAGGCGGATTCGCGTGCCGGGGCGGGAGGTCGCGGATGGCCGTGGCCAGGTACGCCCCTCCCCGGGAGGGGAGTTGGGGCGACGGCCCGGCGGCCCCTCCGGCCGCCGGGCCCGGTGCGCCGCCGCCCGGGGTGTGGCCGAGGCCACAGCGCGGGTCCGGGAGTTACGTGATGCGGAAACCGGTGGTCGCGTGGTCGCGGCGGTCACGATGGAACGTGAGGCGGTCCCAGGTGGGGAAGGCCAGGTCGGTGACGGCCAGCAGCCGGCCGGAGCTGTCGTGCAGGGTGCGGCGCACGGTCAGGCCGCAGGCGGGGGCGGTGGACTGCGGGTGGGTGACGCGGGTCATGGTGAGGGTCTCGGCGACCCGGCCGACCGCGGCGGCGCGGTCGAGCCAGCGGTGCAGGGGGGGCAGGTCCTGTTCGCGGGCGGTCGTCGTCGCCACCGTCCGGTTCCGGAGGGCCGCCAGCTCCGGACTCCGCGCGACGGCCCCGGGGCTGAAGTAGGTGACGGCGTCCCGGAGGGTCTCACCGGCCGGGTCGCGTTCGCGGTGGTGATGGACCAAAGTGCGGTCTCCGCCGGCCATGCCGAGGAGCGTGCCGAGCGAGGGCGGGACGGTGACGAACGCGACCCAGCTCCGGGCCGGCGCGGGCCCGGCGGAGGGCACCGCGGCCGGGACGACGGAGACGGCGGCAAGGGCGGGGACGGCGGGGCGGGTGCCGCGGCGGCCGGTGACGACGAGGCCGTCCTCGCGCAGGTGCTGGAGGGCCGCCCTGATGGTCTGCCGGTTGACCTGGTAGCGGGCGGCTAGGCTGCGTTCGGACGGCAGTCGGCCGCCGGGAGTGTGCGCGGCGCGGTCGAGATCGCGGCGCAGCGCTGCGGCGATCCGCTGGTACTTGGGCATGGCGGCCTGGCCGCCGCCCCGCGAAGGGGAGGGCATGGCTTCTCCTCTGACGGGTGGTCAAGGACTGCGCGGTTGCCCGACCAACGTAGCATTGGTCTATACCTTTCTGTCAGGCGGATCGGGGCGCGTGGCCCGGATTGGCCGATTCCGCCCCCACGCACGCCCATCCCGGGAGTCCGGGCACCTTGACAAGGCAATTGATTAGTTGCCATATTACTTTCATGACGAGGGACGGCATCGACGGCGAGGCACCCACGCTGGACCAGGCCAGACGGCAGGTCGAGCACTACGGCCTGGAGGTCGATCCACAGGCGGTACTGGTCGCGGTGCGCCTGATCTCGGCGGGTGCGCGGGTCGGCCGGGCGGCCGAGGCGCACTTCGCCCGGTTCGGCCTGTCGACGGGGCGCTACCGCCTGCTCGCGGACCTCGAGGACCACGGCGGGGAGAAGTCCCCCTCGCACCTCGCGGTCGACCTCGACGTCTCCAGGGCCACGGTCACCGGCCTGCTGGACGGCCTGGAACGCGAAGGCCTGATCGCCCGCCGCCCGTCCACGGAGGACGGCCGGGGCACGGTGGCCGTCCTGACCGCGCGCGGGGCGCAGCGCCTGCGCGACATGGCGTCCGAGCACTTCGGGCGGCTGGAGGCGATGGTGGGCGGGCTTTCCGTCGAGGAGCGTGCGGTCTTCCTGGATCTGCTCGCCCGCGTCGTACGCGGCAGTGCGGCCCTGGCGGCAGACTGACCCGACCCACAGCCGTTCCGGCCCCGCTCTACGGGCAGGGGCCCTTTTTACGCCGTAATAGTTAGCCACCTAATTACTTTGCCGAAGCAGGTCTGCGGTTCCACCACCGCACCGCACCGCACCGCACCGCTTCCCTCACCCGAACGAGAAAGAGGCCAGCATGCCCGCGCCGAAGCACGGAACCAGAACCAGCCCGGACCGAGCAGCCTCCCAGCCCTCCCGGCCGCCTCGGCCGTTCGCCCTGTGGCGCGAGGTGCTGACCGCGTACGCCGCGCCCGCGCTGACGGCCGGTGCGGCCGGAGTCGTCACCGGGCAGCGGGACCTGGCCGTGGCCGCCTGCACCTCCATCGCCGGCACCTCCGCCGTGGTGGCGTTCCTGGTCGGCACCTGGCTGCGGCACGGCGGGCAGCCCCGACGGTGGACCCTCACCACGCCGCGCGGCGTCCTGACCGCCGGACTCGTCATCACCGCCGTCGGCGCGGCGGCCCTGCTGGGGTGGTTCACCGCCCAGTGGCTGCCCGCCCACACCCCGGTCCCCACCACCCCGTGGCTGGAGCGCCTGCGCGTGGACCTGCCCGTCTCCGCCGCCCTCGCCACCACCATCGTCACCCTGCGCTGGCGCAGCACCACCACGGCATAGCCCGCACAGTCCGCCCGGCGACATCCGTCGCCGGGAAGTCACCGTCACGAAGGAATGAGCACACGATGATCGTCGTCATGGGAGCGACCGGAGCGACCGGGAACGCCCTGCTCCACAGCCTCGCCACGTCCGGCACGCCCGTCCGCGCGCTGACCCGTACCCCGCACCGGCCGATCCCCGGCACAACCGGCGCTCACCAGCCTCCCGTCGAGGTCCAGTACGCCGACGCCACCGACCCCCACTCCCTGCACACCGCCTTCAAGGGCGCCGGCCAGCTCTTCCTCGCCATGGCCAACGGCCCCGCACAGGTCGAACTCGAAACCCGCGTCATCGACATCGCCGCCCACGCCGGCATCGGACACATCGTCAAGATCTCGGCACCCGCCGCCGAGCCCGACTCCCCGGTCGCCGTCTCCCGCGGACACCACGCCGTCGAGGAACACCTGCGCGCCGGTGGCCTCAGCCACACCATCCTGCGCCCCTACGCGTTCACGCAGAACCTCCTGCGCCTGGCTCCCGCTGTCGCCCAGGGCGTCATCCTCGGCACGACGGGCGACGCGCCCTGCAACTACATCGACTGCCGCGACATCGGCGACGTCGCCGCCGCCGCCCTCACCCGGCCGGACATCGTCGGCGGCACCTACACGCTGACCGGACCCGAAGCCGTCTCCTCTCCCGAACTCGCCTCACGGCTGACCGCCCTGACCGGCCGTCGGATCCGCTACGTCGACCTCACCCCGGACGAACTGCGTGACCACCTCATCCGCAACGCCCACATGCCCGCCTGGCTCGCCGACCACGTGACGGAGATCCAGCAACTCTCCGTCACCCGGCCCGAAGCCCCCACCACCACCGTCAGCGACATCCTGGGCCGCCCGCCCCGCACCCTCGACGCCTTCCTCCACGAGCACCGCGCCCACTTCCACCGCTAGGGGGTGTCGAAGCCGTGGCGCCGGCCCGTGCGGCGAACGACGCGTACGCCGAGCTGGTGGCCCGTTTCCCGGGACGGTTCCGGGCGTTCGCCGCGCTGCCCCTCCCCCACGTCGACGCCACGCTGCGCGAGGTCACCCGTGCCCTCGACGGGCCTCGGCGCGGCCGGCGTCGGCGTGACCACGACCGTACTCGGCCGCACCCTGGCCGATCCCCTCTTCCACCCCGTCTACAAGAGCTCGAACGGCGCGGCGCCGTCCTGTGCATCCACCCGGCCGGTGCGGGCGCCGCCGGCCAGCTGATCACCGAGCGCGACATGACGTGGATGGTCGGGGCGCCGGTCGAGGACACGGTGGCGATCATGCGCCTGGTCCTCGCGGGCATTCCGGCACACAATCCGCGGATGCGCATCCTGGCCTCGCACCTGGGCGGCGCCCTCCCCCTGCTGCCCCGTCGGCTCGACGACCATCTGACCTTCGAGTCCCCCGGACCTGCTGGGCCTCTCCGAGCCGTGACCCGCAACGATTTGCCTAGTGCAGTGGCCGGAAAGGTCCACCGGGTCGACGCCCGCCAAACCTTCCCGGCCACGGCACTAGTGTGATGCGCCGGAAATCTCAGGGCTAAGTCTGTAGCCTGTTTTTATGCCCCCGGGTCCTCGTGCTGTTGAAGTCCGCTTGTCTGATGAAG
>NZ_JBIAVJ010000012.1:0-238917 GCF_042894025.1 Streptomyces sp. NPDC001549
CCGGCAGCGGCAACCCCACATCGTGACCGGCTACTTCCACGGCCGGCACGTCCGCTACACGATCCAATAGGAAACCCATCAGTTTCGGCTCAATACCAGAAGATCCATCTGTTGGACTTCTGATTGCCGGGAGATCAGGCTGGAGGTACGAAGCGCGGCGACGCGCACACCCCCTGGAGGAAGTCGTGTACGAGAAGGCGATGCGGCCCGAGGACATCACCCGCCTGTTCGTCGAGCGTTCCAACGCCGGGGACGCGGCGGGGGTCGCCGCGCTCTACGAGGAGGACGCGGTGATGGCGTACCCGCCCGGGGAGCGGACGGTGGGCCGCGAGGCGATCCGGGCACTGTGGGAGAAGGTGCTGGCCCACCGCCCGGTCTTCGAGCCGGAGGCCCCGCTGCCGACGCTGGTCAGCGGTGACATCGCGCTCACCTCGACCCCGCCGAAGGACGGTTCCGGAGCTCGCGCGCAGGTCGTCCGGCGCCAGCCCGACGGCAGCTGGCTGCGCCTGCTCGACCAGCCGGAATTCACCCCTCCGGTCTGATGGGCAAGACGCCCCCCTACGAGTCCCGGCCGCTGGTCGCCGCGTAGTACTGGAGGTCCTGCACCTCCACCTTGTGGTCCACCCGGTACGGCAGGTCGACCTTCACTCCGGCCTTGCCGTCCCGGACGACCTGCGCCGTGCTGGTGCCCGCCTTCAGCGGGAGCAGCTGTGAGTGGATCCCGGCGGGGGCCTCGTAACTGCCCTCCGCGGTGCCGACGGTCGTCCGGACGGCTCCGGACCCGGTGAGGAAGCTCAGCACCTCCACCTTGTCCCGGGGCGGGGCGCTCCCCTTGCGGAGCGACATGACCAGCGACTGGTCGCCCGTCGGGTCGGCGTCCGCGAACTGCGTGCGCGCGGAGAGGTAGAGGGTGTCCCGGACGATCTCCGGCCAGCCGCCCGTCTTGAACTTGGTCAGGTAGTACGAGGTCAGGTCCAGGTACGCGTGGCCGTTGTGCAGGGAGGGTGCGAACTGGCTGCCCTCCGAGTAGTCGTTCCAGGTGGTGAGCTGCACCCAGTCGGCGCCGTCCTCGATGGCGCGCGTCCAGGTCGAGCGAAGGGTCGCGGTGTTCCCCGCCTCGTCGTAGATGCCCTGGTTGGGGCGCGCGTCCTGGACCGACACAGGCTGCATCCAGATCTTGCCCATGCCGTGGGCCCGCTGGACGTCACGCGTGGAGCTCTCCTGGCCGACGTAGCTGCGACTGCCCCACTCGGAGAAGCCGTGGCTGATCGGGGCGAACTCGCCGCTGTGGGCGCCGAAGTCGAGGAAGAGCGGGACGAAGGCGGTGCGGATGCCGTGCTCGGACTTCAGGAGGGCGATGACCTCGGTCCACCAGGCGACGCTCTTCTCCTCCGCCTTGAACGGGGAGACCACGAGGCGGCCGTCGGGGAGCCGGTGCGCGGCGGAGGTGTCGGCGAGCGTGGCGATCGCGCCGGCGAGCACCGCGGGGTCCTCGGTCTTCAACGAGGTCATGTCCGGCATCAGCATGATCTTGAAGGCCGGGTCCACCGAACGGGCGGCCGCCATCAGCAGGTTGCAGCGGTCCCAGTTCTTGCCGGAGAGGGAGAGCAGGTCGAGGGTGAAGCCGTCGATGCCCGCCGCGCGGGCCGTGCGCACCTCCTGCTGGAGGTTGGCGTACTCCCAGTCGCCGCTCTTCGGGGCCACGGGCAGCGGCCGGTCGCGCAGCAGGCCGCCGTACCGGCCGTGCTTGCCGCTCTCGCCGTCGGGGTCGAGGTAGTTGCGGGTGTAGTAGTCCCGGTCCGCGGCGGCGTTGTCGAGGGAGAGCGGGTAGGGGGTGAAGTAGTGGGCGAACACCAGCTTCTTGCCCGCTCCGCCGGAGCGCAGGGCGGCCGGCGAGGGCATGTCGAAGGGCAGGGCTCCGGTGGGGCGTTCGGCCCCGGAGTCCACCGCGCCCTTGGGGTTGCCCTCGGCGTCCGCGCCCTTGGTGGGCGCCGGGGGCTCGGTGGGTGAGGGGGTGGCCTCGCCGGGAGTGCCGGACGCGCCGGTCCCGGTGGGCGCCGGGAGTCCGCCGCGGGGGGCCGAGGCCTCCTGTACGGAACCCGCGTCGCGGGGGTCCCAGGCGATTCCGGTGGCCGCGCAGACACCGACCAGGAAGAAGGCGGAGAGCAGCGTGGCGAGCAGCGGCCTGCGGCCCCGGAAGGCCGGCCGGCGCCGGTGCGACACGGGTCCGGCCGCCCGGCCCGCGCGTTGTGCCCGCCGGCCCGCACGACGCTGTGCTCGCCGGTCCGTTCGCCGGTCCGCTGTCATTCTGGTCCCTCCCGCGAATATGCCCCTCGCAGGGGCTGCACAGCAGTAGAGCCCAATCCCGGCTTCCGGACAACCGTTCCCAGGAGCCGGAGTTCGGGTGCGTACGTCACACGGACCACGGGAACTACGCCGCCCGTCCGGCGGCCCGGGCGGTGTCCCCACCTGGGACGGAGCGAACGCATGCTTCGGAATGCGACATTCCCCTAGCCTTACGGCGCAAGTGGCGCATAATCGTCGTCACGCGGCTCGAAAAAACCCTCTTGCCGCACTTGGTCACGCATGCAATGGGGGCATCGTGCCGATGAGGGAATCCGGGGCCATGGGGGAAGCCGGGTCGATGAGGGAAAATGGCTTATCCGGAACGCTGCCGGCGACGTCCGCCGAAATGTCCCGGCTGCTCACCGCCGTCCGTCGGGGGCGCGTCCTGACCGTGGCGGGAGCCTTCCGCGAGCCGCGGAGCCTGCTCGTACGGGAGATCGCGCGGCGGATCGCGTCCAACTTCTACGACGGGGTGGCCGTCGTCGCCATGAATCCGCAGCACGGCGGCTACGGAGTCCGCGAGCTGACGGCCGAACTGGGCTCCGTGCCCGGCATGCCCGCCCCGGCCTGCGGGACGGCGAACACCGCCTCGTGGCTGGCCGAACGGGACATGCTGCTCGTCCTGGACGGTGCGGAGCAGCTCGGCCCGGACGCCCTGGCCTGGCTGCGGAACCTGCTGGCCGTCGCGCCGGGGCTGCGGATCCTCGCGGCCGGTCGGTCCCCGCTGGCCTTCGAACAGGAACGGATCCACCGGCTCTGATGCGCCGGCCCTGATCCACCGGCCTTGGTCCGCCGGCCCTGATCGGCTTCCGGGTGGCCGCGGACGTGGCTCCGGACGGGGCTCCGGACGTGGCCGCCGGGATCAGCCGAGCTGCCGGCTGAGCTGCCGCCACACCGGGGCCGGGCAGCGCCCCTGCGGCCGGGACTTGAGGAACATCCCGTAGTCGACCCGGCGCGGCGGACGGCCGAACTCCACCCAGTGCGCGCGGCCGGAGGCCTTGTCCCAGCCGTCGTTGGGCATCCGGATGTGGTCGGAGCGCCCGTCCTTGTCCTTGGTGGTGATCTGGGCGACCTCCGCGTGGCCGGGATGGACGGCCAGCACCACGCAGTAGTGCCGCAGCTGCCGCGCCGGGTCCTCGCGCAGCGGGACCATGGCCAGCCAGATCTCCCCCGGCGCCGGCCGGTGGGTGCCGGCGGCGACGCGCGGGCCGCCGCGGGAGGCGTCCCACCTGCGGACCGCCACGACGAAGGCGAGCGCCACCAGTCCGGCGGCCATGCTCTCGGCCGTGGCCCGGACGTTCCACACCGGGTACTCCCCGACCTTGCTCTCCGTCCACCACAGCGCCCCGGCGACGAGCGCGAGCAGGCCCGCCGCCCGGGCCGGGACCAGCCACCAGCCGCCGGCCCGGCGGCGCGAGGCGAACAGGGCCAGCAGCAGGGCCACGACGGCCGGGATGGCGTAGACGATGAGGTACTGGCCGAAGCCCTGCAGCTGCTGCGGCGGTGACTGCTCGGCCAGCAGATCGGGCAGCGCCAGCGGCACCGCCAGCAGATAGCCGACGGTGGGCAGGACGAACAGCACGAGCAGGAGTGCCAGGCAGCCGATGCCGCCGCAGGACGTGTCGGAACGGCGTGCCACAGAACCCCCAGAGCGTTTTCGGTGAAGCCCCCCGGGGCACCGACCCCGAACGCTAGCGCAGGGCCCACTCCTCGGCCAGGAGTCCCATGACGACCTCGTCCTCGAAGGCGCCGTGGACCCACGCCGAACGGCGCAGCAGGCCCTCCTGTACGAAGCCGGCGGTGCGCGCGGCGCGGATCATCGCCGTGTTGTCGGCGAGGGTCTCCAGCTGGAGGCGGCCGAGCCCGCGCACGAGGAATCCGTAGCGGCACAGCAGCTGGACGACCTCCTGGCCCAGCCCCCGCCCGCGCATCCCCGGCCGCAGGGAGATCCCGAGGTGGGCGCAGCGGTTGTGGGTGTCGATGCCCCAGAGCAGGGCCTCTCCGGCGGGCTCGCCGGAGGCCAGTTCGACCACGGTGAAGACGGCCGCGTCCTCGGTGGGCGCGCCCGCCTCGTACGGGGAGTGGCCGCCGGTGGCCGGACGTGGGGTCCAGGGGCGGGAATCGGCCCGGGAGCGGGTGACGACGTCGTCGTACAGCTCGGCGTGCAGAAGGGGTACGTCCTCGGGGAGGCGGGCGCGCAGGCCGGCCAGGGGTCCGCTGATCACCGGCCCTTCCTAGCCGCCGCCGGGCGCGGGCCGCAATCGGGTTTCGGGCCCCGCCTGGGACACGGCTGCGGATACGGCTCCGCCCCGGCCGGGCACGGGGCCGGCCGGGGCGGAGCGGGTCACGTCTTCAGGGACGCGTGGGTACGGCTGTCGGCATCAGCCCAGGAGGGCGAGTGCCTGGTTGAGGGTCGCGGACGGGCGCATGATCGCCGCGGCCTTCGTGGCGTCGGGCTGGTAGTAGCCGCCGATGTCGGCCGGGGAGCCCTGCACCGCGACGAGCTCGGCGATGATGGCCTCCTCCTGCTCCGACAGCGTCTTGGCGACCGGCTCGAAGGCCGTGGCCAGCTCGGCGTCGTCGGTCTGCTTGGCCAGCTCCTGCGCCCAGTAGGTGGCGAGGTAGAAGTGGCTGCCGCGGTTGTCGATGCCGCCCAGCTTGCGGCTCGGCGACTTGTCCTCGTTGAGGAAGGTGCCGGTCGCGCGGTCCAGGGTGTCGGCCAGCACCTGGGCGCGGGCGTTGCCGGTGGTGGTCGCGAGGTGCTCGAAGCTGGCGGCCAGCGCGAAGAACTCGCCCAGGCTGTCCCAGCGCAGGTAGTTCTCCTTGACCAGCTGCTGGACGTGCTTCGGGGCGGAGCCGCCGGCGCCCGTCTCGAAGAGGCCGCCGCCGTTCATCAGCGGGACGACCGACAGCATCTTGGCGCTGGTGCCCAGCTCCAGGATGGGGAAGAGGTCGGTCAGGTAGTCACGCAGCACGTTGCCGGTCACCGAGATGGTGTCCTCGCCGCGGCGGATGCGCTCCAGGGAGAAGGCGGTGGCCTCGACCGGGGAGAGGATCTTGATGGTCAGGCCCTCGGTGTCGTGCTCGGCGAGGTACGTCTTGACCTTGGCGATCAGCTGCGCGTCGTGGGCGCGGTTCTCGTCCAGCCAGAAGACGGCCGGGACGCCGGTGGCGCGGGCGCGGGTGACGGCGAGCTTGACCCAGTCCTGGACCGGAAGGTCCTTGGTCTGGCAGGCGCGGAAGATGTCGCCGGCGGCGACCTCCTGCTCCAGGACCGTGTTGCCCGCGGCGTCGACCAGGCGGACGGTGCCCGCGGTGGCGATCTCGAAGGTCTTGTCGTGGCTGCCGTACTCCTCGGCCTTCTGCGCCATGAGACCGACGTTCGGGACCGAACCCATGGTGGACGGGTCGAAGGCGCCGTGGGTGCGGCAGTCGTCGACGACGACCTGGTAGACGCCGGCGTAGCTGCTGTCCGGGAGGACGGCGAGGGTGTCGGCCTCGGCGCCGTCCGGGCCCCACATGTGGCCGGAGGTGCGGATCATGGCCGGCATCGAGGCGTCGACGATGACGTCGGACGGCACGTGCAGGTTGGTGATGCCCTTGTCGGAGTCGACCATCGCGAGGACCGGGCCCTCGGCGATCTCGGCGTCGATCGAGGCCTTGATCGCGTCACCGTCGGGCAGCGCGCCCAGGCCGTTCAGGATGGCACCCAGACCGTCGTTGGGCGACAGGCCGGCGGCGGCCAGGGTCTCGCCGTAGCGGGCGAAGGTCTTCGGGAGGAAGGCGCGGACCACGTGGCCGAAGATGATCGGGTCGGAGACCTTCATCATCGTGGCCTTGAGGTGCACGGAGAACAGCACGCCCTCGGCCTTGGCACGCTCGATCTGGTCGTTCAGGAAGGTGCGCAGCGCGTCGACGTGCAGGACGGACGCGTCCACGACCTCACCGGCGAGGACCGGTACGGACTCGCGCAGCACGGTGGTGGCGCCGTCGGCGGCCACGTGCTCGATGCGCAGGGTGCCGGCCTCGGCGATGACGGTGGACTTCTCGGTGGAGCGGAAGTCGTTCTCGCCCATGGTGGCGACGTTCGTCTTCGACTCGGTGGACCAGGCGCCCATGCGGTGCGGGTGCGTCTTGGCGTAGTTCTTGACCGAGGCGGGGGCGCGGCGGTCGGAGTTGCCCTCGCGCAGGACCGGGTTGACGGCGCTGCCCTTGACCTTGTCGTAGCGGGCGCGGATGTCGCGCTCCTCGTCGGTCTTCGGGTCGTCCGGGTAGTCCGGGAGGGCGTAGCCCTGGCCCTGGAGCTCGGCGACCGCGGCCTTGAGCTGCGGGATCGAGGCCGAGATGTTCGGAAGCTTGATGATGTTGGCTTCCGGGGTCTTCGCCAGCTCGCCGAGCTCGGCGAGGGCGTCGGCGATCCGCTGGCTCTCCTGGAGGTACTCCGGGAAGACGGCGATGATCCGACCGGCCAGGGAGATGTCACGGGTCTCGACATTCACACCGGCCGTCGACGCGTATGCCTGGATCACAGGCAGGAAGGAATACGTCGCGAGGGCCGGGGCCTCGTCAGTGTGCGTGTAGATGATGGTCGAGTCAGTCACCGGATGCTCCGCTCCACAGTCTGCGTCTCTCGTCTGCAACATTGCTCGACATCAAGATATCTCGTGATCGGGCCGCTCTGGACAGCCCCCTGCCGCCAGTCCGGGAGACGCGTGTCACGCGGGCCCCGGCGCGCCCCGGAAAAGGCGAAAGCGCCGCCCCCGGCTGTTCCCGGCCAGGGGCGGCGCTCAGGCATTCAGGCCTTGATCAGGCCCGTACGGCAGATCAGACGCCGTAGGCCTTCGGGTCCGGGCCGTACTGGTTCTGCTGCTGCTGACCGGCGGTCGCCACGAGGACGATGAACCAGATGAAGCCGACGAAGGGCACCAGGTTGATCAGGATCCACCAGCCGGACTTGCCGGTGTCGTGCAGGCGGCGGATGGTGACGCCCAGGTTCGGCAGGAGGACGGCGACCACGTAGATGCTGTACAGGACCGGGGAGGTGCCCAGCACGCCGTCGAGGATCATCAGGATGATCGCTGCGGCCATGTTGAAGAGGAAGAACATCCAGTACTCCTGGCGGCGCGCGCGGCCGGAGAAGACGGCGTACTTCTTCAGAACGTCGAGGTAGTGGTTCATGAGGGTCCCCCCAGAGGACGATCGTCGGGCCCGTCCTGCTGGAGCAAGCCGGGGCAGAACTTATGCCCCCCTTACGGCGCGGTCAAGCGAGTTCACAAGACGTCAGAATAGGAACTTTCCTTCGCTTCTCCGGCTAAACACATTGGTACCTGGCGCCACTTGACGCCCACGGAGCGCCTTTGACCACAAGGCGTGACGAAATGGGCCGTGTTCGGGAGGGAAGGAAGTCTCGCCGTGAGGTGTACGGCCCCTCACGGATGGCGAAAAGCCCGCAATGTCCGGGGTGTTCGCGGGCCTGCGCCACGGGCGACAGCCGGGTCGCCTCACAGATCGTTACCTTCCTGCAGCCTGGGACGACGCGAACCGGGGCGGAAAGGAAGATTCCGGCCCCGGCCCGCGGTGGCGCACACCGTCAGCCGATGTGGAAGGAGTCCCCGTAGACCTTCCAGTCGAGCGGCGTATTGAGGTTCAGATTGCCCTTCTTCAGGAAGACCCGCTGCGCGGTGTCGACCCGGCTGGTGTCGCTGTGCGCCTCCTCCTGCTTCATCGCCCAGACCCGGGCGTCGAGGAAGGCGTTCAGGTAAGCGGTCTCGTTGCCGCCCTGGGACGGGGGCTTGGCCTTGGACAGCGCGCGCTTGCGGATGTTGCGGAAGCTGGTGGAGTCACCGCCGTCGCCGTGCATGACGATGGCGTCGTAGTAGATGAACTGGCCCAGCACGCCGACCCCGTCGGCCTTGCCCTGGTTCACGGACGGGTTGAAGTAGACCCGGTCGCGCTCGTGGTCCTGGGCCTTCCTGAAGTCGGCGTCCTGGGCCGCCTTCGCCCAGTCCTTGGTGAAGTTCGGATCGAGGCCGGCGTGCGAGTCGCCGCCGTCGACCTTGCGCAGGGCGGGGAGGTACTTGGCGAGGGCGTTGCCCGGCTTGATCTGCGTGTAGTACTCGACGAGGTCGAGCATGTCGCCGGTGCCGGAACAGAATCCGATGATGCCGGCCGTGTAACCGCGGCCGTCGTCTATGTCCTCTATGTACTTGTACTGCGCCTTCCAGTCCAGCGAGGAGTTCTCCGCGCTGGAGACGATCTTCATGGCGATCTCCTTCTTCGCCGGATCGTCGAGTCCTGCGGCTGCCGCCACCGCGGTCTCCGCCGTGGGGGCGGGGGCCGTGGTGGCGTGGGCGGCGACGGGGACGGCGATCAGCGCACTGCCGAGCAGTGCGCCGATCGCCAGCATCTTGCGGCGGGGGGTGAACACAAGGCCTCCATCTGGTAGTTGAGGCGTCCCAGCTTCGTTAGGAAACTTTACTACCAGAGCTGACGGCAGCTCAATACCCGGGCGCACCCCAAGGAATGACCCCGTCCGGTCAGAGCCAGCCGTTACGCCTGAAGCCCCGGTGGATGACGAAGCAGGCGAGCACCATGACGCCGAGGACCAGCGGGTAGCCGTAGGTCCAGTGCAGTTCGGGCATGTGGTCGAAGTTCATGCCGTACACCCCGCAGACCATGGTCGGGACGGCGACGATCGCCGCCCATGCCGTGATCTTGCGCATGTCCTCGTTCTGGGCGACGGTCACCTGCGCCAAGTGGGCCTGCAGGATGGAGTCGAGGAGGTTGTCGTAGGCGCCGATCTGTTCCGTGGCCCGGGTCAGATGGTCGGCCACGTTCCGGAAGTACGCGCGCGTCTCGGGCGGGATGACCGGTATCGGCTGCGTGGCCAGCTGCTGGAGCGGGCGGCTCAGCGGCGCCACCGCCCGCCGCAGCTCCAGGAGTTCACGCTTGAGCTGGTAGATCCGCCCCGCGTCGCCGCGGCCGCCGTCCTCGCTGAACACCGCGGTCTCCACGGCGTCGATGTCGTTCTGCACCGCGTCCGTCACGGCCACGTAGTCGTCGACCACGTGGTCGGCCATGGCGTGCAGAACGGCCGCGGGCCCGTTGGCCAGCTGGTCCGGGGCAGCCTCCAGCTCCTCGCGGACCGGGCCCAGCGTGCCGCGGCCGCCGTGCCGGATGGTGATGATGAAGTCCTGGCCGGTGAAGGCCATCAGCTCGCCGGTCTCCACCACCTCGCTGGTCGCGGTGAGCTCCTCGTGCTCCACGTAGCGCACGGTCTTGAAGACGGAGAACAGCGTGTCGTCGTAGCGCTCCACCTTGGGGCGCTGGTGCGCGTTCACGGCGTCCTCGACCGCGAGGGGGTGCAGGCCGAACAGCTCGGCGAGCCCGGCCAGCTCCGACCTCGCCGGCTCGTGCAGGCCGATCCAGACGAAGCCGTCACCCGTCTTGCGGACCCGGCGCAGCGCCTCCTCGACCTCCGCGCAGTCGTCCTGCCGGACGCCGTCCCGGTAGATCACGCAGTTGACCACCGCGCTGCCGAGCGGGGAGCGGGCCGGGTGGCTGAGGTCGACGGCCCGCCGGTAGCTGCGCCGCACGACCCGGCGCAGGTTGCTGAACATGGACAAGACGTACTCCCCTTCGGCGGATCAGCGGCCAGTCTGCCATCGCCACCGGAACGCCTGCGTCCGGGCTCACCGCCTCGGGGGAACTCCCCCGTCCGCGTCAGACCTTGTCGATGAACACGCTCGTCGACTTCACCCGCGCCGTGGCCCGCGAACCCACCTCCAGCCCGAGCTCCTCCACCGCCTCGCGCGTCAGCAGCGACACGATCCGGTGCGGCCCGGCCTGGATCTCGACCTGCGCGTCGACCGTGCCCAGCTTCACCCCGGTGACGATGCCGGGGAAGGCGTTGCGGGCCGAGGTGTACGGGGCCTCCTCGCCCTCGGCACCCTCCTGTGCGGCCTCGACGCAGAAGGCGGCCAGATCGGGTCCGTCCACCATCCGCCGTGTGCCCTCGCGGTGGGTGGGGAACCGGTCGGCATCCGCCCAGCGCCGGGCCGTGTCGACGCTGACGCCGAGCAGCCGGGCCGCCTGGCCGATCGTGTAGGACTCCATGGTCCGCAGCTTAGGGGGTGCTTTATGGATCATGCCGGACCGGGCCGGGTCAGGCCGGGGCGGGTCAGGCCGGGCCGGGCCGCAGGCGGCCGGGGCGGACGGGAGGGTGCCGGAGCGACTCCCGGGCCGCCGCCGCGATCACTTCCGCGACCATCGACAGCGCGGGCGAGTCGAGCCTCCACTGCTGCCAGTACAACGGGACATCCATCGGCCGCAGCGGCTCCAGCAGCACCAGCTGCCCCGTCCGCACCAGCGGTCTCGACTGCTGCTCCGGCACCAGCCCCCACCCCAGCCCTGCGACCACCGCGTCCCGGAACCCCTCCGACGTCGGTATGTAGTGCCGCACCGGCCCCGCCCCGGCCGCCGGGTCCCCCGTCAGCGCGCGGACGAAGGCGTCCTGGAGGTCGTCCTTGCGGTCGAACACGATCGTCGGCGCCTCGCGCAGATCCCGCTCCGGCTCCCCCGCCAGGTACCGGGCCGCGAACGCGGGGCTCGCCGTCGGCAGGTACCGGGCCAGTCCCAGCATCCGTACGCTGCACCCGGCCACCGGGTCGGGCGATGAGGTCACCGCCGCCATCACCTGCCCCTCCCGCAGCAGCGCCGTCGTATGCGACTCGTCCTCGCGGTGGAGCTCGATGCAGACCGGCGGATCCTGCGGCACCCGCGCGAGCGCGGGCAGGAACCAGGTGGCGAGGGAGTCCGCGTTCACCGCGATCGGCAGCCGCACCGGGCCCATCCCGTCGGCCATCCCCAGCTCGGCGCGCGCGTCGCGCTCCAGGCGGGCCAGCTGCCGGGCGAAGCGGATCACCACCTCCCCGGATTCGGTCGCCCGCACCGGCTTCGTCCGCATCAGCAGGACCCGCCCGGTCCGCTGCTCCAGCGCCTTGACCCGCTGGCTGACCGCGGAGGGGGTCACGTGCAGGGCGGCGGCCGCCGCGTCGAAGGTGCCCTCGTCCACCACGGCGAGCAGCGTGCGTACCTGGTCCAGCGGAAGCTCGTCCATCACAAGCGCTAATGGTACGTAAAAATCTTTAGCTGTACTGAACCGGCCTCGCTGCCTACCGTCGGGTCATGAACTACGGCATCGTCACCGCCGCCCTGGCCGGCTTCGGCAGCGGACTCTCCCTTATCGTCGCCATCGGCGCGCAGAACGCCTTCGTCCTCCGCCAGGGCGCGCGCCGCCACGCGGTCCTCGCCGTGGTCGCCATCTGCGCCGTCTCCGACGCGGTCCTCATCGCCCTCGGCGTCGCCGGTGTCGGCGCCTTCGTCACCGCCTGGCCGGCCGCGCTGACGGTGGTCGGGCTGGCCGGGGGCGGGTTCCTGATCTGCTACGGAGTCCTGGCCGCCCGCCGGGTGCTGCGGCCCGCCCCCGGCGCCGCGCTCACCACGGAGGGGGCGGCGAGCGGGTCCGCCCGCCGGGCCGCGCTGACCGCTCTGGCCATGACCTGGCTCAACCCGCACGTCTACCTGGACACCGTGCTGCTCCTCGGTTCCCTCGCCGCCGACCGCGGCGACCTGCGCTGGGCCTTCGCCATCGGGGCCGTGCTGGCCAGCCTGACCTGGTTCGCCGGTCTGGGTTACGGGGCCCGGCTGCTGAGCGGCCTGCTCGCCCGCCCGGCCTCCTGGCGGGTCCTGGACGGGCTCGTCGCTGCGACCATGGTCACCATGGGCGGCCTGCTGGTGGCCCGCGCCTGAGCCCGCATGTCGGAGCCGGGCACCCGCCGCGGCCGGGGCATAGTGCTGGTGCCGCCGACCCGATCCCCAGGAGCCCGCCGTGCCCGACCGTCCCTCCCCGCTCGTGGCCGCCACCGGGGTCGTGCTGGACACGCGCGGGCGGGTCCTCGTACTGACCACCCCGGGCCGGACGGACCCGGAGCTTCCGGGCGGCGCGGTCCAGGACACCGAGACCCCGGAGGAAGGGCTGGCCCGCGCGCTGCGGGAGGGACTGAACCTGGCCCGCCCGGCCGGCCGGCTGCTGGCGGTGGACTCCCGGCCGCCCGGCCCGCCCGGCTCGTCCGGCCCGCCCGGCCGCTCCCTGATCGTGCACGTCCACCTCGTCGGCCCGCTCCCGCCGCCGGAGGCCGCGGCGATCTCCCTCCCCGCCGGGGCGACGACCGGGGCCCGCTGGCTCCCGCCGGAGGCGGCCTGTGCGCTGCTGCCCGCCCGTACCGCGCCCCGGCTGCGCGCCGCGCTGGCCGCCCTGCACACCGGGTCCTTCGCCCACCTCGTCGACGGGGTGCCCCAGCCGGGCTCCCCGGCCGGTCTGGACCCGGCCCGGCGGGTGGCCCTGGAGCACTCGGGCACCCTCGACCCGGCCAGCCACCGGGCCAGCCGCCCCAAGGCGGTGACCGCGGCGAGCGTGCTGTTCACCGGCCCCGACGGCCGGATCCTGCTGGTGCAGCCCGCGTACGGCAGGTCCGACCGCTGGAACCTGCCCGGCGGCGGCATCGACAGCGACCTCGGCGAGATCCCGCGCGCCGCCGCCCGGCGGGAGGTCCACGAGGAGCTCGGCCTCGACCTCGCCCCGGGCCGGCTGCTCGCCGTGAACTGGTCCCACAAGCCCGGCCGTCCGGCCCGTATCCGGTTCCTCTACGACGGCGGCGTCCTCGACGCCCCCACCCTCGCCCGGATCCGGCTGGACCGGGCCGAGCTGCTCCAGTGGCGCACCGTCACCTCCGCGGAGCTCCCCGGCCTGGTCAAACCCGCCCTGCGGCGGCAGATCACCGCCTGCCTGGCCGCCCGCGCCGCGGGCACCGGCCCGCTGGAACTCCACGCGGGCCGCCCCTGACGGGCGGGCCCGGCCGCCGCCGCGCCGGGCCGCGGCGGCGGGGTTACCGTCGGCGGCATGGACGGTGATCGCCGACGGTGGCGCCAGTGCCTGCTCGGCGGAGCGGTGTTCGCCGTGTGCATGGCGGGCACCACGCTGCCCACCCCCCTGTACGGGCTCTACCAGGAGAAGTTCGGGTTCTCCGAGCTGGTGGTGACCGTCGTGTACGCCGTGTACGCCTTCGGGGTGATCGGCGTACTGCTGCTGGCGGGCAACGCCTCGGACACCGTCGGCAGGCGGCCCGTGCTGCTGGCCGGCCTGGCCTTCTCGGCGGCCAGCGCCGTCTGCTTCCTGTGCGCGACCGGCATGGGGTGGCTGTACGCGGGCCGGCTGCTGTCGGGACTGTCCGCCGGGCTGTTCACCGGGGCCGCCACGGCCTATGTGATCGAACTGGCGCCGAGCGGCGGCGCCACGCGGGCCACGTTCGTGGCGACGGCCGCCAACATGGGCGGGCTGGGCTGCGGTCCGCTGCTCGCCGGGGTGCTCGCGCAGTACGCCGCCTGGCCGCTGTACCTGCCGTTCGCCGTGCACCTCGCGCTGGTGGCCGTCTCGGCCGTCGTCCTGGCGCGGCTCCCCGAGACCGTGCGCGACCGGCAGCCGCTGAGTGCCGTACGGCCGCAGCGCCCCGGCCTGCCCGCGCAGGTGCGGTCGGTGTTCGTGCCCGCGGCGATCGCCTCCTTCGTGGGCTTCGCGCTGTTCGGGGTGTTCACCTCGGTCAGCCCGGCCTTCCTCGCGCAGTCCCTGGACGTGCACAACCGCGCGGTGAGCGGGCTGATCGTCGCGCTGGCCTTCTTCGCCTCGACCGCCGGTCAACTGGCGGTCGGCCGGGTCGGGGTGGCCCGGTCGCTGCCGCTGGGCTGCGCGGGGCTGCTCGCCGGGCTGGCGCTGCTCGCGGGCGCGCTGTGGTGGGACCTGCTGGCGCTGGTGGTGGCGAGCGCCGTCGTCGGCGGGGCCGGGCAGGGGCTGGCATTCCGCGGGGCGCTGGCCACGGTGGCCGCGGCCTCGCCGCCGGACCGGCGCGCGGCGGTGATCTCGATGCTGTTCGTGGTGGCGTACGCGGGCATCTCGCTGCCGGTGATCGGGGTGGGGCTGCTGGTGGGCCCGACCGGTCTGGAGGGTGCCGGGCTGGTGTTCATCGCCTGCATGGCCGTCCTGGTCACGGCCGCGGCCGGCTACCTGCTGCGCCGGCCCGCGCGGACGAGCGCCTGAGCGCGTACGCGCCTGCGCGGGGCCCCGTGCGGCGGCCGCCGCGCGTCACCCCGGCCGGCCCCGGCCGCTCAGCTCGTCGCCGAGCGGGCTGCGGCGGTAGAGGACCTGCCGTCCGTCGCGCGCCCGGGAGACGAGGCCGGTGGCGTACAGCACGCCCAGGTGCTGGGACACGGCGCTCGCGGTGACCCCGAGGCGGCGGGCCAGCTCGACGGTGGGCAGCGGCTCGTCGAGCAGGCCGAGCAGTCTCGCCTTGGGCGCGCCCAGCAGGGACACCAGGGCGGCCGTCCCGGCGACGGGCTCGCGCACCCAGAGGGTCGCCACGCCGCGGCTCGGGTACGCCAGCGTCGGCGCTTCCTCGGGACTGACCGGGGGTGCGGGCTTGTGCGCGAACACCGACGGTACGAGGAGCAGCCCGCGGCCGGACGCCACGACGCGGTGCCGGCTGACCATCTGTCCGATGTGCAGCACGCCGTCGTGCCACCGCAGGTTCGGGTGGATGTCGGCGAAGAGGAGGCGGGCACCGCCCATGGCCAGCTGCCGCGCGCGGTAGGTCATGTCGGCCTCCAGCAGGAGGCGCATCCGCGGCCACATCGGCCGGACGGCGGCCTCCCAGTACCGGCGCAGCAGCGCGCAGAGGGCGTCGCGGAGTACGACGACGGGCCCGTCGTCGGGGGCGAGGGCGGCGCGCAGCGGGGCGGGGAGCGGGTCCGGGGCGTGCGCGGCCAGCAGATCGCGGCGGACCAGGCCGGGGGGCGTCCGGCCGACGGCGGCCAGTTCCTCCTCGAAGGAGGGCGCGAAGCTCGCGGGCCGCGGGGTGAGGAAGTCGGGCAGGGTGCGCCGTACCGCGACCACGGACATCAGCAGCTCGGTGTCGAGCCCGTCGAGTGCGTCCAGTGCGCCGAGCACCGTCCTGCGCCACGGGAGGTGCAGGGCGGAGAGCCCGGGCTCGCGCAGCACGCGCAGGCTGAGCACGGTCTCGTAGAGGGGTGAGAGCGCGAACCGGGTGTCGGCGAGGTCCTCGACGCCGAGCTCGAAGCTGATCATCAAGGCATACGCTACATCGATTGTCGCGGGCGGGGACGTGCCGTGAACTCCCCCCATGACAACTCCCACCATGGCGAACGCTGTTCACCGGGGGTCCGGGATGAGCCGCCGGCTGCTCCTGCTCCTCACCCTGACCTGCGCCGTCGGCGTGGGCACCGTCTACTTCCCGCAGGCGGTCAGCCCGCTGGTCGTCTCGGCCCTGCACGTGTCGCCCGGCTCCGCCGCCCTCGTGGTGACCGCGGTCCAGATCGGCTACACGGCCGGGATCTTCCTGCTGGTGCCGCTCGGCGACCGGCTCCCGCACCGCCCGTTCCTCGTCACCCTGCTCGCCCTGACCGGCACCGGCCTGCTGGCCGCGGGCTGCGCGCCGGGGCTGGCGCCGCTCCTGGCCGCCGCGGCCGTCGTCGGTGTGACCACCGTGGCCGCGCAGGTCATCGGTCCGCTGGCGGCCGGTCTGGTGGCCGCCGACCGCCGGGGAGCCGTCCTGGGCACCCTGCTGAGCGGTTCGACCGGCGGCATGCTGCTGGCCCGCACCTTCGGCGGGACGCTCGGTGAACGGCTGGGGTGGCGGGCCCCCTACCTGGCGGCCGGGGCCGTGGCCCTGCTGCTGGCGGCCGTCCTGGCCCGCGCCCTGCCGGTCACCGCCCCGGCCTCGGACCGGCCGTACCCGGCGCTGCTGGCCGAGCCGCTGCGTCTGCTGCGCACCGAGCCGGAACTGCGCCGCTCCTGCCTCTACCAGGCGGCGGTCTTCGGCGCCTTCTCGGCGGTGTGGACCTGCCTGGCGCTGCTGCTCACCGGTCCGGCCTACGGCCTGGGCGCCGACGCGGTGGGGATGCTCGCCCTGGTGGGCGCGGTGACCATGCTGTGCACCCCGTACGCCGGGCGCCTGGTGGACCGCACGGGAGCGGACCGGGTGAACCTCGGCTGCCTGCTCGGGGTCCTCGTCTCGGCCGCGGTCCTCGCGGCGGGTGCCGGCGGCGGGGCGGCGGGACTGGCCGCGCTGGCGGGCGGCACGCTGCTGCTCGACGTCTCGATGCAGTGCGGCACGGTCGCCAACCTGGCCCGGGTGTACGCCGTGCGGCCCGATGCCCGCAGCCGGCTCAACACCGCGTACATGACCTGCGCGTACCTGGGCGGCAGCGGCGGGTCCTGGCTGGGCGTGCGGATCTACGGCCGGGCCGGCTGGCAGGGCGTGTGCGCGCTCGTGGCCCTGCTCGCCGCGATCGCCCTGGCCCGGCATCTCGTGGCGCACGACAGGCGGGGGGCGATGGGCGGGGCGTCCCGGTGCCGGTCGGCATCGGGGGCCCGCCCACCGCCGCCCCGCCTGTCGGATCAGCCGGTCGAACGGTGTGACGGTGGTGCGACGGATCAGACCGCCGGAACCGGGTAGGTCGGGTACTCGACGCCGGACACGTGCTGGACCACACGGATGACCTGGCAGGAGTAGCCGAACTCGTTGTCGTACCAGAGGTAGAGGATGGCGTTGTCGCCGTCCACCTTGGTGGCGCCCGCGTCGACGATCGAGGAGTGGCGCGAACCGACGAAGTCCATGGAGACCGCGTCGGGAGCCGTGGTGAAGTCGATCTGGCGCTTGAGCGGCGAGTGCAGCGAGACGTCGCGGAGGTAGTCGAGGACCTCTTCGCGGGTGGTCTCACGGCCCAGGCGCAGGCTCAGGATGGCGATCGAGACGTCCGGGACGGGGACGCGGATCGAGCTGCCGGTGATCGGCGCCTTCAGCTCCGGCAGCGCCTTGGCGACGGCGGAGGCGGCACCGGTCTCGGTGATGACCATGTTCAGCGGCGCGGAGCGGCCACGACGGTCGGCCTTGTGGTAGTTGTCCAGCAGGTTCTGGTCGTTCGTGAACGAGTGGACGGTCTCCACGTGACCGCGCAGGACACCGTACTCGTCGTCCATGGCCTTGAGCGGCGGGACGATCGCGTTGGTGGTGCAGGAGGCGCAGGACAGGATCTGCTCGTCCGGCTTGATGGTGTCGTGGTTGACGCCGTGGACGATGTTCGGGACGTCGCCCTTGCCCGGGGCGGTCAGCACGACCTTGTCGATGCCGGGGCGCAGGTGCTTGGACAGACCCTCGCGGTCGCGCCACTTGCCCGTGTTGTCGATGAGGATGGCGTCCTTGATGCCGTGCTCGGTGTAGTCCACCTCGGACGGGTCGTTCGCGTAGATCACCTTGATGGCGTTGCCGTTGGCGATGATCGTGCTGCTCGCCTCGTCGACGGTGATCGTGCCCTGGAACTGGCCGTGGATCGAGTCGCGGCGCAGCAGCGAGGCGCGCTTGACGATGTCCTGGTCGCCGCCCTGGCGGACGACGATGGCGCGCAGGCGCAGACCGTTGCCGGAGCCGGCCTTCTCGATCAGCAGGCGGGCGACGAGGCGGCCGATGCGGCCGAAGCCGTACAGGACGACGTCGCGGCCGTCGCCGCGCTCGAGCTTGTTCGCGCCGGTGGCGCCGGCCACGGCCTCGGCGGTGAACTCGGCCACCGAGAGGCCGCGGTCGTCGCTCTTGTACTCCGCGGCGAGCATGCCGATGTCGATCTGGGACGGGCCGAGATCGAGGGTGGTGAGCACCTGCAGGAACGGCAGCGTCTCGGTGACCGAGAGCTCCTCACCGTCGATCTGCCGGGCGAATCGGTGGGTCTTGAGGATGCTGACCACCGACTTGTTCACCAGGGAACGGCTGTGGAGCAGGATCGTGACGTCCCGCTCCCGGTGCAGCTTCCCGATGATCGGGATCATCGACTCCGCGATCTCCTCGCGGTTCTTCCAGCTGGTGAACGAGTCCTCATTGACAGTCACAGGATTATCTTTCGAGCTAGGCGGTGCTCATATGCTAACCCGCCGCCATTTTGATCACTTAAGCGGTACCCACCGTGTCGGGAACGGGCACTATGTGACATGAATTTGTACGGATTTTCAATGGTTCGCCGTTAGAACGTGCCCCGGATCCTCATGCCGAGCGGACGACCGTCCGGGTCGACCAGCAGGTGGTGCAGGGGGGTCGCGAGCGCCCGCCGGGTCACGGCCAGCTCCGGGGGCTCGTATCGGCGCAGCCGGCCCGGCGGCCGCGGACCGGGGCGGCCGCCCGCGTACCAGCCGTCCAGGGCTGCCGCGCTCGCGGCGAAGGCATCGAAAGCGGACTCTGGGTCGCACAGCTCGTCCGCCGCCCCGGCCTCGGTGTGCTCGCACATGAGCTCCAGCCGCAGTTTCCGGGCGAAGGCCCGCGCGCCGTCCCCCAGTCCTCCCGGATCGGCCGGCCGCCGCGGGTCGGGGTCCTCGTCGTACACGGCGCAGCCCAGCTCGGAATCGTGCGTCCACGAACGGAGGTTGATGTTGTCGGAGCCGACCGAGGCCCAGACGTCGTCGATCACGCACACCTTGGCGTGGACATAGACCGGTGTTCCCGCCCGGTTCTCCAGGCCGTACACCGCGACCCGGTCGCCGCCGGCCCGGCGCAGTTCCGCCAGGGCGTTGATCCGTCCGATCAGGTTCATGGGCAGCGTGAGCCGGCCGGCCTGCTCCGGGACGGTGGGGACGACCCCGATCAGCCGCAGCTCCGGGTGCCTGGCCAGCGCCCGTGCGAAGCTCTCCACCACCCGGGGGGACCACAGGTACTGGTCCTCCAGGTAGATCAGCGCCCGGGCCCGCCGCAGGGCCTTGGTGTACCCCCGCGCGATGCTGCGCTCTCCGTCGGGGGCGAAGGGGTAGCCGCGCAGCAGCCGGTTCGGATAGGTCCGCAGCAGTTGGACGGTGTGCGTGCCGCAGGGCTCCGGATCGGGTGTCTGCGGTGGCAGCGGGTCCGCGCTGACGTCCTCGCGGTGCATCAGCTCCCGCAGGCGGGTGAGCGGGCTCCGGCTGAGCGGAGCCGGATCCTCCCAGCGCTCGCGGAAGACGGCCTCGACATCGCCCACGACCGGCCCGCGCAGGGCGAGCTGGACGTCGTGCCACGGCGGGTGCGGCCCGTAGGCGGCCGCCAGGGGCAGCGACTGACGGTCACCGCGGTGCGAAGCGTCGTCGTTGCGGTTGCGACAGAGGTCGATCCCGCCGACGTAGGCCACATCGAGCTCCGGGCGGCCGGGGTGGCGCAGCACGACCAGTTTCTGGTGGTGGGAGCCGCCCGGCCGCACCCGCATGTCGAGCAGGCACTCACCGCCGGCCCGCGCGAGCTCCTTGCCGAGGTGGAGGTTCTCTTCTTGGCTGAAGTGAAGGCTGTCCAGGTGGGACCGCCACAGCAGCCCCTTGACGATGACGCCGCGCTCGGCCGCCCGGCACAGGACGGCGCCGATCTCGGTGCCGGGTCCGGCGAGCCGCTCGTCGGGATCGCCGCGCCAGTCGGTGAACAGCAGCAGATCGCCCGGGGCCGTCGCGCGGACGGCGGCCAGGAGCTCCGCGAAGTACACGGCTCCGTGGACCAGGGGCCGCACGTGGTTGCCCGTGGACCAGGCCGTGCCGTCGGGCCGGCGCCGGTCCAGGCGCGTCGCGGGGTTGCCGCGTTCAGCGGGAAGCAGGAGCCAGTCGGCGTGTGTCACGGCACCGGCTCCCCGCCCGCGCGCTACCAGGAGTGACGGCGGTCATGTGGTCCTCCGATCGCGCCGGTGTCCCGCAGTTTCAGGCTAGCCGCGCCCGGGCGGTGCGGCCCGCTCAGGCCACGGGTTCGACGGCGGCACCGCGGCTGGCCGGCGCCTGCGGCGCCGCGCCCCGGCGCGTCCCGCGCAGGACCACGTCGGCCATCCGCCGCTCCGGGCCCCTCCGGCGCAGGTAGCGGTAGCCGAGGAAGGCCGCCGGGCCGAAGAACACCTGGGCCGGGACGAGGGCCGGCGCGTGGTCGGTGGCCGCGGCGAGGACGTGCAGCGTGGCGACCGGGGCCACCGCGCCGAAGAGGGTGACCAGCGCGATCCCGGTCCGCAGCCCCGGCTTCCCGTACGCCTTGTAGGCGGTGGTGGTGAACAGGGCGTACGCCAGCAGGTCACCCATGCCGACCACCGCCCCCAGGTCCTCGCCGATGCGCAGGCCCGCGGCGGGGGCGTACGGATACCCCTGGATGGCGTCGGACAGCTGCTGGGTCAGCGGTACGGCCCAGGCGAAGAAGGCGTCGTACGCGGTGAGCGCGAGCAGGAACCAGGCGACGTTCTTCAGCCGCATGCCGCCCTGCACGTTGAGGTTGGTGGCGGAGACGACGATCAGTGCGACGACGGCGCTGTTCGCCACCCAGTACGGCGGCGCGGTCTCACCGAAGGCCAGGTGCGAGAAGAGGACGCTCGCGATCAGGACGGCGATCAGCGCCCAGCGCAGCCGGCCGTTCCCGATCACGGGCTGGTAGCCGACGGACAGTCCGCCCGCGAAGACGAGCGCGAGCACCACCGGGAGGACCGCTCCGGGCAGCGTCAGGTAGATGTACGGCAGCGCCAGGACGAAGCCCATCATCATGAAGATGTCGCTGCCGTTGAAGACGCCGACGGGCGGCCTCGGGGTGCGTACGGCACGGAAGTAGGCGATCGCACCGGCGCACACCCCGACCGCCAGGGCGATGGTGACCGCGAGCTGGAAGAAGACGCTCATGCGTGGCTCCGGGTGAAGGTGTGCTCCGACAGGTCGCAGCGGAGGGGGAAGAGGCGCGCGGCCTCCTCCGCGTCCACCGGCAGGACCGTGACGCGGGCGTCGATGTCCCGGGCCCGCAGCCGCTCGGTCACCTCCGCCTCGGTGACCTCCTTGGAGGCGACCTCCACGTGGAGCCGGCCGTCGGCCCCGGCCTCCGCCCGGTGGCGCAGCGGGAACGGCAGGCCGGGGGTGCCGTCCAGGGCCTCCAGGATGTCGCGCGGGGTCACGATGCCCTCGACGGTGCGGTGCAGTGTGCCCGCCTTGCCGAGGATGTGGGAGACGGCGGGCACGGCCGCCAGCTCGCAGTCCGGTTCGCCGTCCAGGGTGCGGACCACGTCACCGGTGTTGTACCGCAGGACCGGCATGCACTCCCGGTAGGGGAAGTAGGGGGTGACCGTCAGTTCGCCGAGCCGGCCGGGGGCGGCGGGCTCGCCGGTCACCAGGTCGAGCACCTCGGTGTACCCCATGTTGGGGTCGATGTGGAGGTGCCGCTCGCTGCAGGTGCGGCCGCCGACCGGCAGCAGTTCGGTCATGCCGAAGGCGTCGCCGACGGTCGGGGCGCCGAAGGTCTCGCGCAGGGCGTCCGACAGGCTCCGCGACAGCATCTCCCCGCCGGCGTAGATCGCGCGCAGCGCGAAGTCGGCGGGTCCGCAGCCGCGTTGCCGGGCGGCGGTGACCATCTGGCCGAGGTAGCTGGGGTTGCCGGTGAGGATGGTGGGCCGGGTGCCACCGACCGCGGTGAGCAGGTGCTCGACGGACTCGTCCGGCGGGATCTGCCCCACGACGTGGCACGAGGCGTTGGCGAGCCGGCACACCTCGACGTCCTCCTGCACGGCGGCCGTCGCCCTGGAGCTGAGGTTGATCTGCATCCGGTCGCCGGGCCCGAGATCGCCGCGCAGCACCAGGGACAGCGCGATCAGCGCGGGCCAGAGTTCCATCTCGTAGCGGGAGAGCCAGATCTGCACGGGTCGGCCGGTGGTGCCGGTCGTCTGGGTCGCCAGGTAGGGGGTACCGCACAGGAAGTCGGCGGGGCGTTCGACGAGGTCGGCCTTGCGGGTCACCGGGATCCCGGTGAGCGTCGCGGCGGTCACGCCGTCGAGGTCGATGCCGGCGAGCCGCTCCCGGTAGAACGGGGAGTGCCTGGCGAGCCTGCGTACGGTCCGCCGGAGCGCGCGGTCCTGCAGGTCCCTGCGCTCGTCGGGATCGGCGAACGGTCCGTCGGCCAGTTCGTCGACATCGTCGCCGAGCGAGCCGAACTCCTCCAGCGTGAGGAGCGCGTCGGCGACCAGTCGCTCGACGGCCCGTACGTTCAGCCGCCGGCCGAACACCATCGCCATGGCCACCCGTACCTGGCGGACACCGGTCTCCAGCACTCTTGCCTCCCTGGGGCGTGGCGGAGGGGTGGGAGCGACGCGCCGCCCCCACCCCTCACTTCTTCGTCAGCTGGCGGAACAGGTGGCGAAGAAGACCGCCGTCATGGCGCCCATGACGTACTTGAACTGCTTGGCGCTCGTCTTGATCGCGCTCATCGGATCCTCCTTGTTCGTTCCGGTCGGACGGTCCCTCGGGCTCCCCTGAAGTCGCCGTAACGTTCCGTCACTTGGACGAGAGCACAATGGCGCGATCGCATCGCACGGGCAATGATCTGGTCCATTCAACGGACCGGTGAACGGGGGAAGGCACCACCGATCCCTCCAACGAGCCGGTACGAACGGGGAGTTCTGGTTCCGTCCGACCGATGGGGCCAGGCGTGAAAGGGGGACCGCCCATGGCCAGATCCGGCGCAGAGGGGCGGGGCGTACTGGAAGGCGCGTTCGCGTTGATGGAGGTGCTCGCGGAGGGCGAGGAAGTCGGGCTGACCCGCCTGGCGACGGACGCGGAGCTGCCGAAGGCCACCGCCCACCGGCTGCTGGGCCAGCTGGTGGCACTGGGTGCGGTGCAGAGCCGCTCCGGCCGCTACCGGCTCGGGGCGAGGGCCTTCCGCCTGGGACAGGCATGGCACCCGGCGCGGGCACTGCGCGCGGCATCGGCCCGGCCGCTGCGTGAGCTCGCCTCGGCGAACGGCCGGCTGACCCTCAGCCTGTCGGTCGCGGAGGCGGGACAGACGATCGTCGTCGCGGGTCTGCGCGGCGAGGCGGACGACGTCTTTCCGCTGAGACCGGGCGTCGTGCTGCCGCCCGGGAGCGCGGCCGAGCTGATCCTGGCGGCTTCCGCCCCGGCGGCGGAGCCGCCCGAGGGACGGACGGCGGCCTCCTGGGCCCGTGAGGTCGCGCAGGCCAGGGAGCGGGGGTTCGCCTTCCAGTACGGGGAGTGCGTGAGCTCGCTCTCGTGCGTGTCGGCGCCGGTACTCTCCGCGTCCGGGCAGGTGGTCGCCGCCGTGGCGGCGACCAGCCCGGACGCCGGCCAGATCGCCCCGCTGGGCGGGTCCGTGGCCCGGGCGGCGGCGATGATCAGTGCGAACCTGTCCCGACGGCCGGCCACCCCGGCGGCCCGGCCGCACCGCGAACGGCCCGCCCGCCCGCCGGGTCCCCGGGCGGCGCACCCCGTCCTGGCGGGTCCGCACTAGCGGGCGTCCCCGGCGACGAGGGGCCGTTCCGGATTCCTCCGGAACGGCCCCCTCCTGTGGCCGGAGTGCCGACGGAGGGTGATCGTGCCACGCTGAATCGGGGGAACGCCGATTCCGGTGCGCCGGGTCGGCTCTGCCACCGAGGAGACCGACATGGCCAGTGACGCCAGCAGACCCCGGACCAGTGCACCGCAGCCCAGCGCCTGGCATGCGCCCACATCGGGCAGGACGATCGCGGCAGGCGCCCTGATGGTCTTCGCGGGCGCCATGGCGATCTTCGAAGGGATCGCGGCCCTCGCCAGGGACGACCTGTTCGTCGTGACGCGGCACTACGTGTTCGAGTTCAGCGTGACGGGCTGGGGCTGGGTCCACCTGATCGTGGGCATCGCCCTCGTCCTCGCCGGCTGCGCCGTGTTCACCGGAGCCCTGTGGGCGCGCTTCTTCGGAGTGGCCGTCGCCGGACTCGCGGCGATCGCCAACTTCCTGTGGGTGCCGTACTACCCCTGGTGGGCCCTGACCCTGGTCGTCGTCAACCTGTTCGTGGTCTGGGCGCTGTGCACGGGCATGCACCGGGAGGCCGACGCGAGCATGACCCCCTGACCTCGGCCGGAACACCCGGGGAAGGTCGGAGAACGATCGAAGGGCCGCTTCGGATTGCTCCGAAGCGGCCCTTCGATCTACGACTCTCACGAGTCGGGACGACAGGATTTGAACCTGCGACCCCTTGACCCCCAGTCAAGTGCGCTACCAAGCTGCGCCACGTCCCGATGCGCGCTGACCTGGGGTTTCCCCTGGTTGAACGCGCAGGAGAACGATACCGCACTTCGTGGGGTGGTTGCGCGCACCTTTTCCGTCTCCGGGTCCGCGCGGCCGTGTCGCCGCCGTCAGCCGGCGTCAGCCGCCGTCAGCCGGCGTCCACAGTCAGCTCCGGATGCGCGGCGATCAGGCGCTTGGGGGCAGCCTGGAGCCAGGAATCGGTCAGGATGGAGCGCAGCTCGGCCTCGTTCCGCACGGCCGCGAGCCGGACCCGGATCCAGGCGTAGTTGTCGTCGTGGCCCGCCCGCAGGAAGAACTTCTCGGGTTCCGCCGCGATCAGCTCGGCCCGGTCCTCCTTGGGGCACTTCACCCCGATCGAGGTGTCGTCGTCGGCGAGCGAGACGAAGATCTTCCCGCCCACCCGGAAGGTCGGCATGCCCCATGCGAGCTTCTCGCTGCTGTCCGGAAGCGACAGCGCGATCAGGCGGACGTCCTGCGCGGTCGTGGCCATCCCCGAGACTCCTCTCCAGCCACCGGTGAACCCTTGTCCGATGACCGTAGCCCCCGCCACCGGCCATGCCGCTCACCCCCGCCGGTCCTCCCGCTCGTGCACCAGCGCCACCAGCTCCGCCGCGAGCGCCTTCACCGTGGCGAGGCCCTCCGTCCCCCACCGCCGGGGCACCACGTCCACCGCGCACACCGTGCCCAGGACGATCCCGCGCCGGTCCGTCAGCGGCGCGCCCGCGTACGACCGCACCCCGCTCTCGTCCACCACCGCGTTGCCCGCGAAGCGCGCGAAGTCCCGTACGTCCTCCAGCACCAGTGCCCGCCGCCGCACCACCACGTGCGGGCAGTAGCCGTGGTCGCGGGCCAGCACCCGCGCCGGGTATCCGCTCGCCGGGGCCTCGGCAGCGTGGTGCAGCCCGGCGAAGAACTGCCGTTCCTCGCCGATGAAGTTGACCCCCGCGTACGGTGCGCCGAGCACGTCGGCGACGCGCCGCGCGAAGGCGTCCAGTTCGGCGTCCGTACGCTCCCCCAGGCCCAGCTCGCGCAGCCGGACGGCACGTGCGGGTGCCTCCCGGTCCACCGGCGTGAGCAGCAGGTGCCCGGTCGATTCGTAGTACGTCATGGCGGTTCCCCCGACTCCGAAGACGAAGAGCTGGCTGTGGACATGCAGAGCAGGTGGCGGACGAGGGCGGCCAGCGCCCCCGTCCCGGAGCTCGCGAGGCGCGCGTCGCACCGAACGACGGGCACCTCGGGCCCGAGCCCCACCGCCTCGCGGACCTCTTCGGGCCCGTAGCGGTGACCGCCGTCGAACTCGTTGACGGCGACGATGAAGCCGATCCCGCGCCGCTCGAAGAAGTCCACGGCGGGGAAGCAGTCGGCCAGGCGCCGGGTGTCGGCGAGCACCACCGCCCCGAGCGCGCCCGCGCACAGCTCCTCCCAGAGGAACCAGAAGCGGTGCTGCCCCGGGGTGCCGAAGAGGTAGAGCACGTGGCGCTCGTCCAGGGTGATCCGGCCGAAGTCGAGCGCGACGGTCGTCGTGGTCTTCTCCTCGACGCCGTGCAGCGGGTCGGAGCCCGCGCCGAGTCCGCTGAGGAGTTCCTCCGTGCTCAGCGGTTCGATCTCGCTCACCGCGCCCACGAAGGTGGTCTTGCCCGCCCCGAACCCGCCCGCGACCAGGATCTTCAAGGTCGCGGGCGGGGCTCCGGCGGCCGGGGCCGGGGCGGGAGCGGGGGCGTCACAGTCGTTTACGCAGGCCATCGAGCACCGCCAGGAGCAGGGACCGGTCGTCGGCGGCGAACGAGCCCCCGCCCGGGAACCGCGGCGCCTGCGCCAGGACGGCCCCGTGTTCCATCAGGTCGGACAGCAGCACCTTCACCACGACGGCGGGCAGCCGCAGCTGCCCGGCCACCTCGGCGACGGTGACGGTGGTGGCGCCCGCGCACATCCGCAGGGCGAGCGTGTGCTCCGCCCCGAGCGGGACGTGCGGCCGCACCCCGGTCGCGCTCACCAGCGAGAGCAGGTCGAGCGTGAAGCCCGGCCTGGTCCGCCCCCCGCTGGCGGTGTACGGGCGCATCACGCGGCCCGCCGAGTCGTCGAGCCACGGTGTGTCCCGCCCCTTCGCGTACGCCCCCGTCCCGCGGGCCCTCATCGCTCCACGTCGGCGACGGGCCGCCGCGGCGGGGCCGCGAGGTACGGACGTACGCTCTTGACCAGCATCGCCATCTCGTAGCCGAGCACCCCGGCGTCGGCCTCCCGGTCGGCGAGGACGGCCAGGCAGGTTCCGGATCCGGCCGCGGAGACGAAGACGAGCGCGCTGTCGAGTTCGACCACGACCTGCCGCACCTCGGCGCCGTCCGCGAAGCGGGAGCCCGCGCTGCGGCCCAGGGAGTACAGCCCGGAGGCGAGGGCGGCCAGGTGGTCGGCGCTGTCGGCGTCCAGCCCGTGCACGCAGGTCACGAGCCCGTCGGCGGTGAGGATCACGGCGCTTCGTGTGTACGGCACGCGCTGCACCAGGCCGCTGAGCAGCCAGTCGAGGTCAGAGAGCCGGCCGCCGGTCTTCGTCGCCACTTCGCCGCCCATGGGGGTGAGCTCCTTGCTGATGAGGTGAGGGGTCGGGGTCATACCTGGTTCTCCGACTGGGCCAGGCCAAAGCCCCGTTGGAAGGCGGCCATCAGGCCCGGGTCGTGCACCGGCTGCCCGGGGTCCGCGGCCCGCCGGGGGGCGGGGGCCTCCCGCAGCTGGGGCGCGAGGTGCTCCTGGGCGCGGCGCCGGGGCAGCCGTGGCCGGTCGCCCGGGGCGGGCTCGCCGGGTGCGCCGGATACGGGATCGGCCGCGGGCGCCGGTTCGGGTGCGGGCGCCGACCAGGCCACCGCTCCGGCCGGCGAACCCGGCGCGGACCCGACCCGGGGATCGGCCGCGGGCGCCGACCAGGCCACCGCACCGGGCCCGTCCGTCGCCCCGGACCGGGGCGACGGCAGGGACGCGGGGCGGGGCTGGGGCCGGGGTTCCGTCCGGGGCCGGGGCACGGGCTGGGGCGCGGGTTCCGACGGGGTCGCCGCTCCGGGCCCCGGCCGGGTGCCGGTGCCCGCCAGGGGCACGGGGGCGGACGGGGCGAGGGACGGGGAGGCGGGCGCGGGTGCGGGTCCGGGTGCAGGTGCGGGGTGCGGCTCGGGGTCGTGCGGGGCCGTGGCCCCCGGGCCGCCGGGGGCCTGCCAGGCCTCCGGCAGGGGCGTCGGCAGGGGCATCCGTACCGGCTCCAGCGGCGGCATCGCCGACCCGTGACCGGTCCCCCACGAGGTGGCCCGCGAGCCGCCCGCCGCGTCGGCCGCGGTGGGCGCCTCCGCGCCCAGCAGCTCCTGCGGCAGCACCAGCACGGCGAGCACACCGCCGTAGATGTTGGACTTGAGCTCGACGGCGATCCCGTGCCGGCGGGCCAGCGCCGACACCACGAACAGGCCGATCCGGCCGTCCGCCAGCAGGTGCCGGACGCTGATCTGGTCGGGGTCGCCGAGCAGGGCGTTCATCCGGTGCTGCTCCTCGGCCGGCATGCCGAGTCCCCGGTCCTCCACCTCGACCGCGATCCCGGCGGTGACCCGCTCGGCGCGCAGCACCACATCGGTGTCGGGGGCGGAGAAGACCGTGGCGTTCTCGACGAGTTCGGCCAGCAGGTGCACCACGTCCGCGACGGCGTGCCCGCGGACACTGCCGCCGGCCGGGGGCACGACCTTGACCCGGGTGTACTGCTCGACCTCCGCGACCGAGGAGCGGAGCACCTCGCTCAGGTCGATGGGCCTGGTCCACTGGCGGCGGGACGCGGCGCCGCCCAGTACGGCGAGGTTCTCGGCGTGACGGCGGATGCGGGTGGCGAGGTGGTCGACGTGGAAGAGCTCCTTGAGCAGGTCCGGGTCCTCGACCGTGTCCTCCAGATCGTCCAGCAGCGAGATCTCGCGGTGCACGAGGGACTGAAGCCGGCGCGCGAGGTTGACGAAGACCTCGACCTTGCGCTCGCTGTCGGTCGGGGCGGCCGGTCCGGCCAGCCGCAGGAGGGTCGTGTGCGCCTCTTCGCGGGCGCCCCGCAGCTCCTGGGAGAGCAGCCAGAACTCGTCCACCCCGGCCGGATCCCCGCCGGGCAGCGGCGAACTCGGCCCGCCGCGCACCGGGCGGGCCGGGGTCTCGCCCCGTTCCAGCCGGTCGGCGGCCGTGCGCAGTTCGCCCCGGCCGCGCACGCTGGAGCGGCGCAGCGCCTCGCACCGGTCGCGTACGGCCTTGGCGGCGCGCTGGGCGCCGAGCAGGGCCGCGGCGAGGGCGCCGACCACGAGGAGGGCGCAGCCGGTGAGCACGGGCCACAGCCGGGCGTCGCGGTCGCCGGCTCCCCCGCCGAGCTGGAGGGTGAAGATCACCGCGGCCGCGCCGCTGAGCCCGGCGGCGAGTGTGGGCAGTACGGAGGAACGCACCAGCAGGGGGCGTATCTGCCGGCCGGGACCGGTGACGGCGTGTCTCGACGGGGCATGGCGGGCGGCGCGGAGTCCGGACATCTGCGTCCTCGGTACGTGGGGCCCGGCCCCCAGCGTTCCCGGGGCCCGGTGTTGATCACCGAATACCCACGCTAGACCCCATCGCAGCACCCCGGACCGCCAGTTGGCGAACTTCGCGGGGGTGCTTCCCGCTCCCGGTGGAGCGCTCGTACAGCAGCCCGAATGCGCCGGTCGGGCCCTGTGGACCGCCCCGGCGGCGCCCCACGGCGGCCGGTCACACCGGCCGGCGGACCGCCGGACGGGAACTGACTCCCGCTGCCGGCGACTTGGGGTAGAACTGTGGCTGTCGGCAGTTGGTCCGCACTCTGGAGCACGACGAATGACCACTTCGGTTCCCCCTTCGGGCGAAGGTGTCACCCCGGCACCATCCCCCACGGGAACGACCGCCGCGGCTCCGGCCGCACCTGATCCGGCGGCTGTGGCCGCGGAGGCGGCCTCGGAGGAGCGCGCCAAGAAGGAGGCACTGGCGCAGCTCCGGGGCAGGCTCGTCTCCTCGGTCCTGTTCGCGCTGATGCCGACGCTCATCCAGTTCCTCGCCGGCCGGCAGACGGCGGGCTACGTCCAGCCCGTCAAGGATTGGATCAGGCGCGTCCGAAGGGGCGGTCGGGAGCGTCGCAGGCTCTGAGCACGAAGGACCCCCATGGGGTACGTCCCGTGGGGGGGTCCTTTCGTGGGCTGCCGGCCGCCCGGATGTGCCGGGACGGCCCGTTCCTGCCCCGGTGCCGTGCGTTACGAGCCGACGGACTCCGACTTCTCCTGGCCGTCGACAGCCGCCGACACCACCCGGGCAGCTGCCGCCGACGCTCCGCCCGCCCCGAGCGGCGGCACGGCCGAGCGGCCGTCGACTGGGCCGCCCGCTGCCTTTCCGGCGACGAACGGCCGCCACCACGGTGCGGTGGGTGCGTCCGCCGAGCCGGGCTCGAAGGGCTGTCCCGGAATGGGGAGCGCGATGGCGGCGTCCGCGTTCTTCGATGCGGTCAGCGTGCCTTCGCCCGGCTCGTCCCACGGGTGCAGGGCCAGGTTGAAGGTGCCCCAGTGGATCGGCAGCATCGTCCCGTGGGGGGTGCCGCCCTGCAGGTCGAGGTGGGCGCGCATGCCCTCCTCGGGCGTCATGTGGATGTCGGGCCAGTACTCCGAGTAGGCACCGATCTGGATCATCGTGGCGTCGAAGGGCCCGTGCTCGGCGCCGATCTCCTCGAAGCCCGGGAAGTAGCCGGTGTCCCCGCTGTGGTAGATCCGGTGCTCGTCGCCCGCGACGACCCAGGACGCCCACAGGGTGTGCTGCTGGTTGCGCAGGCCGCGGCCGCAGAAGTGCCGGGCGGGGGTGGCCGTGAGCGAGAGGCCGGCGATCTTGGTGCTCTCGTTCCAGTCCAGCTCGCGCAGCCGGTCGGCCGGTACGCCCCAGCGTTCCAGGTGCGCGCCGACGCCCAGCGGGACGGCGAAGACCGTGTCCGTACCGGCCAGCGCCTTGATCGTCGGCACGTCGAGGTGGTCGTAGTGGTCGTGCGAGATGACCACGACGTCGACCGTGCCCAGCGAGGCCAGCGGGACCGGTACGGGGTGCAGCCGCTTGGGACCGGCGAAGGGGAAGGGGGAGCACCGCTCGCCCCACACCGGATCGAACAGCACCCGGCGCCCGTCGATCTCCGCGAGCACGCTGGAGTGCCCCATCCAGGTCAGCCGCAGGCCGCTCGCGGGCGGCTTCGCCAGGTCCGCGAGGGTCGTCGGGTGGACCGGGATCGGCGCGGCGGGGCTGCGCCGCACCCGCTGCTCCCGGTGGAAGTAGATCTTGGCGAACTCGGCCATCGACCCCGAGGGCCTGTTCCGGGCCCCGACCGGGTTCTGGAAGACGCCGTCGGCGAAGTTCGGCGAGCGCTGGATCCGCTCCAGCCGGGCACCGGACGGGTCCGCGCCGAAGGCTTCGGGCCGCAGGGCACGCAGCCGCGGACGCAGGGGACGGGAGCCGGTCAAAGCGCCTCCAGGGAGGATGGGGTCAGGATGGTCGTCGCTCTACGACCATCCCAACGCACACCGGCCCCGAAGGATTCCGCTTCCGGCTCCCGCTCCCGCTACAGCGGCAGCAGGTCCGGCCGCTTCGCCTCCACGTGGTCCCCGGAGGACTCCCCGCGCAGCCGCCGGCCGATCCACGGCGCGAGGTGGTCCCGCGCCCACTGGATGTTGTCCCGGGTCACGTCCACCGAGCCGCGCGGCCGCTGCGGGGGCCACGGCTGGTCGGGGTCGGCCGGCACGTCCAGCCCGAGCACCTGCGCGGCGCGCAGCGCGACCCGCGTGTGTCCCTCGGGCGAGAGGTGCAGCCGGTCCGTGTCCCAGGCCCGCCGGTCCTGTACGGACTTCAGCGACCAGAGGTCGAGCACCGGGCAGTCGTAGCGGTCGGCGATGGCGCGGACGTGCGCGCTGTAGGTCGCCACCTTGCCGCGGAGGTGCTTGAGCACCGGTACGCCGCGCGTGTCGAAGCCCGTGGTGATCATGACCTGGCCCACGGACCCGGTGAGGTCGGCCACGGCCGCCTCGAACCGCTCCGCCACGTCGTCCGGGTCGGTGCCCGGCCGGATGATGTCGTTGCCGCCCGCGCAGAAGGTCACCAGGTCCGGTGCGAGGGCCTTGGCTCTCGGAAGCTGGTCGGCCACGATCTGGTCGAGGAGCTTCCCCCGCACCGCCAGATTCGCATACCGGAAGTCATGCTCTTCGCGCTGATCGGCCAGGAGCACGGCGAGCCGGTCCGCCCAGCCGAGAAAAGAATCCCCGGGTCCCGGGTCCCCCACGCCCTCGGTGAAGCTGTCCCCGATCGCCGCGTACGAGCCGATGGTCTTGAGTTTCGTCGTCGTCGCTGCCACGAGAACCCATCCTTCACTCCCGTAACCAACCTACGCCAACGTAATGAGGGGTTGACGGACCGTGATCTATACCACGCGAGGGATAAGGAATAAGTACACGCGAGGCCGGGACCCCCCTCGGGTCCCGGCCTCACGCGTGTCGGTGCTCCGGCGGCGGGTGCCGTCAGAGGCTCGCGCCCTTGGAGCGGAGGTAGGCGATCGGGTCCATGTCCGAGCCGTAGGACGGGGTCGTACGGATCTCGAAGTGGAGGTGGGGACCGGTCGAGTTGCCGGTGGAGCCGGAGAGGCCGATGGCCTGCCCGGCGGTGACGCTCTGGCCGGAGGAGACGGAGAGCTGGGACAGGTGGGCGTACTGGGAGTACTTGCCGTCCGCGTGCCGGATGACGATCTCATTGCCGTACGAGCCGCTCCAGCCGGCGGAGACCACGGTGCCCGCGCCGACGGCCTTGACGGTGGTGCCGGAGCTCGCGATGAAGTCGACGCCGGTGTGGTAGCCGGAGGACCACATGCTGCCGGCGACCTTGTACTGGGTGGAGACGCCGCCGCCGACCGGGGCCACGAAGCCGCCGGCGGACTGCGGCGCGGCGGCGGGGGCCTCGGCCTGGGACTCAGCGGCGGCTTCCCGCTGCGCCGGGGCGGCCTGCTCGGCCTGCTTGCGGACCGGCTTCGGCGCGGCCGGCTCGGCGTCGGCCTCGGGGGCCGGGGCGGCCTCGGCCTCCGCCTCGGCCGGAGCCGGCTCGGCGGGACCGCCGAGGTTCAGCTTCAGGCCCGGGTGGATCAGCGACGGGTTGCCGCCGACGGCCTCGCGGTTGTCGGCGTACAGCTGCTCCCAGCCGCCGGACAGGTGGCGCTCGGCGGCGATCTTGGAGAGGTAGTCGCCCGGCACGACGGTGTAGACGGTCGGTGCGGCCTGCACGGCGGCGACGGGGGCCGCCTGCAGAGCGACGGGGGCCTGCGGGGCCACCGCGGGGGTCACCGCGGGGGTCACCGCGGGGGTCACCGCGGGGGCGGCGGCCGGGGCACCGGCCGCCTGGGCGCCGGCGGCACCGATCAGCGGCAGCGCGAGGGCCGCGCCACCGGTTCCGGCGACGGCGAAACCGCGGGAAAGGGAAAGGGACTTGGGACGGCGGTGCTTACCCTTACCAGGCATGACAAATTCCTCTCCGGCGCCTGCGAGGTGAGCTGTCGGGTTCGGACTGGAGATGTCCGGCCGTACATGTACGGGACACGCACGACTTCACCCCGAGCCGTCCCGGCGAAAGGATCTCCGGGTCGGCGGCTTGCCTGGTTCCCCCGCTCCTGCCGCGCGAATAGGTCGGATGCGTTTTCCGGGAGGCGGCAGGATTTGGCGGTCCACCCGGATCGATCGCGAAGGTAATCCCTTGCGGCCACACGGAACAAGCCGTGAATTCCCTGACGGAATAACAGGCATGAGGGACCGACGGAATTACCGTCACCCTCCGTCCATTTCCCGCCGCCAACAGCCGCCCCGACGGGGCCATTCGCCTTTAGCGATCAGGCACTCACGGTCACCGTATGATCTGGCTCACGGGGACGCGCCCGATCTCGCCTCCGGATATGGCAAGTTGGCGCCAAGCAGTGCAATTCGGACAGAGGGCCCACGACGTGGCGAAGGAGTTGCTTTGACCCAGCAGATACAGGAGCCGGAGCTGTCCGGAGTGCGCAATTTCCGCGATGTGGGCGGATTGCCGACTTCTGACGGCCGAACGGTCAGGACGGGACGACTGTTCCGAAGCGGACATCTTGCGCATGCCACTGAAAGCGACGCAGAGTTCCTCGCCTCGCTCGGCCTCCACACCATCTTCGACTTCCGCAACGTCGCCGACCACGCGCTGGAGGGTCCGGACGTCGAGCTGCAGGGCGTGCGGAACGTCAACATCCCGCTCTCGGACCCGGCCGACGGCCGGGAGTTCTGGCGGCTGGTCCGCGACGGCGACCTCGTGCAGCTGCGCGAGCTCCTGGGCGACGGCAAGGCCGCGGCCCGGATGTCGAACTCGTACCGCGGGATCATCCGGCAGCGCACGGCCGAGCACAGCCGGGTCGTGCACGCCCTCGCCGAGGACAGCGTCCCCGCGCTGATGCACTGCGCGGCCGGCAAGGACCGGGCCGGCCTGTCGATCGCCGTCACCCTGCTCGCGCTGGGCGTCGAGCGCGAGGCGATCGTGGCGGACTACCTGGAGTCGAACGCCCCGCACCGCCGCTACCGCGTGCGCCGCACCGACGAGTCGGAGGGCGCCCGCTCCCCCGAGGTGATGGAGCTGCTCGCGCCGCTCTTCGACGCCCGCGCCGAGTACTTGGTGGCCGCCTTCGACACCATCGACGAGATCTGGGGCGAGGTGGACCGCTACCTGGCGGAGGGCCTCGGGCTGACGCCCGAGACCCTCGACCGGCTGCGGGACCGGCTCCTCGTCTGACGGGGGCGGGAGGGCGGGGACCGGTCCCCCACGGGGCGGGCGGGCCGTCAGCGCGTGGCGACGGCCTGCTTCACCAGGGTCCGGCCGAAGTCCCAGATCAGCCCGGACCCGCCGTGCGCCTCGTCCATGACCTCACGGAAGGCCCCGACGAACCGGTCCACGTCCGCCTCGTCCACGATCAGCGGCGGGATCAGCTTGATCACCTCCAGGTGGTCCCCGGAGACCTGGGTGAGGATCCGGTGCTTCTGCAGCAGCGGCACCACGACCATCTGCGCGAAGAGCCCCTTGCGGGCCGCCTGCAGCATGGTCCACCGGCTGCGCAGGCCCAGCGAGGACGGCCGGCCGAACTCGATGCCGATCATCAGCCCGCGCCCCCGCACCTCGTGCAGCAGCTCGTACTCGTCCACCAGCGCGGCAAGCCGCCCGCGCAGCAGGTCGCCCATGGCCCGGGCGTTCGCCACGACCTCCTCGTCCTCCATGACGGACAGGACCGCGAGGCCCGCCGCCATGGCCTGGGCGTTGGAACCGAAGCTCGCGGAGTGCACGAGCACCCGGTCCATGGACGAGTAGACCTTCTTGAAGATCCAGTCCTTGCCCAGGGTCGCGCCGACCGGGACGTATCCGCCCGACAGCGCCTTCGCCACGCACACCAGGTCCGGTTCCACGCCCGGCTCATGCTGGTACGCGTAGAAGTCGCCGGTACGTCCGAGGCCGGTCTGCACCTCGTCCGCGATCAGCAGCGCCCCCCGCCGGTGCAGCATCTCCTGCGCGGCGAGCAGGAATCCGGGCGGGGCGGCCAGGACCCCCTTGCCCTGGATCGGCTCCACGACGAAGGCGGCCACGTCCCCGCGCTTCAGCTCGCGCTCCAGGGCCGCGAGGTCCCCGAGCGCGATCTTCGTGTCGGGGAGCAGCGGTGCGAAGCCGTCGCGGAAGCCGCCCTCCCCGTTCACCGAGAGGGAGCCGGTGGTCAGCCCGTGGAAGGCGTGGTCGCAGTAGAGGATCCTGGGGCGCCCGGTGGCGTACCGGGCGAACTTCAGGGCCGTCTCCACCGCCTCGGTGCCGCTGTTGCCGAAGAAGACCCGCTCCAGGTGCGGGCTGTACGAGAGCAGCTTCTCGGCCAGCAGCCCGGGCAGCGGCTGGCAGTCGAACCGGGTCAGGTCGGCGAGCTGGGCGTCCAGGACGTCGTGCAGGGCGCGGCGGACGACCGGGTGGTGCCGGCCCAGGCCCATCACTCCGAACCCGGCCAGCATGTCCAGGTAGTCGTTGCCCTCCGCGTCCCAGAAGTGGGCACCCTCGGCCCGCTCGTAGACCTTGTCGAAGCCGATGGTGTGCAGCATGCGGGGCAGCTGGTGGTTGAGGTGCCGGGCGTGCAGCTCGTACCGCTCCGCGCCGCGCTCGGCCAGCAGGGCGCCGAGGTCGAAGCCCTTGCCCCGGCCGCCCCCTTCCTCCTGTGGCTGCCCGGTCATGCCGACTTGCCCCGGTTGCTTGCGATGGTCTCCCGGGCCGCGCGCAGGGATTCCTTGAGGGAGCCCATGGTGGCGAGGACGGCGGTGGGCTCGTAGCCGCAGTGCGCCATGCAGTTCGCGCAGCGCGGGTCCTTTCCGCGGCCGTACTTGTCCCAGTCGGTGTCGTTGATGAGCTCGCGGTACGTCGGTACGTAGCCGTCGCTCATCAGATAGCAGGGGCGCTGCCAGCCGAAGAGGGAGTAATTCGGAATGGCCCAGGCCGTGCAGGGGAAATCGACCTTTCCTTCCAGGAAGTCCAGGAAGAGCGGTGAGTGGTTGAGCCGCCAGCGCCGCCGGTTGCCGCCTGCGAAGGCCTTCCTGAAGAGTTCTCGGGTCTGGTCGACGCCCAGGAAGTGCTCCTGGTCGGGGGCCTTTTCGTAGGCATAGGCGGGCGAGATCATCATTTCGTCGACCTGGAGGTCGTCATTGAGGTAGTTGAGTACCTCGATGATCGTCTGCGGGGTGTCGGTGTTGAAGAAGGTGGAGTTGGTGGTCACCCGGAACCCGCGCTTCTTCGCCTCCTTGATGGCGGCGACCGCCTCGTCGAAGACGCCTTCCTTGGCCACCGACTCGTCGTGGCGTTCGCGCAGACCGTCGATGTGCACGGCGAAGGCGAAATACGGGGAGGGGGTGAACTTCTCGATCTTCTTGCGCAGCAGCATCGCGTTGGTGCAGAGGAATACATACTTCCGCCTCGCCACCAACTGCCGGACGATCTCGTGGATCTGCGGGTGCATCAAGGGCTCGCCGCCCGCGATGGACACCATGGGCGCACCGGACTCCAGCACGGCGCCGACCGCCTGGGCGACCGGCATGCGCTGCTTGAGCACCCCGGCCGGGTGCTGGATCTTCCCGCACCCCTCGCAGGCCAGGTTGCAGGCGTAGAGCGGTTCCAGTTCGACGATCAGCGGGAACTTCTCGCGCTTGCGGAGCTTCTGTTCGAGAAGATACGTCCCGACCCTGATGGACTGGCGCAGCGGCATGGCCATCTGGCTCACCTCCTGGGGAGCAGCAACGAACGGTGCCATTCATGAAACGCGGGCAGTACGGCACGCAGGACACGGAAGGCCGATATTCCCCCGCGAACCGTGCCGATACGGACGAGCTCGTGCTCCGGAGCGTCCACGATCACCCGGACGGCCGCAACCGGACGGCCACCGCCCCGGGTGGCGGTCCACAGGGTGGCCGCGGACTCCATGTCGACCGCGATGGCGCCGGTGGCGCGCAGCTGCGCGCGCTCCTGGCCGCGGACGACGTGGTCGGATCCGGTCAGCGCGCCGGTGTGCACGGTCCGGCCCGGCGCGGCCCGGGTCAGTGCCTCGGCGAGCAGGGCGCTGCCGGTGCAGGTGACGGTTCCCTGCGGGTCCCGGGTCTCCTCGGCGACGACCAGGTCCCCGGGGTGCATGCCGGGGACCAGCCCGGCGCAGAACCCCGTGGCGAGGACGGCGGCGAGGTCCATTCCCGGCCGGTCCAGTGCCCGGCCGACGGCCCGCTCGGCCGCGCGCGGGCCCATCCCGGTGCGCAGCAGGACGTGCCCGCCGGCCGGTCCGCGTCCCGGGCCGCGGCAGGTGCTGCGCAGCGCCGCCTGCTCGATGCGCAGCGCACAGGCCACCAGCAGCGGGCCGGGCCTGCGGGCCCGGTCCCCGCCGGCGGCGGACATCACGCCTCCCCGGCCGCTGCAGGGTGCGCTCCGGCCGGGGCGAACGGTTCCCCGTACAGGTAGCGGCCGAGCGCGGTGAGCGGGAACACCTGCCGGTACAGGTGGTAGTTGATGGAGAAGTCCCAGGGGAAGCCGGTGCCGGTGAAGTACGGCTCGTCCCAGGTGCCGTCCTCCTTCTGGGTCTCCACCAGGTGGGCGATGCCCCGCTCCACGGCCTTGCCCTCGCGCTCGCCGGCCGACAGCAGGGCCATGAGCGCCCAGGCGGTCTGCGAGGCGGTGGAGGCGCCCTTCCCGGCCCAGGAGGGGTCCTGGTAGGAGCGCTGGTCCTCGCCCCACCCGCCGTCCTCGTTCTGTACGGATTCCAGCCAGCGCACGGCCCGCCGGATCGCGGGATGCCCCGGGGAGATCCCGGCGGCGGTGAGGGCCGGGACCACCGAGCCGGTGCCGTAGACGTAGTTGGTGCCCCAGCGGCCGAACCAGCCGCCGCCCGGCTCCTGTTCGGCCAGCAGCCAGGCGATCCCGCGCCGGGTCCGGGCGTCTCCCGCGCGGCCCTCGAAGGCGAGCATCTCCACCACGTGGGCGGTGACGTCGGCCGAGGGCGGGTCGATGACCTCGCCGAAGTCACAGAAGGGCAGCTTGTTCGGAAGGGGGCTGGTGTTGTCGGCGTCGAAGGCGCCCCACGCCCCGTTCCTCGACTGCATGCCGAGGTTCCAGGACACCCCGCGGGCGATGGCCGCCTCGACCCGGGCCGGGTCCGGGTGCTTGATCCGGCGCAGGGCGAGCACCACCTCGGCGGTGTCGTCGATGTCGGGGTAGGTGTCGTTGTGGAACTCGAACGCCCAGCCGCCGGGGGCGAGCCCGGGCCGGCGCACGGCCCAGTCGCCCGTGCGGACGATCTCCTCGCCGAGCATCCAGTCGGCCGCCTTGACCAGCGCGGGATGGTCGGGGCGCAGGCCCGCGTCGGCCAGGGCGATCGCGGCGAGGCAGGTGTCCCACACCGGGGACTGACAGGCCTCGATCATCCGGGCGCCGTCCGCCCGCCACACCGCGAACCGCTCCAGGGACTCCAGTCCGGCGCGCATCACCGGATGCCCGAGGTCGTAGCCGAGCAGGTGCAGGGCGATGACCGAGTACACGGCGGGTGGCTGGATCCCGCCCCAGCAGCCGTCGTTCTCCTGGCGTTCGACGATCCAGCGGCCGGCGGTGGCCATCGCCGCCTTGCGCAGCCGGCGCGGGGCGAACCGCCGGTAGACGTGCAGGGCCCTGTCCATCCGCTGGAAGGCGCCGTCCCAGCTGGTCAGCGGGGCGAGTCTCCTGGCGGGGTTGGGCGTGCGCGCGTCGGCGTGCAGCTCGTCGAGGGCGAAGGGGGCCGGGCGGACCGGGCGCAGGGCGGAGACCACGGTGAGCGGGACGATGGTCTGGCGGGCCCAGCAGCCGAAGTCGTAGATGTTCAGGGGCACCCAGGGCGGCAGGAAGACCAGCTCGGGCGGGAGTTCGGGCAGGTGTTCCCAGTTCCACCAGCCGAAGAGGGCCAGCCAGATCCGGGTGAAGACGCGGGCGGCGGCGATCCCGCCGTGGGCCCGGATCCAGGCCGAGGCGCGGGTCATGTGCGGGGCGTCCGGCGCGTCCCCGGCGAGGCGCAGCGCGACGTAGGCCTCGATGGTGGCGGACAGTTCGGGCGGTCCGCCGTGGAAGGTGGCCCAGGTGCCGTCCTCCCGCTGTTCGCCGCGGATGAAGAGGGCGGCGGCCCGGGTGGTGGCCTCGTCCCGGATCCCGAGGAACTGCCGCAGCAGCAGGTCCTCCGCGTCCATGGTGACGTTGGTCTCCAGGTCGCCCTTCCACCAGCCCTCGGGGTCCTGGCGGTCCAGCAGGTTCCTGGTGGCGCGCGCGGCGGCCTCGTACACCCCCGGCCGGGTGCCGTCCGGCGGGCGGGGCAGGTCGGCGGCCGCCGTGGTCCGGCCCGGCCGGTCGGGCCCCGGGCCGGCGGACGGGTCCGCCGTGAGGGCACGGCCGCCGCCCCGGCCGGTGTTCGGCGCGGGCGGGCCGCCCGGCTTTGCCGCCGGCGGCATCGTGGCCACGCCCTGTCGGCCGGCGGGCGGGGCCAGCTGCCCCGGTTCGGCCGCCGGTGGGGCGGAACGGGCGCCCTGCGCGCCGGGCGTGCCCGGCGGTCCGTACTCGGCCCGCGGGCCTGCCCGGCCCGCACGGGACGGGGCAGGCGGCCCCGGTTCCGCGGCCGGGCCACGGGCGCGCCCCACGCCGGGACCTGCCGGGAGGCCCTGGGCGCCCGGGGTGGATTCGCTGCCGGCGCCGGCGCTCTCGGCGCTGCCGTCGGTCGTCGCTGTCATGGCTTCCCCTTAGAACAGTGTCCTCTGCTGTGCTGGGGTCTGCCGTCGGCCGGTGCGCGCCACGCTCAGGTGGCGGCGCCGGCCGGCGACTCGCGATTCATATCCGCTGTCGGGTGGCGATCACCTCTTGCGCACGACGACGAAGTCCGCGAGGGCCACGAGCTGGTCGCGCACGCGCTGCGGCATGTCGACGTCGTCCAGGGCCCGGATCGCGACGGCGTGCTGGCGGCGCGCCTCGTCGGCGGTCCACCGGCGGCCGCCGGCCGCCTCGATGAGGGCCGCGCGGGCCGCGAACTCCTCCTCCGAGAAGTTCTCGAAGTCGCTGCTCTTGGCGTCGGCGGCGAGCAGTTCGGCGAGCTGCTCGGAGGCCTCCCCGCCGGCGGCGAGGGCGGCGACCACCGGCAGGGACTTCTTGCGCTGGCGCAGGTCGCTCCAGGTCTGCTTGCCGGTCGCCTCCGGGTCGCCCCAGATGCCGAGCAGGTCGTCGACGGCCTGGAAGGCGAGGCCCAGGTGGTAGCCGTACTCCTCCAGCTTGTCGGCGGTACGGTCGTCCGCGCCGCCGAGCACCGCGCCGATGGAGACCGCGCAGGCGAGGAGCGCACCGGTCTTGTTGCCCTCCATCTCCAGGCACTCCTCGACGCTGACGCGCTCGCGGTGCTCGTAGGAGATGTCCTGCGCCTGGCCGTCGATGAGCTTGCGGCTGGCGGTGGTCAGCCGGCGGGTCGCACGGCCCGCCTCCACGGTGCCGAGCTCCAGCAGCACCTCGTTGGCGAGGGCGAACAGGGCGTCGCCGACCAGGATCGCGAGGGCCGGTCCGTGCACCTTCCACACCGTGTCGCGGTGGCGGCGCTGCTCGTCGCCGTCCATCAGGTCGTCGTGCAGCAGCGAGAAGTTGTGCACGAGCTCGACCGCGACGGCGCCCGGGATGCCGACCTCGGCCGCGGCGCCCGCCGCCTCGGCGGAGAGCAGTGCGAGCGCGGGACGCACGGCCTTGCCGCCGTCGCCGTCCGCCACGTTGCCCTGGGCGTCGATCCAGCCGAAGTGGTAGGCGGCGACGGTGTCCATGGGCGCCGCGAGCCGGTCGACGGCGGCGCGGAGCGCGGGGGTCGAGAGCGTACGGCCGCGTTCCAGGAGCGCGATCGTGTCCGCCTTCTCCACGCCCCCTCCGGCTGTGCCCGCACTGGCATCCGTGTTCTCGACAGCCGGGTTCCCCGGGTTCACTGGCTCTCCTCTTGTTCCTGTACTTGCGGTGCTGGTGGTGCCGGTGCTGCTGATGGTGCTCGTCATGCCGCCTCCTGCAGAGGGTGTTCGCGGTGGCGGCCGAGCGCGGCGAGTGCGGCGTGGGCCGCGCTCAGTCCGCTCCGGACGGCGCTCTCCATGGTCGCGGGCCAGCCCGTGGCAGTCCACGCACCGGCGAGGTAGAGCCCCGGCGTGTCGGTGTGCGCCCCGGGGCGCAGCCGGCCGACGCCGGGGGTGGGGGCGAAGGTGGCCGTCCGCTCCCGGGTGACGAAGAAGTCCCGGACCTTGGCGCCGCTCGCGGCGGGCAGCAGCCGCTCCAGCTCGGGCAGGTACTTGGCGCGCAGGACCGAGACGGGCTCGTCGATGTCGTCCTGGGCGACGGACTGGGACAGGGCCAGGTACTGGCCGCCGTCGGTGAGGCCGGAGGATTCGGTGCGGTCGAAGACCCACTGCACCGGGGAGCCGAGGGCGGCGAAGAAGGGCTGCTTGAGCACCTTGCGGTCGTAGACCACGTGGACGTTGAGGATGGGCGCGGTGCCGATGTCCAGGAGCTTGTCGGGGTCGGGGAGGGCGCCGGCGGGCAGCAGTCCGTGCGCCTCGCGCTGCGGGACGGCGAGGACGACGGTGCCCGCCTCCAGGGACTCGTCCTCGGTGTCGATCCGCCACGCCCCCTCGGGCATACGGGAGATGTCCGTGACGCGGGTGCGCAGCTCGGTCCGTACGCCGGCCGCGTCGAGCGCCTTGCGGGCGAGGGTGTCGTGCAGTTCGCCCAGCGGTACCCGGGCCCAGCCGATGTCGGCGGCGCCGTTCTCGGAGAGCAGGCCGGTCTTGAAGACCATGGCGGCCAGGCCCAGCGAGGACTGCTCGGCGGTGGCGTTCAGGGTGGCGATGCCGACCAGGTCCCACAGGGCCTCGATCGTGCGGGCGGACTGCCCGTAGCGGCCGAGCCAGGTAGCGAAGTCCAGGCCGTCCAGCGCCGGGTCGGTCGGGTCCAGGCGGCGCAGCGCGAGGGCGGCGCGGCCGACGCTCAGGCGTTCGGCGAGGGAGAGGTGCCGGTAGCGGGCGAGCGATCCGGCCAGGTGCAGGGGGACGGGCAGGGCGCTGCGGCGCAGCCGGCCCAGGCGCGGTCCGCCGGGATGGGCGACGTCCAGGACGGGTACGTCGAGCCGGTCCTGGAGGGGCGCGAGGGCGGCGCCGTCGATGCGGTCGAGGAACCACCGGTAGCCGGTGCAGCAACGCAGGTAGACGTGCTGGCCGTTGTCGACCTCTAGGTCGCCGCGCTTGAAGGAGAAGGCGAGCCCGCCGAGCCGGGGGCGGCCCTCCAGCAGGGTGACGCGGAGCCCGGCGTCGGCGAGTTCGAGGGCCGTGGTGACCCCTGCGAGTCCGCCGCCCACGACGACGGCGTGCTGTTCGAAGCCGGTCATGCGCCCTCCCCCGTGGTGCGGTGGCCCTCCGGGCCGGCCGGTCGGTCCTGAGCGGGCGGGGCCGCCCGGCGCGCGGCGGCCCGGCCTGCGTGGCCGCGGTCCGCCGGAAGAGACGCACCCGCCGCCGGGGCGGTTGCCCGGGCGCCGTCCCTGCCGGGACGGCCCGACGGGCGCAGGCGCAGGTGTGTACGCGCCGCGGCGGCGGCGGGACCGGCTGCCGCCTCCGGACGCGGGGTGATCGCGGTCATCAGGCTCGCCTCCGGGTGTTCTGGCGGGTGACGGTCCGCGCGTCGAGTCCGGACAGGCCGCGCACGGCGACGTACGCCTTCTCGTGCGGCGGCAGCGACACACGGCCCCGCAGCACCGCCTCCGGCTCCCGCTCGATGCGGTCCAGCAGGCGCCGGTAGATGCCGGCCATGGCGGCCACGCAGGCACCGCTGCGCCGGTCGAGCATCGGCAGCAGCCGGTAGCCCTCGGCGAACAGGGCGCGGGCGCGCCGGACTTCGTGGTGGACGAGCCCGGCGAAGTCGGAGCCGGCCGGCATCCGGTCGCTGTGGAAGCCTTCCGAGCAGCCGAACTTGGCGAGGTCCTCGGCGGGCAGGTAGGTGCGCCCGTTGCCGGCGTCCTCGCGGACGTCCCGGAGGATGTTGGTGAGCTGCAGGGCGAGGCCGAGGGTGTCGGCGTACTCCCCGGCGCGCGCGGCGTCGGCCGCTCCGAGGCCGGAGCCGTTCACGGTGCCGAACACGCCGAGCGAGAGCCGCCCGATGGCCCCGGCCACGCAGCGGCAGTAGGTCTTGAGGTCGTCCCAGGTCTCGTACGTCTCGCCGCGGACGTCCATCAGGACCCCGTCGATGAGCTCGTCGAGGCCGCCGAGCGGGATCGGGAAGCGGCGCGCGGCGTGCGTGAGGGCGACGGCGACCGGGTCGGTGTCGTCCTCCTCGACCTCCTCGGCGCGGATCCGCCCGAGCAGGGCGCGGGTCTCCTCCAGCCGGGCGAACTTGGCCTCGGGCGCCAGCGTGCCGTCGCCGATGTCGTCGACCCGCCGCGAGAAGGCGTACAGCGCGGACATCGCCTGCCGCTTGTCGTTCGGCAGCAGCCGGATGCCGTAGGCGAAGTTGCGTGCCTGTGAACCGGTGACGGCCTCGCAGTAGCTGTAGGCGGCCTGGACCGGTGCGGACACGTGCGTGGGGCCCTCCACGGTCGGGCTCACCCCTTTCTCGGCGCTGTGCGCAGGACGGTGGCCACCTCGCGGAGCAGGCCGCTCTTGGTGGGCTTGGGCGGGCCGGGGAGTACGTCGAACCCGGCGGCGGTGACGGCTCGCAGAGCCGCACGCCCCCCTCCCACGAAGCCCGCGAGCAGCAGCCGGAGTCTGCCGTGCACGCTGCCCACGAGCGGTGTGCCTTCGTCCAGCAGCTCGCGTGCGCGCTCGGTTTCGAATGCGACCAGGGAGCGTACGGACGCGCCGGCGGACGGGGCCGCGAGCTCCGCCTCGGTCACGTGGAAGCGGCGCAGGTCCTCGGCGGGCAGGTAGATCCGGTCGCGGCCGAGGTCCTCGGCGACGTCCTGGATGTGTTCGACGATCTGCAGGGCGGTGCAGACGGCGTCGGAGCGGCGGATCCGTTCGGGGGTGCTGGTGCCGGTGAGGGAGAGCACGAGGCGGCCGACCGGGTTCGCGGACAGCTCGCAGTAGCCGACCAGGTCGGCGTACGTCTCGTAGCGCGCGACCCGCTGGTCCTGGCGGTTGGCCTCGATCAGCCCGAGGAACGGCTCGGGGGTCAGGCCGTGGGCGCGGACGACGGGCTGCAGGGCCTGCAGCAGCGGGTGCCGCGGCGGGCCTGCGGGGGCGGCGGAACCGTTGAAGACGCGGTGCAGGTCGGCCTCGAGGGCGTCGAGCATGGCGAGCCGGTCGTCGACCACGGCGGGGTCGAGACCGAGGAGTACGGCGTCGTGTCCGCCGGGGGCGAGGTCGCCGTCGCCGATGTCGTCGACGAGGCGGGCGTACCCGTAGACGGCCGTCAGCCCGTCGCGCCAGGCGCGGGGCAGGAAGACGGGGGCGACGGGGAAGTTCTCCGCCGCCGCCTTGTCGAGGGTGGCGCTCACGTGGACCGTGTCGGCCAGGGGTCGGATGCCGTGCCCCGGGTTCACCGCCCGCCGCCCGGGGCGGGGACGGCCGTCGTGCCTGGGGGCCGGAGAATTCCCGTAGCCATTGCCGTCACATCTCCCGTTCTACACTGCCGACCCATTACATCCTATTTCGGACACGCCGCCGGGGGATTCCCCGGGCTGCCCCAAGGCCCTTCACCTGCGGGGAATCGTCCCCTCTTGCCGCGATTGAGGACCGCCTCAGCTTACGCTGTAGAACGTCGCGGAGCCCTCTCGGGTATTCACTCCGCCACCGAATGTCGCCGCGAAATGCAAGAACACGATTGAGGCCCCCGCCGCGCTGAGCGGCGGGGGCCTTCGGGTGAAGCGGAAAAGCGCCGGAAGAGGGCGCCGCGCGACCCGGAGGTCAGCCGTTGGTGGCCTTCTCGTATGCCGAGACGACTTCCTCGGTGGGCCCGTCCATCAGGAGCTCACCCTTCTCCAGCCACAGCACCCGGTCACAGGTGTCGCGGATGGACTTGTTGTTGTGGCTCACCAGGAAGACCGTGCCGGCCTTCTGCCGCAGTTCGCGGATCCGGTCCTCCGAACGCACCTGGAAGCTGCGGTCACCGGTGGCCAGGGCTTCGTCGATCATCAGAACGTCGTGGTCCTTGGCCGCCGCGATGGAGAAGCGCAGACGCGCGGCCATACCGGAGGAATAGGTACGCATCGGCAGAGAGATGAAGTCGCCCTTCTCGTTGATGCCCGAGAAGTCGACGATGCTCTGGTATCGCTGCTTGATCTGCTCGCGGCTCATACCCATCGCGAGACCGCCGAGAACGACGTTCCGCTCGCCGGTGAGGTCGTTCATCAGGGCCGCGTTGACACCCAGCAGCGAGGGCTGGCCGTCGGTGTAGACCTTGCCCTCCTCGCAGGGCAGCAGGCCCGCGATGGCGCGCAGCAGGGTGGACTTGCCGGAGCCGTTGGAGCCGATCAGTCCGATCGCCTCGCCGCGGTAGGCGGTGAAGGAGACGCCGCGCACGGCGTGGACCCGTCGGACGCCCGGGGAGTCGCCCTTCTTCCGGCGGATTATCTTGCTGAGCGCGGCGGTGGCCGCGCCCTTGCCGGCGCTGCCGGTGTTGACCCGGTAGACGATGTGGACGCCGTCCGCGATCACGGTGGGGATGCGTCCCTGGGTGTTGTCAGCCACGGCCGTAACGCTCCTCAGACTTCCAGAAGTACACGAAGCCACCGATGCCGATCACCACGGCCCAGCCCACGGCGAAGGCCCACACGTGCGGAGGCAGGTTGGCGGCGGTGTAGTCGTCGATCAGCGCGAACCGGATGAGGTCCATGTAGATCGCGACCGGGTTCCACAGCAGCAGGTCGCTGATCCACTGCGGCTGGTCCTTGAGGTAGATCCCGATCGGGAACATGACGCCGGAGGCGTACATCCAGGTACGCATCACGAACGGCATCAGCTGTGCCAGGTCGGGGGTCTTGGAACCCGCCCGCGCGAAGATCATGGCGAGGCCGGTGTTGAAGACGAACTGGAGCGCCAGGGTCGGGATCACCAGCAGCCAGGAGAGCTGCGGGTAGTTGCCGAAGCAGACGGCGATGACGAAGACGACGATCATCGAGTACAGCAGCTGCTGGAGCTGCTGGAGCGAGAAGGACACCGGCAGGGAGGCGCGCGGGAAGTGCAGCGCCCGCACCAGGCCGAGGTTCCCGGAGATCGCCCGGACGCCCGCCATCAGCGAGCTCTGGGTGAAGGTGAAGACGAAGATGCCCATCACCAGGAACGGGATGTAGACGTCCTTCGGCATCTCCTTGCCCGCTTTGAGGATCAAGCCGAAGATCAGCCAGTAGACGACCGCGTTCAGCAGCGGGGTCGCCACCTGCCAGACCTGACCGAGCTTCGCCTGGCTGTACTGCGCGACCAGCTTGGCCCTGGAGAAGGCCATGATGAAGTGGCGCCGGCCCCAGAGCTGCCGCACGTACTCGCCCAGACGGGGCCGGGCGCCGCTGACCGAGAGGCCGTACTTCCTGGCGAGCTCCGCGGGGCTCAGCCCCGCGTCGTCGGACAGCGGCCTGCTCGTGGCGAGGGCGCCGTCGTGGGTTGTGTCACTCACAAGTTGAAACTTTCGTCTTCAAGATGCGGCCAGGTGGGCATCAGGCTGGTGGCTCGAGGCCCGTGATCGCGTCATGTTCCCAGACGCGGGCTGGTCAGATGACAGGAGGTCGACCCAGCCGGGTCAACCGCCAGACCGTTCGCCATCTCATCGGGCGGCGGGGTCCGCAGGGAGTGGTCCATCCCTCCCGAAAACCGCCGAACCAGGCCTTGAGCGCGGGTGCCGACGGCCTGCGTACGAGCGTCAGCAGAAGCCAGACGCCCAGGTAGACCGGGACCAGCGGGGCGGGCAGGTTACGGCGGGCGAGCCACACCCGGTTACGAGCCACCATACGGTGGTAGACCGCGTGCCGGGAGGGGGCGGTCGTCGGGTGCAGCAGCACCATGTCCGACCGGTAGTCGATCAGCCACCCTGCGTCGAGCGCCCGCCAGGCCAGATCGGTCTCCTCGTGCGCGTAGAAGAACTCCCCCGGCAGCGCTCCGACCTGCTCGAACACCTTCGTGCGGACGGCGTTGGCGCCGCCCAGGAAGGTGGTGACGCGGGACGAGCGCATCGGGTCGGAGGCGCGCAGCCGCGGCACGTGCCGGCGCTGGGTCACACCGGTCTCCGGATCGGCGATCCGGAAGCTGATGATCCCGAGCGCGGGGTCCTCGGCGAAGGCCTGCCGGCACAGCTCGGCGGTGTCGGTGCGCTCCAGCAGACCGTCGTCGTCCAGGAAGAGCAGCACGTCCACGTCGCTGCCACCGGGGCCGAAGGCCTCGATGCCGACGTTGCGCCCGCCCGGGATGCCCAGGTTCTCGGGCAGGTCGATGCTGCGGACGCCCTCGGGCAGGCCGGTGACCTGTACGCCCTGGCCCACGACGACCACGTCGACGGGGGCTCCGTCCTGGCGGGCCACCGAGTCGAGGAGCGCCTTGAGCTCGTCGGGCCGGTTGCCCATGGTGATGATCACGGCGCCCAGCCGCAGCGGGGCACTCACTTGAGCCTGCTGGAGGCGAGGATGGACACCAGGTGCAGCACGGTCTGGAGCATCGCGATGGCGGCCAGTACGGCGACGCCGACCCGGGACCAGTACAGGTCGCCCTGCATCTGGTCCACGACGGCCAGCACCAGGATGAGCAGCGAGGCCTCGATACCCAGGATCAGGCGGTGGAACTTGAGCGCGGCGGCGGCCCGGCGGGCGAGCGCCATGCCCTTCGCGCGCGGCTCGGCGGCCGCGTCCTTGACCACGGGCTTGCCGGCCTGGTGGCGGGCGACGCCGACCAGGTCGGTCTCGGCCTTGATCAGGATGGCGCCGAGCGCGGCGAGGGTGCCCAGGAAGGCCCACAGCCAGTCGGCGCCGCTGGGACCCCACAGGTCGGCGGCGCGCAGGCCGAAGCCGACCAGGACCGCGGCGTCGCACAGGTAGGCGCCGACCCGGTCCAGGTAGACCCCGGAGAGCGAGAACTGCTTCTTCCAGCGGGCGACCTCACCGTCGACGCAGTCGAGCAGCAGGTACATCTGGACCGCGATCACGCCGAGGACGGCGCCCCAGATGCCCGGCACCAGCAGGGCCGGGAGGGCGAGGACGCCGGCCAGGGTCATCAGGTAGGTCAGCTGGTTGGGCGTGACCTTGGTGGTGACCAGGACGCGGGTGATGCGCAGGGAGATCTCGCGCATGTAGAGGCGCCCGCCCCAGTGCTCGCCGCTGACCCGGTCCTTGACGCCCGCGGGGTGGACGACGGGCCTCAGTTCAGCTACGGATGGTCTTGACATAGTCGGCGTAAGCGTCCCTGATCTCGGCGGCGGACAGGTTGAGGTGCTCCAGGATCGTGAAGCGTCCCGGGCGGGTCTGGGGGGCGTACTCGACGGCCGCGACGAACTCGTCGACGCTGAAGCCGATCTCCTCGGGCCCGACCGGCAGGCCGTGCCGGCGCAGCACCTCGACGAAGAGGCCGGACTGCTCGGCGGCCCCGCGGAGGTGCATCGCGAAGGCGGCGCCGATGCCGACCTGCTCGCCGTGGAGCGCGGAGCGTCCCGGGTGGAGCAGGTCGAAGGCGTGGCTGATCTCGTGGCAGGCGCCGGACGACGGGCGGGAGTCCCCGCTGATCGACATGGCGATGCCGGAGAGCACCAGCGCCTCGGAGAGCACGGTGAGGAACTCGTCGTCGCCGCATCCGCCGGGGTGGCGCAGCACGGACTCGCCGGCGGTACGGGCCATGGCGGCGGCCAGGCCGTCGATGGGCTCACCGTTGATCTTGTGCGAGAGCTCCCAGTCGGCGATCGCCGAGATGTTGGAGATCGCGTCACCGATGCCGGCGCGGATGAACCGGACCGGGGCTTCCTTGATCACGTCGAGGTCGATCACCATGGCGATCGGCGTCGGCACGCCGTAGGAACCGCGGCCGTTGTCGTTGTCCAGGATGGACACCGGCGAGCAGATGCCGTCGTGCGAGAGGTTGGTGGCGACGGCCACCATGGGCAGCCCGACCCGCGCCGCGGCGTACTTGGCCACGTCGATGATCTTGCCGCCGCCCAGGCCCACGACGGCGTCGTAGCGGCGGCCCTTTATGTCGTCGGCCAGCTTGACCGCGGAGTCGATGGTGCCGTCGACGACCGCGTACCAGTCGGCGTGCGGCAGGACCGGCTCCAGCTTGGCGCGCAGCGCCACGCCGGAGCCTCCGCTGATCGCGATGGCCAGCTTGCCGGAGGCGGAGATCCGCTGGTCGGCCAGGAGGCCGGCCAGGTCGTCCATCGCCCCGCGACTGATGTCGACGACGACGGGCGAGGGGATGAGCCTCGTCAGTACTGGCATGCGATCGTCCGGCCCTTGGCGAGGTCGTCGTGGTTGTCGATCTCGACCCACTTGACGTCGCCGATGGGGGCCACGTCGATGGTGAAGCCGTCGTTGACGAGCTGCTGGTAGCCGTCCTCGTAGTAGAGGTCGGGGTCGCGCTCGAAGGTGGTCTTCAGCGCGTCGGCCAGCTGCTCGGCGGCCTCGGCCTCGATGAGGGTGACACCGATGTACTCGCCCGTCGCGTCGGCGGGGTCCATCAGCTTGGTGATCTTCTGGACGCCCTTGCCGTCGGCGGTGACGACCTTCATCTCCTCGTCGGCCAGGTTCTTGACCGCGTCGAGGGCGAGGATGATCTTCTGGCCGTTGCCGCGGGCGGCGAGCAGGGTGCGCTCGACCGAGACCGGGTGGACGGTGTCGCCGTTGGCGAGGATCACGCCCTGCTTGAGGACGTCACGCGCGCACCACAGGGAGTAGGCGTTGTTCCACTCCTCGGCCTTGTCGTTGTCGATCAGCGTGATCTTGACGCCGTACTTGGCCTCCAGGGCCTCGCGGCGGGCGTACACGGCTTCCTTGCGGTAGCCGACGACGATGGCGACCTCGGTGAGGCCGACCTCGGCGAAGTTGCCCAGGGTCAGGTCGAGAACCGTCAGGCTCTCCTCGTCACCCTCGGGGCCGACCGGCACGAGCGCCTTGGGCAGGGTGTCGGTGTAGGGACGCAGACGGCGTCCGGCACCGGCAGCGAGTACAAGGCCGATCATGCTGGTTCTCCTTCGTCGTGTACGGCGGGTGCTCCGGAGGAGACCCAGAATCGGATGCTCTCCACGAGCACCACGAGTGCCACGAACACGGCCACGGCCGTGAGCGCGACGGGGAAGTCCGCTTCGCGCGATACGAGGACGGCCGCCAGGGCCGTGATCAGCAGGACCCGGCCTTCGTGTCCGCCGATCGTCCGCACCAGCCAGTGCGGGGGCGCGCCGGTGCCGCCGCGGATGCGGTACACCGTGTCGTAGTGATGGTAGGCGACCGCCGCGATCAGGCCGAATGCCGCCGGGAGGGCCCCGGGGACGTCCGCCTTCATCGCGAGGATCAGCACGGTGGTGTACTCGGCGGCCCGGAACAGCGGCGGGATCAGCCAGTCCAGGGCGCCCTTGAGGGGCGCGGCGACGGCGAGGCCGGCCGCCATGACATAGATCACCGCGACGGCGGTCAGCCGCGGGTCGCCGAAGGGCAGGATCACGGCGCCCGCGATCATCACCAGCGTGCCGAGGGCCGCCACGTACACCGAGCCGAAGGACCCGGCGCGGCCGCGCAGCAGGCGGGCCTGGAGCTCGGCGAGCGGGCCCGAGTCGGCCAGGTCGGCCAGGGCCTGGGCGGCCCGGTCAGTGCGGGTGGCCTTGCGCGTCAGGGAGCGCAGCACACGGCCGGCGGTGGTGTAGAGCGCGCCGAAGGCGCACCCGATCAGCAGGGCGTAGAAGACGATCCGGGGGGTGGTGAAGGCGGTCAGGACCGCGATCATCGCCCAGCGCTCACCGATCGGGAGGATGATCATCCGGCGGACCCACACGGTCCAGCCGACGCTGTCGAGCCGGCCGGAGAGGGCGGCCGTGGGACTCGTGTTGGCGGTGGCGTCGTGGTTGGCCTCGTTGAAGGAGAAGTCCACGACGTGCCGGCAGGTCATCAGGATCATGGAGCCGACGGCCAGGGCCCAGACGTCGTCGCCGTTCCTGGCCGCGCCGAGCGCGAGGCCCGCGTAGAAGGCGTACTCCTTCGCGCGGTCGAAGGTGGCGTCGAGCCAGGCGCCCATCGTCGAGTACTGGAGCGAGTAGCGGGCGAGCTGCCCGTCGGTGCAGTCCAGCACGAAGGAGACGAGGAGCAGCACACCGGCCGCCGCATAGCCCCAGCGCTCGCCCGTGGCCGCGCAGCCGGCGGCGATGAGCGCGGTGATCAGCGAGGCGGTGGTGACCTGGTTCGGGGTCAGGCCGCGGCGCGCGCACCAGCGGGCGATGTAGCGCGAGTAGGGGCTGATGCAGAAGGTGGTGAAGAAGCCGTCGCGGGACTTCACCGCGGTCCGCAGGCGTACGGCCTCGTCGTCGACGGCGGCGACGGCGGCGGTCGCCGCGTCGCGCTCCGCCGGGCCGGCGGGGACGGCGGCGACGAGCGTGCCCAGTTCGGGGCGCTGCACGGTGGTCCCGGCGGCCTCGACGGCGGCGGCGAGCCGGTCCGCGTACGGGCCGGCCCCGTCGGCGCCCGCGGCGGCCTCGGCGGCGGCCTTGTCCAGGGCCCCGCGGGCCCCGGCCTGGACGGCGAGGGCGCCGGTGACGGCGCAGGCGTCGAAGCGCGGGTCGGTCAGCGCGAGGCGCAGCGCGTGCACGTGCCCGACGAAGGCGCTGTCCACGACGGCCACCCGCTGGTCGGCGGGTACGCCCGCCAGCGCGGCGGCGGCGTCCTGGGGACCGGCGGCCGGGCGGACGTCGAAGCCGAGGGAGCGCAGCTCGTCCGCGAGCGGTGATCCGGGGACCGGCAGGCCGGTGAGGATGACGGTCGGCAGACGAACTCACTCCTTGTAACGGATTCCGAACGCGCGCCCTTATGGGGCGGCGGCACGTCGGCAGAGGCTATCGGATGAATGGAAGCAGGGGTTCACCACCCGTTTACGCCCTGATAAGCCGAATATCCGGGCTCCGGGCCGGGTTCCGATCATCATTGACGATCACGGCGCGGTACCACAAACGGCCCGGATGTTACGGTGGACACGCCCCTGGACGTGTCGAGTGGAAAGAGGTGGGTTGATGACCGTCGTAGTGGTCGCGGCCATGCGCAGCGAACTCCGGTGCATCTCCCCTTCCTTCCTGGCATCCGGCCGGGCCTGATCACACAGCTGGGCCTCGTCGGCCGGAGCCCCCGTTCCAAGGGTTCACGTTGACCGACGGCAATTCCTTCGACGACCCCACCGATCCCGACGGCCTCGGCGACTTCACGCACGCCTTCTTCGCCCTGCACCGCGGCCTGCCCCGGCAGGCTCCGGGCTCCGACGCGAGCACCCGCCACCTGTTGTCCCTGTGCGGACCGCTGCCCGAGCGGCCGCGCGTCCTCGACCTGGGCTGCGGCCCGGGCCGCAGCGCGCTGCTGCTCGCCGCCGAGGCGGGCGCGGCGGGCACGGGCGCCGAGGTGACCGCCGTCGACCTGCACGCCCCGTTCCTCGGCGAGCTCCGTACGGCTGCCGCGGCCCGCGGTCTCGCCGACCGGGTCCGCACCGTCGAGGCCGACATGGGCGCACTGCCGCAGGAGGACTTCGAGGACGGTTCCTTCGACCTCGTCTGGGCGGAGGGCTCCGCCTACGCCCCCAGCCACCGCTGGGAGGTGCCCCCGGGCTTCGACGCCGCGCTCGCGCGGTGGAAGCGGCTGCTCGCCCCGGGCGGCACCCTCGTCCTGACCGAGTGCCAGTGGTCGGTCCCCGAACCGTCCGCGGGCGCCCGCGCCTTCTGGGACCCGCACCACGCGCTGCGCACCACCGCCGGCAACCTCGCGGCCGCCCAGGCCGCCGGGTACCAGGTGCTCGGCGTGCACGAGCTGCCCGACTCCGACTGGGCCGAGTACTACGGCCCGCTCGCCGAGCGGGTGCGCGCCCGGTCCGGAGCCGGCGGCCCGGCGATGGCGCGGGCCCTGGCCGCGACGCGCGAGGAGCTCGGCGTACGGGCCCGCCACGGGCACGAGTACGGGTACACGGGCTACGTCCTGCGCCCGGTGAGCGCGGGGGACGGCGACGCCTGGCCCGCCCGGCCGGAGGCCGCGGCCGACGCGGCCGCCGTACGGGAGATCAACCTGGCGGCCTTCGGGACTCCGCTGGAGGCCGACCTCGTGGACGCGCTGCGCGCCGACGGTGCCTGGCTGCCCGGGCTGTCGTACGTGGCCGAGGCCCCGGACGGGTCGGTGGCGGCGCACGCCCTGCTGACCCGGTGCGAGGTCGACGGCGCCCCGGCGCTCGCGCTCGCCCCGGTGGCGGCCGATCCCGCGCTGCAGCGCGCGGGCGCGGGCAGCTCGGTCGTACGGGCCCTGCTCGCGGCGGCCCGGGAGCGCGGGGAGTCACTGGTCCTCGTCCTGGGGCACCCGGGGTACTACCCGCGCTTCGGTTTCGTACCGGCGTCGCACTTCGGGATCCGGGCCCCCTTCGAGGTACCCGACGAAGCCATGATGGCGCTGGTGCTGGATGATTCCCGCCCGGTGCCGGCGGGAACGATCAGGTATCCGGCCCCGTTCGGAGTCTGACGTGCACACGAGGTCATGTGAGTGACACGTGAGGTGATCCGCCCCCCGTCGCCTAGCACGCGACGGGGGGCGGACATGCGTGGATCTCCGAAGTGGGGACAAGCCTCTTTTGTACGGCAGACTGAAGGCCGAAGTCCGAAGCGAAGGATGGGTATGCCGACCACACCAGCCACCGCCGCGAACAGCGCGTCCAACGGCACCGGTACTCAAGAACCGATCATGCTCGAACTGGTCGACGAGGCCGGCAACACCATCGGCACGGCGGAGAAGCTCTCCGCCCATCAGGCGCCCGGGCAGCTGCACCGGGCGTTCTCCGTGTTCCTCTTCGACGAGCAGGGCCGTCTGCTGCTCCAGCAGCGGGCCCTCGGGAAGTACCACTCCCCCGGCGTCTGGTCGAACACCTGTTGCGGTCACCCCTATCCCGGGGAGTCGCCGTTCGCGGCCGCGGCCCGGCGGACCCATGAGGAGCTGGGCCTGTCGCCCTCGCTGCTCGCGCAGGCGGGGACGGTGCGCTACAACCACCCGGACCCCGCGTCGGGTCTGGTGGAGCAGGAGTTCAACCACCTGTTCGTGGGACTCGCGCAGACGGTCGTGCGGCCGGATCCGGAGGAGGTCGAGGACACCGCCTTCGTCACCGCCGGGGAACTGGCGAAGCGGCACGCCGAAGTGCCCTTCTCGGCCTGGTTCATGACCGTGCTGGACGCGGCGCGGCCCGCGATCCGCGAGCTGACCGGCGACGCCGCGGGCTGGTAGCCCGTACACCGTCCCGCCCTCCCGCTGTCCGCCGCCCCGTCGGCCGCCGCTCAGCCGGCGGACGGCGGGGCGGTGAGCGGCAGAGCCGCCCAGATCACCTTGCCGCCGGTCGAGGTGTGCTCGACGTCGCAGACCCCGCCGGCCTCCAGGGTGATCTCCCGGACCAGGAGCAGGCCCCGGCCGCCGGTCTGGCCGAAATCGGCCTCGAGCGCCTTGGGGCGGTAGGGGTGGTTGTCCTCCACGGCCACCCGCACCCACTCACGGCCGATCGCGACCTCGACCGCGACCTCCGGCGAGAGCAGAGCGGCGTGCCGGACCGAGTTCGTCACCAGCTCGGAGACGATCAGGAGCAGGGAGTACACGAGGTCCTGATGGGCCGGCACCCCCTGGCGCCCGAGCAGGTCCCGGACCGCACGGCGGGCTTGCGGAACGGATTCTTCAACCGCTGGCGCGGTGAACCTCCACACTCCCTCGTAGGCGAGGGGGTCGGCCGGAGCCTCCGCCTCACCCGCCTTGGCCGGCGGGACACTCCCGCTGACGTCCATGTTCCGTCCCCCGTCTTCACGCTCGATCGTCTCCACGCGACAAGAGTGGGGAACGGGCTGGTCCAGGCCGGACTGCTGACCAGAAGTCAGCGCCTATCGGACACTTTCTGACCACTGGCGTATGACAGAGTCAGTTGTTCGACTATTCCTGATCTTCTGCCGGACGCTTCACGGCCGCCTCGCCCGGCCCGTCCCCCGCGGCGGCCGCCGCCGGAGCCTCGTCCTCCCTGACCAACCCCAGGATGCGGCGGGAGCCCATGCCCATGGCCACCAGGCTCAGCCCGTCGAACAGCAGGGCGAGGGAGAAGAAGGTTCCGATCACGTACAGACTGTTGCCGGGCCAGTTGGAGAGGATCAGGAAGCCCAGCAGGATCCCGAAGGCGCCCTGGACGACCGCGAGCCCGAAATTGGCGCCGCGCACCACCAGCGCCCCGACCAGCCGGAACACCCCGCCCGTGAGGAAGAGCAGCGCGGCGAACATGGTCAGCGCCTCGGCGCTCGCCTCGGGACGGCGCAGGATCACGAAGCCCGCGGCCAGGTTGATCGCGGCGACGACGACGGCGAGCCAGAAGTAGTTGCTGCTGCGCCACTGCACGGCCTGCAGCAGGCCCACCACACCGCCGATCAGCAGCAGCCAGCCGAAGAGGAACATCGAGGTGAGCGTGGCGATGCCCGTGTAGACCAGACCGACCAGACCGGCCAGCACCAGGATCACCCCGAGCGCCGTCATCAGCGCGAAACTGCGGCTGAGCTTCTTCTTCTCCCGCTGCGGTTCCGGGCCCCCGGCCCTGGCCCCCGTACCGTCTGCACGGTCTGCGCCCACGGACGTGCCACCTCCTCGCACCCCCGACGGACTCCCTTGATCATAGGTATGACCGCCCGGGATAGCATCCGGCGCATGGACGCAGCCATCGACGCAACCCTCCTGCACACGGTCGCCGACGGGGTGGCCACGATCGTCATCTCGCACCCCGCCAAGCGCAACGCCATGACCGCCGCCATGTGGCGGGCGCTCCCGGAGCTGGTGGCGGGCCTGGCGGACGACCCGGCGGTACGGGTGCTCGTGCTGACCGGGGCCGGGCCGACCTTCTGCGCGGGCGCCGACATCTCCTCGCTGACCGGGGACGCGGGGGACCCAGGAGACTCCGGGACGGCCGGGGCCACCGGGGCCGCGGACCCGCGGGCCCTGGCCGTGGCCGCCGAGGAGGCCCTGGCCGCCTTCCCCAAGCCCACGCTGGCGGCGATCCGCGGCTTCTGCGTGGGTGGCGGCAGCCAGCTCGCGGCCGCCTGCGATCTGCGCTTCGCCGAGGAGGGGGCCTCCTTCGGGGTGACCCCCGCCAAGCTCGGCATCGTCTACCCGGCGTCCTCCACCCGCAGGCTCGCGTCCCTGGTCGGCCCGGCCTGGGCCAAGTACCTCCTCTTCTCCGCGGAGCTGATCGGCGCGGAGACGGCGCTGCGCGCGGGATTCCTGAACGAGCTGCTGCCGGCCGGCCAACTGGACAAGCGCGTCGCCGAGTTCACCCGGATCCTGGCCTCGCGCTCACAGCTGACGCAGGCGGCGGCCAAGGAGTTCGCGGACGGCCGGACCGACCGGGACGCGTACTGGGAGGAGCAGGCCGCCGGGAGCGAGGACACCGCGGAGGGGGTCGCCGCGTTCCTGGAGCGCCGGACTCCGCGCTTCACGTGGACACCGGCCCCGTGACGGCCGGCCGTCAGCCGGCCGCCGGGAACGCCGTTCCCCGCAGCATCTCGACGAGAGCGGCCGGGGCCTTGTCGGGCGAGCCGGCGTCGTAGGGCGGCTGGGGGTCGTACTCGGTCATCAGCTGCACGGCCTGGGCGAAGTCGTCCCCGGCGATCCGGCCGAGCAGGGTGAGCCCCATGTCGATCCCGGAGGACACCCCGGCGGCGGTGACGTACTTCCCGTCGAACACCACGCGCTCACCGGTGGGTTCGGCCCCGTGCTTCGGAAGCTGCTCCAGGTACAGCCAGTGACTGGTGGCCCGCCGGCCGTCGAGCAGCCCGGCGGCGGCCAGCAGCAGGGATCCGGTGCACACCGAGGTGGTCCAGGTGGTGGTGGCGTCGACCGTGCGCAGCCAGTCCAGGACCACGGGATTGGCCATCTCCCGCTCGGGATGGGGCCCGCCGGGCACGATGACGATGTCGGGCCGGGTGACCTCGTCGAGCCCCTTGTCGGCGACGAGCGCGAGCGACCCGTTGTCCGTCCGTACGGGACCCGGCCGCTCGGAGACGAAGACGACCTCGGCGTCGGGCAGCCGGCCGAGGGTGTCGAAGGGCCCGATGGCGTCGAGGGCGGTGAAGTGGTCGTAGAGAAGTACGGCGATCTGCATGGCTCCTCCGGAGCGATGGTCGGAACAGGACTCCGCCCCCGGTGGGGCGGATCTTGCTTCTCGGAGCGCCGGGGCCGGCCCTCAGTGGCGGGAGGTGCCGAACCGGCGGCGGTACTCGGCGGGCGGCTGGCCGAGGGTGCGTACGAAGGCCCGGCGCAGTGCCTCCGGGTTCCCGTACCCGCAGACCCGGGCGATCTGTGCGATCCCTTCCCCGCTCTCCTCCAGCAGCCGCCGCGCGTGGTCCACCCGGACCCGTTCGACGTACCGGCCGGGCGTGACCCCGGTCTCCGCATGGAAGGCGCGTGCGAAGTGCCGCGGCGAGAGCCGGGCCCGGGCGGCGAGGTCCTCGACGCCCAGCTTCTCCCCGGGGTGCTCGGTGATCCATTGCTGCACGTCCCGCAGCGGGTCCCGGCGGGCCGTCTGGGCGGCCAGTTGCGCGCTGAACTGTGCCTGGTTGCCGGGCCTGCGCAGGAACACCACCAGGTGCCGGGCGATCGTCAGGGCGACGTCCTGCCCGTGGTCCTCCTCCACCAGCGCCAGGGCGAGGTCGATCCCCGCCGTGACCCCGGCCGAGGTGGCCACCGGTCCGTCCCGTACGTAGATCGGGTCCGGTTCGACGGCGACGGCCGGGTAGTCCCGCGCCATCCGCTCGCAGGCGTACCAGTGCGTCGTCGCCCGCCGCCCGTCCAGCAGCCCCGCCTCGGCCAGCAGCAGTCCTCCCGTGCACACGGAGACCAGCCGCTCCGCGCCACTGCCGTGGGTACGGAGCCAGTCGGTGAGCCTGGGCTCGAAGTCCCCCGTGAACTGTCCCCCGGGCACCAGGACCGTGGTCCCGGGCCCCGGCCGGGCGCTCGCCAGCTCCCCGTCCGGCACCAGCGTCAGCCCGCTGCCGGTGCGGACGGGCTCTCCTGCGGGAGAAACCGTCCGGATCGCGTACCCGTCCCGCCCCGGGAAGCGGGCGAGCGCGGCGAACACCTCCACCGGCCCGGTCACGTCCAGGCTCTGGACCCCGTCGTAGAGGAGGACGAGGACGTTGCGCGGCGATGACGACATGGCTTCATGGTGTTCCGCCCCCCGCGATGGCCGCAATGACGCGCTTCCCACCTATCCGGCCATGCCGGGTCCCATCCGTGCGCGGATAGGATCGGCACATCATGACTGCAACCCTCGTCGCCAAGAAGCTCACCGCCGCGCACGGTGAGCGCACCCTCTTCGCCGATCTCGACCTCATCGTCGCCCCCGGCGACGTCATCGGCCTCGTCGGCGTGAACGGCGCCGGGAAGTCCACCCTGCTGCGGCTGCTCGCCGGGCTGGACACCCCCGAGACCGGGGAGCTGCGGCTCTCCCCGCCCGGTGCCGCCGTCGGTCACCTCCCGCAGGAGCCGGAGCGCAGGCCCGAGGAGTCGGTCCGGGAGTTCCTGGCCCGTCGTACGGGCGTGGCGGCCGCGCAGGCCGAGCTCGACGCGGCGACGCAGGGTCTGGTGGACGGAACGCCGGGCGCGGACGACGCGTACGCGACCGCGCTGGACCTGTGGCTGAACCTCGGCGGCGCCGACCTCGACGAGCGGGCCCAGGAGGTCGCCGACGAGCTCGGCCTCGCCGTCGGTCTCGACCTGCCCATGACGGCGCTCTCCGGCGGTCAGGCGGCCCGCGCGGGCCTCGCCTCGCTCCTCCTCTCCCGCTACGACGTCTTCCTGCTCGACGAGCCCACCAACGACCTGGACCTGGACGGTCTGGAGCGGCTGGAGCGGTTCGTCAAGGGGCTGCGGGCCGGCACGGTCGTGATCAGCCACGACCGCGAGTTCCTCACCCGGACGGTCACCAAGGTCCTCGAGCTCGATCTCGCCCAGCAGCAGATCAACCTCTACGGCGGCGGCTACGACTCCTACCTGGAGGAGCGCGAGCGCGCCCGCAACCACGCCCGCGAGGAGTTCGAGGAGTACGCGGGCAAGAAGTCGGCCCTCGAAGGCCGGGCCCAGATGCAGCGCAACTGGATGGACAAGGGCGTGCGCAACGCCCGCCGCAAGGCCTCCGACAACGACAAGATCGGCAAGAACCTGCGGGGCGAGTCGAGCGAGAAGCAGGCCGCCAAGGCCCGCCAGACGGCGCGGGCGATCGAGCGGCTGGATGTCGTCGACGAGCCCCGCAAGGAGTGGGAGCTGCGCATGGAGATCGCGGCCGCCCCGCGCTCCGGAGCGGTGGTGGCCACCCTGCGCGAGGCCTCGGTCAAGCGCGGGGACTTCTCCTTCGGCCCGGCCAGTCTGCAGATCGACTGGGCGGACCGGGTGGCGATCACCGGGGCCAACGGCGCCGGCAAGTCCACCCTGCTCGCCGTCCTGCTGGGCCGGCTGACCCCGGACTCCGGCTCCGCCACCCTCGGCTCCGGCGTCCTGGTCGGCGAGGTGGACCAGGCACGCGGCCTGTTCCTCGGCGACGAACCGCTGCTCGAAGCCTTCTGCGCGGCGGTCCCCGAGACCGAGCCGGCCGAGGTCCGCACCCTGCTGGCCAAGTTCGGCCTCAAGGCGGCCCATGTCCTGCGCCCGGCGGCCACCCTCTCCCCGGGCGAGCGCACCCGTGCGGCGCTGGCCCTGCTCCAGGGCCGCGGGGTGAACCTGCTGGTCCTGGACGAGCCGACCAACCACCTCGACCTGCCGGCGATCGAGCAGCTGGAGGCCGCCCTCGACGCCTACGAGGGCACCCTGCTGCTGGTCACGCACGACCGCCGGATGCTGGACGCGGTGCACGTGACCCGCCGCCTGGAGGTCTCGGACGGCAAGGTCACCGAGCTCTAGGCCCTGTCGGCCGTCTCCTGCCGGTCCGGGCGGGCTGCGATGTCCGACCGGCGGACCTGCCCCGGGCGGTCGAGGCGGCTCGCCTCGACCGTGTCCGCGTCCTTGTCCATGTCCGCGTCCATGTCCGCGTCCGTGTCCGCGGCGTGGACGGGCCCGGGCTGCGGGCCGGGGACCACTCAGGCCGCCCGGTCCGCCGGCGGCCGGCGCTTGCGGGCCATCCGGGCGGCCACGAACGTGCGCGGCAGGTGGCGGGCGGCGAGGGCGTAGGCGCGGTAGCGGCGGCCGGTGATGCTGACCGGGCGGCGCAGGGCGAGGTCCTTCAGGGCCTGCGCGACTACGGCTTCCGGCTCCAGCCAGACCGCGTCGCGCAGCACGCTGACGTCCATCCCGGCGCGCTCCTGGAACTCGGTGCGGGTGAAGCCGGGGACCACGGCCAGCACCCGGACCCCGTACGGCGCCATGTCCACGCGCAGGGACTCGCTGAAGGCGGTGATCCAGGCCTTGGCGGCCCCGTAGGTCCCGGTCGGCAGGAGCCCCGCCACCGAGGAGACGTTGAGGACCGCGCCCCGGCGGCGTGCGCGCAGGCCCGGCAGTACGGCGTGGGTGAGCCGGAGCGGGACCCTGACCAGCAGGTCGAGCATCCGTTCCTCGTCCTCGACCGGGCTGTACGGGAAGGGCGCGGGCAGTCCGAAGCCCGCGTTGTTGACCAGGATGTCCACGGGCCGGACCGGGTCGGCGAGCCGCTCGGTGACGGCCGCGCAGTCCGCCGGGTCCAGCAGGTCGGCGGGCAGCACCTCGGACGCGGTGCCGTACTCGCGGGCCAGTCCGGCGGCGACGGCTTCGAGCCGGCCCTTGTCGCGGGCGACGAGGACCAGGTCGCAGCCCTTGGCGGCGAAGCCGCGGGCGAAGGCCGCGCCCAGTCCGGCACTGGCGCCGGTGATCAGTACGGTGGTCAAGACTCTTTCACTTCCTTGTGGTGGCGGGCTCGGCGTACGCCTGGGCGACGTCGACGAGGAACCGGGCCTCGTCCGCCAGGTCCCCGCCCTCCTGCGAGGTGTGGATCGCGGCGGGCAGTTCCAGCGCGGCCGCCTCGCCCGGCTGCCCGGGCGCTCCGTCGAGCTTGGCCTGCCGGGCCTCCTTCAGTACGCGGGCCAGCGCGGCGGCGGTGGCCCGCTGTTCGGGGACCCCGTGTCCGGTGACCTGGCCGCGGGCCTGTTCCAGGGCGCCCGGGGCCACGTACTCGCCCAGGATCAGGATCGCGTCGCGCGTCTCGATGACCTTGCGGTACACGAGCAGGTTGCGCGGGACCGGCGGCCACAGCAGCTCCATCACCCGCCAGGCGCGCGGCTTGTTGAGCGCCACGTGCGGCACCGCTTCCACCAGGTCGCGCCACAGCGGCCACAGCCGCCAGGCGGTGGCGATGTCGGCGCAGGTGCGCCGGAGGGTGAACAGGGTGGGCACGAGGATCGCGGCGGCGCGCAGCAGGCCGTGCAGGTTCATGAGCAGCGGGAGGGCGGGCATGGCCCAGGTGCTGCCGAACAGGGCCTTGAGCAGGTACGCCAGCCAGAACAGTCCGGCGAGCGCGGTGCCGAGGCCGAACAGCCGCAGCCCGGCGGCCAGGCCGCGGCTCTCGGTACGGCGGCTGTAGCGCGAGCACAGGGCCACGCAGACGATGTTGGCGGTCACGTGCGCGGAGATCAGCACCAGCCAGTACGCGAGGGAGGGCACCGGGTCGCCGGCCGGCGGCATGGTGTGTGTGCCGTGGCCGGGCGCGGCCGCGTCCAAGGCGAGGAGGGTGCCGAGCCAGGCCACGGTGGCGACGCAGGCGGTGAGCTGGAGCCGGCGGCCGCGGGTGGTGGCGGCCACGAAGTAGAGGACGGCGCCGGCCGACAGCACCCCGATGAGGTTGCGGACGAGGCCGATGGTGTGGGCGTAGCCCGGGCCGCGGCTCATCGCGTACGAGACGACGTCCGGAAGGTTGAGGGTCATCGCGGCGGCGGCGGTGGCGACGGCGAGCCACAGGCCGCGCTGCTGGGGGGAGCGCAGGGCTCCGGGGGCGCGGAGCAGGACGGCGGTCCACAGGCACACCACGCTGGGGACGGCGAGCCAGTTGCCGAAGGCGGTCAGGTCAGCTGCCATCGTTGCCCCGCTCGTATCCCATGGCGGACTCCAGCCGGGCCAGGGTGCCGCGCGCGCCGTTCGCGGAGCGCGGGCCGGCGTTCGCCGTGCGGATGCGGATCATGCTGGCGAGCATCTCCGCCTCCTGCTCCTGCCGGGTGGTGTAGTTGGTGCGCCCGAGCACCACGGGGGCGTTCCCGTCGGTCTCCTCCCCTTCGAGGGAGTGGTGGCCGAAGAGGATGTGGCCCAGCTCGTGGAGGACGATGTGCTCCCGGTGCAGCGGGGTGGTCTGCGCCTCGTAGAAGACGTAGTCGACGCTGGCCGTGCCCACCCACAGTCCGCAGACTCCGGACTCCGCCGCTTCTTTGGGGAGCGGATGGAGCCGGATGGGGCGGCCGCGCCGCTCGGCTATCCGTCGGCACAGGTCGTCGAGGGAGAAGGGGTGGGTCAGATCCAGATGGCCGAGAATCTGCTCGCACCTTTTGCGGATGCTGAGTTGCCGGTGGGGCATGTGATCCCTCTTCGGACCCTTTCCGGGGCAACGGTGGTAGGCGTGTGTGGGCATGGGCATGACGTCCTGTGCCTTCGAGGCGGCCTCGGGGAATGCGGTCCTGAGGGGAAAACGCGGAAGCCCGTCCGCCGAGTGACGAACGGGCGTTCCACCATGCCTACAGATCTTGTACGGGAGTTGGCAAGGCAAGTCCCCAGGTGGGGAAGCTATTCGGCCACTCCGCACGAAGACCGACACGCGCCGGGTGGCTGCAAGACACCCTTGACGGCTCCTTGACGGCTCCTACTTCTTGCGGCGCTCCTCGGGGGCGGTGAGGCCCGCACGGCGCAGGGCGTCGGCCATCGCGCTGTTGGCGGGGGCGGGGGCGCTGCCGCCGCCCTGCCGGCGGCCCTGGCCGCGTTCGCCCTGACCGCCCTGGCCGCGCTCGCCCTGGCCCTGGTTGCGGCCGCCCTCGCGGGTGCCGGACCCGCCGCGCTGCTGCGGCGGACGGCCACCGCCGCCACCGCCGCCACCGCTGCCGCGCCGGTCCTCGCGCTGCCGGGGAGCGCCCGCGCCGCGCTCCGCCCCGGCCTCGTCCTCCAGCCGCAGGGTCAGCGAGATCCGCTTGCGCGGGATGTCCACGTCCATGACCTTCACACGGACGATGTCGCCCGGCTTGACCACGTCCCGGGGGTCCTTGACGAAGTTCTTCGACAGCGCCGAGACATGGGCCAGCCCGTCCTGGTGGACGCCGATGTCGATGAAGGCGCCGAAGGCGGCCACGTTGGTGACCACGCCCTCCAGGATCATCCCGGGGGCCAGGTCGCCGATCTTCTCGACGCCCTCCTTGAAGGTGGCCGTCTTGAAGGCGGGGCGCGGGTCACGGCCCGGCTTCTCCAGCTCGCGCAGGATGTCCGTGACGGTGGGCAGACCGAAGGCCTCGGTGACGAACTGCTCGGGCCGCAGCGAGCGCAGCACGCCGGAGTTGCCGATCAGGGCCGCCACCTCGCTGCCCGCGGTCTTGGCCATGCCCCGGACCACCGGATAGGCCTCGGGGTGCACGCTGGAGAAGTCCAGCGGGTCGTCCCCGCCGCGGATCCGCAGGAAGCCCGCGCACTGCTCGTACGCCTTCGGGCCGAGCCGGGCCACGTCCTTCAGCCCCTTGCGGCTGCGGAACGGGCCGTTGGCGTCGCGGTGGGCCACGATGTTCTCGGCGAGGCCGCCGCTGATGCCCGACACCCGCGAAAGCAGGGGCGCGGAAGCGGTGTTGACGTCCACTCCGACGCCGTTCACACAGTCCTCGACGACCGCGTCGAGCGAGCGCGAGAGCTTCACCTCGGACAGGTCGTGCTGGTACTGGCCGACACCGATCGACTTCGGGTCGATCTTGACGAGCTCGGCGAGCGGGTCCTGCAGGCGGCGGGCGATGGAGACCGCGCCGCGCAGCGACACGTCCATGTCCGGCAGTTCCTGCGAGGCGAAGGCGGAGGCCGAGTACACGGAGGCGCCCGCCTCCGAGACCATCACCTTGGTGAGCTCCAGCTCGGGGTGGCGCGTGATGAGGTCCCCGGCCAGCCTGTCGGTCTCGCGGGAGGCCGTGCCGTTGCCGATGGCGACCAGCTCGACGGCGTGCTCCTTCGCCAGCCGGGCGAGCTTGGCGAGGGACTCGTCCCACTTGTTGGCGGGCACGTGCGGGTAGATCACGTCCGTGGCCACGACCTTGCCGGTCGCGTCCACGACGGCGACCTTGACGCCGGTACGGAAACCCGGGTCCAGGCCGAGCGTCGCCCGGGTGCCGGCGGGCGCCGCGAGCAGCAGGTCGCGCAGGTTCGACGCGAAGACCCGTACCGCCTCGTCCTCGGCGGCCTGGCGCAGCCGCATCCGCAGGTCGATGCCGAGGTGCACCTGGATCTTCGTACGCCAGGCCCAGCGGACGGTGTCGGCCAGCCACTTGTCGCCCGGGCGGCCGCGGTCGTTCACCCCGAAGCGGCGGGCGATCATGCCCTCGTACGTGGACGGGCCGGGCGTCTCGCCCGGCTCCTCCGGCTCCAGGGTGAGGTCGAGGACGTCCTCCTTCTCGCCGCGCAGCATGGCGAGGACGCGGTGCGAGGGCAGCGCGGTGAACGGCTCGGCGAAGTCGAAGTAGTCGGCGAACTTGGCGCCCGCCTCCTCCTTGCCCTCACGGACCTTCGCCGCGAGCCGGCCGCGGCCCCACATGCGCTCGCGCAGCTCGCCGATCAGGTCGGCGTCCTCGCCGAACCGCTCGGTGAGGATGGCCCGGGCACCCTCCAGGGCGGCCGCCGGGTCGGCGACGCCCTTGTCGGCGTCGACGAACGCGGCGGCGGCCGCGGCCGGTTCCACCGACGGGTCGGCCAGCAGGCCCTCGGCGAGCGGCTCCAGACCGGCCTCGCGGGCGATCTGCGCCTTGGTGCGCCGCTTGGGCTTGAAGGGCAGGTAGATGTCCTCCAGCCGGGCCTTGGTGTCGGCCGCGGCGATCCGCGCCGCCAGTTCGTCGGTGAGCTTGCCCTGCTCCCGTACGGAGTCCAGGACCGCCGCGCGGCGGTCCTCCAGCTCCCGCAGATACCGCAGCCGCTCCTCGAGGGTGCGCAGCTGGGCGTCGTCGAGCATCTCGGTCGCTTCCTTGCGGTAGCGCGCGATGAACGGCACGGTGGAGCCGCCGTCGAGCAGCTCGACGGCGGCCTTGACCTGCCGCTCCCGTACGCCGAGCTCCTCGGCGATCCTGCCTTCGATGGACGTCGTCACGATCGGGTCCCGCCTGCCTTCGTTTGCACTGGAAGGCTGCCAATTGTGGCAGGTGGCGGTGGCGGACGGCGGGAACCCTGCCCGCCCCGCCGGTCAGGCCCGGCCGAAGAGGTCGCGCGGGAAGGCCCCGGCGCCTATCGCCTTCGTGACGAAGGCGCCGCCGAGTTCGGCGAGACGGGCCAGTCCTTCCTCGCCCAGGTGCTCGTACGGGGCCGCGTCGAGGCGGTCGGTGTCCGCCTCCAGGCGTTCGCGCACGGCCTTGCCCTCGTCGGTGAGCTCGCCGTCGGCGTCGAGGATGCCGCGCTCGCGCAGCCGCTCGGTCGCGGCGTCCAGGTCGGACTGCTCCCAGCCGCGGATCGCCTTGATCCACTTCGCGGACATGCCGCGGCCGGTGGCGGTGTGGCTGATCAGGGCCTCCACCGGGTCCAGGCCCGCGAGGAGCAGGGCGGCGAGGTGGCCGTCGCCGCGGTGCTCGCGCAGCAGGGTGGTGGCGTGCCACAGGCGCAGGTGCGGCGCGTCCGGTACGGGGAGGCCGGCGTGGGCGGCGTAGAGCGTGCGGGCGTGCCGGGTGCAGCCCTCGGTGGCGAGCATGGCCAGGTCGGCGGCCTCGGCGATCTCGGGCGAGTCGATGGTCTCCGGCCCGAGGAGCCGGCGCAGGGTGCTGTCGGCGGCCCGCAGCCGGGCGGCGAGGACCTGCTCGGGCGTGGCGGTGTCCCACACGGCCGGCAGGTGCCGGGCGATCAGGTCGTGGCGGTAGTTGTAGAACGTGGCGGTCACCGTGCCGGGGCCGACGGCGCCCATGGCGGCGGAACGGCTCGCGAGGTTGACGGCGACCGGGTCCTTGATCCCGAGGGTGGCGAGCTCCTTGCCGAGATCCGGCGAGAAGTAGATCGTCGCGTGCAGCGGGTTGATCGCAGCATGCCAACAGCGACGGGCGGCGAGCAGGGGAAGCGTCATGCACGGCAGGTTACCGACTGCTTGGTATGCCGGGTAGGGCCGGGATCAGTGGTGCGGGTCTCACCCTGAGGACGGCGTGCCCCCGAAGGCCGACCAGGCCCCGGCGAGCCGGGCCACCAGTTCCGCCAGCCGCCGCTCGGGCAGGGTGAACGGCAGCCGGACGTACGCGTCGTGGGCGCCCGAGGGGTCGGTCGCCGACCCGGGGATCAGCTCGACCCCGTGCCGGAGCGCGACCTGGGCGAAGACCGCGGCCCCGGCGGGTGCCGGCAGCCGGATCCACAACGCCGCCCCGCCGGCCGGGCGTTGCCAGGTCCAGCCCGGCAGTTCGCGCGCCAGCGCGGCCTCCAGGCCGGCCAGCCGGGTCCGCAGCACGGCCGCCCGCCCGGCCCGCAGGGCGTCCACCCGCGGCAGCAGCCGCACCGCCAGGGCCTGGTCCAGCAGCGGACTGCCCAGATCGGCCCGGGTCTTGAGCCGGGCCAGGCGCTCCACCACCGGGCCCGGGCCGCGCAGCCAGCCGATCCGCAGCCCGCCCCACACCGACTTGGCCAGGGAACCCACGCTCAGCACCTCGGCGCCCGCCGGGGCGTACCCGGCCACCGGGCCCGGCTCCGGCCCGTCCCACAGCCGGGTGTCGTAGGCCAGGTCCTCCACCAGCGGGACGCCGGCCAGCGCGGCGAGTTCCGCGATCCGCTCGCGCCGCCCGGCGGACATCAGGATCCCGGTCGGGTTGTGGAAGGTCGGCGTGACATGGGCCAGTGCCGCCGCGGGCAGGGCGGCGCTGAAGCCGCGGGCCTGGACCCCGTCCTCGTCCAGCGGAACCCGGCGCGGCCGTGCCCCGGCGGCGAGCAGCGCGTCCAGGCAGCCCGGCCAGCTCGGCGTCTCCACCACCACCGCCGAGCCGCGCCGTACGTACAGCTGGGCCACCAGCGCCAGGGCCTGCGTCGCCCCTGTGGTGATCAGGATCTGCCCGGGCCGCGTCGGCAGCCCCCCGGCGGTGTACCGGGCGGCGACGGCCGCCCGCAGTTCGGGGAGGCCGCTCGGGTGGTAGCCGGTCTCCGCCAGCAGCGGGTCCAGGCCGTCGGCCAGCAGCGCGGCCAGGGCCGCGCGCACCTCGGGGGCCGCCCCCTCCGCGGCCACCGACAGGGAGATCACTCCGTCCGGGCCGTCCACCAGCCGCTGCACGAGGGCCGAGGAGGTGCCGCCGCGGACCCGGCCGTCGACCGGGCGCAGCGCGCCGCCCGGCAGCCGGGCGACCCGGGTCCCGCTCCCCCGCCGGCTGTCCACGGCGCCCGCGCCGCGCAGTTCGTCGTAGGCGGCGACCACGGTGGCCCGGCTGACACCCAGGGCCGCGGCGAGGGGCCGCTCGGCGGGCAGCCGGTCACCGGGCGCGAGGTCGCCCGTACGGACCGCGCCGCTCAGGGCCGCGGCGAGGCGCCGGTACAGCGGGCCGGAACCGGCGATCCAGCCGCCGACCACCCCGTCCAGCTCGGCCGGCGACCAGGTGCGCGGCGCGGAACGGTCCACTTCCCCCTCCATTGGCCCGGGGCTCTTCCACCGGCCCCGACCAGCCTAGACACATGCCCCTCAGCACCTTCCTCGCCTTCGTCGCCGCCGCATCGGCGCTCATCCTCGTCCCCGGCCCGAACATGATCCTGATCGTCACCCGCGCCGCCGCCCAGGGCCGGCGGGCGGGGCTGGCCACCGCAGCGGGGGTGGAGAGCGCCACCGTGGTGCACATCGCCGTCGCCGTGGCGGGGGGCGCGGAGCTGGTGTCGCGTTCCCCGGCCGCGTATCTGGTGCTCACCCAGGCGGGCGCGGCCTACCTGCTCTTCCTGGGCGTACGGGCCCTGCGCGCCGGGCCGTTCCCGCCCGCCATTGGGGAGGCGGAGCCCGCGCGGTGGGGCCGCGCCTACCTCGACGGCGCGCTGGCCAACCTCCTCAACCCCAAGGTGACCCTCTTCTTCCTGGCCTTCCTCCCGCAGTTCGTCCGGCCCGATTCAGCCGATCCGCACGCCCTGATGTGGCTGCTGGGCATGGTGTTCCTCGCCCTCGGGGCCCTCCTCGACATCGGCTACGCCTGCGCCGGCGGGGCCCTGAGCCGGTGGCTGCGCCGCAGGCCACGGGCCCTGGCCCGGCAGCACTGGGTCGTCGGCGGGGTCTATCTGACGCTCGGCGCCCTCGGCGCCGCCGCCGCGCTGCCGGTCGGCCCGTGACGGCCGAATGGCGATCGTGTGACAGCAGGGGCCATGGACATGACCTGAGCGGTCACGGGTGAATACGGTCGAGCCACAAGGCCTTGGACCACTCTGTGAACCGATCTGTCTCCCCTACCACTTGGAGCCATTCGTGCACCGCAAAGTCATCGCCCCGAGCGTGCTCGCCGCTTCCCTCCTGCTGGTGATCCCGGCGTCGGCGGCGGGTTCGGGTTCGGGCGCCCCGGGTATCGGCGATCCCTACTACCCGGCCAGCGGCAACGGCGGATACGACGTGTCGCACTACGACCTGCGCCTGCAGTACCAGCCGAAGACGGACCTGCTGGAAGGCACGGCCACCCTGCTGGCCACCGCCAAGCAGGACCTGTCCCGCTTCAACCTCGACTTCGGACTCCAGGTCAGCGAGATCCGGGTCAACGGGGTCAAGGCGAAGTTCGCCACCTCCGGCTCCCACGAGCTGGAGGTCACCCCGGCGAAGCCGCTGGCGCGCAACACCCCGCTGTCCGTCGTCGTCAAGTACGCCGGGAAGCCCTCCGAGCTGAAGGTGGACGGCTGGACGGCCTGGCACCGCACGCCCGACGGCGGGGTCGCGGCGCAGGAGCCCGACTCGGCCGTCTGGTGGTTCCCGAGCAACGACCACCCGCTGGACAAGGCCACCTTCGACGTCTCGGTCAACGTGCCCGACGGCACCCAGGCGATCAGCAACGGTGTGCTGCAGTCCCAGACCTCGCGGCTCGGCTGGACCCGGTACAACTGGCGTTCCAACAAGCCGCAGGCGACCTACCTCGCCACCCTCGCCGTCGGCAAGTTCGACATCACCACCGACAAGACGGCGAGCGGGCTGCCGGTCCTCAACGCGTACAGCAAGGACCTCGGCGACAACGCGGGCGCGGCCCGTGCGAGCGTGGAGCGGACCGGCGAGGTCGCCGAGTGGCTGGAGGGGGTCTTCGGGCCGTACCCCTTCAACGCGCTGGGCGGCTACGTGCCGAACGTGACCGCCGGTTTCGCCCTGGAGACCCAGACGCGGCCGTTCTACGGCCCGGGGCAGTTCCGCAACGGGGCCAACGTCTCGGTGGTCGTGCACGAGCTGGCACACCAGTGGTACGGCGACAGCGTGTCCGTCGAAGGCTGGAAGGACATCTGGATCAACGAGGGCTTCGCCCGCTACAGCCAGTGGCTGTGGTCGGAGAAGGAGGGCGAGGGCACCGCGCAGGAGCTGGCCGACTGGGCCTATGCCCTGCGCCCGGCCGAGGACGCGTTCTGGCAGGTCAAGCCGGGTGACCCGGGTCCGGAGAACCAGTTCCACGGCGCTGTCTACGACCGCGGGGCCATCGCCCTGCAGGCCCTGCGCAACGAGATCGGCGACGAGAAGTTCTTCGAGATCCTCAAGGGCTGGCCGACCGAGCGGGCCTACGGCAACGCCAAGGTCGGGGACTTCGTCCGGTACGCCGAGAAGGTCTCGAAGAAGCCCCTCGCGCAGCTCTTCGAGACCTGGCTCTACACCCCGGGCAAGCCGGAGGCCTCGGCCCTGAACCCGTCGGCGGCCAAGCCCTCGGCCCGCTCACTGCAGTCCGCCCCGGCGAAGCCCGCCGCGGAGCCCAGGTCCTGGAAGAAGATCGCGGAGACCGACACGATCCACGACACCGAGCACGGCTCCGGCCCCGGCCACCGGCACTGAGTCCGCGCCGGCCCCGCGCGCCACACGGGCTCCCGCATCCGGCGGGGGCCCGTGCGTCCCGGGGCGGTCAGCGTCCTCCCGCATGCCACGCGGCCCGCGCCCGGTAAGCGATCGGCAGGTACCGCAGCCGCTCCGGCAGCAGCGGTACGAGGATCCGTACGGCCGTGCTGAACCGCCGGAGCGTACGTTCCTGGGCCGGGCTCCACTCCAGCCCGATCGCGGCGCGGGCCTCGGGCGGCATGTAGCCGACGGTGACGAAGGCCCGCAGGCGCAGGAACGCGGCCCGCAGCACCGGCCAGGTGAGCCGCAGCAGCAGGCGCACGGCGGGCGAGCCGGCCTCCGGCCGGGGCAGCCGCACCTCGGTGGAGATCAGCTCGCGGGCGACGGCGGTGGGCTCTATCTCCTCGGCCAGCATCCGGCCCCAGTAGGTCCAGTACTCCTCGATGCTCCGCGGCATGTCCCGGTCGTGCAGGCCGAGGATCCGCCCCACCTGGAGCCACTCCTGGTAGAGCTGCCGCTCCTGGGCGGGGGTGAAGCGGCGCAGCAGGTAGCGCCCGGCGTACAGGTAGACCGGGAAGCCGGTGGCGTGCACCCAGGCGTAGCAGGCGGGGTCGAGGGAGTGGTAGCGGCGGCCTCGGGTGTCCGTGCCCTGGATGTCCTTGTGCAGGCGACGCACCCGGCGGCCCTCCTCGGCCGCCTCCTCCCCGCCGTACACCCACAGCTGGACCGAGCGCAGGGAGCGCTCGCCGCGGCCCCAGGGGTCGGTGCGGAAGACCGAGTACTCGTCGACACCGGCCGCGATCGCGGGGTGGGCGACCTGCATGGTGAAGGCGGCGGGCAGCATCAGCAGGGCGCGGACGTCACCGGCGATGGTCCACAGCACCCCGCCGGGCGGGGGCGGCTCGGGGTCGGTACGGCGCGTGGCCGCAGGTCCGGCGGGGTGTGCTGAGTCCGTCTTCGTCATATGACAAGTATGCGAGCACCGGACAGCCGTCTCACGGACAGAAAGTCTCTGCACGGGTGTTACCCAGAGGTAACTGCTGCTGCTTGTATGACGGCGTCGATCTTCCCCCGCAGGAATGATGGAGACCTTCATGCTGCTTTCCTCGCCCCGCTCGCGCCGCGCCGCCGCCACGGCCGTCGCCGCGGTCGCCGCGGGCGCGCTGGCCGCCGCCACCGCGCCTGCCGCCTCGGCCGCGGAGACCGCCGCCACCCCGCGGCTCAGCGTCCTGTCGTACAACGTGTTCCTGATGAGCAAGAGCCTGTACCCGAACTGGGGCCAGGACCACCGGGCCGCCGAGATCCCCAAGACCTCCTTCTACCAGGGCCACGACGTGGTCGTGCTCCAGGAGGCCTTCGACAACAGCTCCTCGGACGCGCTGAAGGCGAACTCCGCCGCGCAGTACCCGTACCAGACCCCGGTCGTCGGCCGCAGCAAGACCGGCTGGGACGCCACGGGCGGCGCGTACTCCGCCACCACCCCGGAGGACGGCGGGGTCACGATCCTCAGCAAGTGGCCGATCGTCCGCAAGGAGCAGGTCGTCTACAAGGACGCCTGCGGCGCCGACTGGTGGTCCAACAAGGGCTTCGCCTACGTCGTCCTGAACGTGAACGGCACCAAGGTGCACGTGGTCGGCACGCACGCGCAGTCCACCGACCCCGGCTGCGGCGCGGGCGAGGCGGCGGAGATGCGGGCCCGTCAGTTCCGGGCCGTGGACGCCTTCCTGGACGGGAAGAACATCCCGGCAAACGAGCAGGTCATCGTGGCGGGCGACCTCAACGTCGACTCGCGCACCCCCGAGTACGCCAGCCTGCTCGCCAACGCCGACCTGGCCGACTCCGACAGCCGCACGGGGCACCCGTACTCCTTCGACACCGCGCTCAACTCGATAGCGAACTACCGCTACCCGACCGACCCGCGCGAGGACCTGGACTACGTCCTCTACCGCAAGGGCAACGCCCGCCCGGCGGGCTGGGAGAACAACGTGGTCAAGGAGCAGTCGGCACCCTGGACGGTCTCCAGCTGGGGCACCTCCTACACCTACACCAACCTCTCCGACCACTACCCGCTGATCGGACGCTAGGCCCTGTCCCTACCGCCCCCTTCCGGCCCTTCGGGGCCGGGACGGGGCACTTTCGTGCGTCCCGGCGCGGTGACTAGGCTGCCCGCATGACGATTCGCGCTGTGGTTTTCGACGTCGGTGAGTGCCTCGTGGACGAGACCCGCGAGTACGGCACGTGGGCCGACTGGCTCGGGGTCCCCCGCCACACCTTCGCCGCGATGTTCGGCGCCGTCATCGCCCAGGGACGCGACTACCGCGAGGTGTTCCAGCCCTTCAAGCCGGGCTTCGACCTGACCGCCGAGCGCGAGGCCCGCGCAGCGGCGGGCCGGCCCGAGCACTTCGACGAGAGCGACCTCTACCCAGACGTCCGGCCCGCGCTCGCCGCACTCCGCGAGGCCGGCCTGTGGCTCGGCATCGCCGGGAACCAGACCGTGCGCGCCGGCGGGATCCTGCGGGACCTGTTCACCAAAGACGTCGACCTCATCGGCACCTCGGACGACTGGGGCGCCTCGAAGCCGGACCCGGCCTTCTTCGAGCGGGTCGCCTCGGTCGTCCCGGCCGGGCCGTCCGAGATCCTCTACGTCGGTGACCGCGTCGACAACGACCTCCGCCCCGGAGCTGCCGCGGGGATGCACACCGCGCTCATCCGCCGGGGTCCTTGGGCAACGATCCAGTGGGACACCCCCGAGGCCCGCGAGCTGCCGACGTTCCGGGTCGATTCGCTCGCGGAGCTGCCCGCCCGGATCGCCGCCTTCAATGCGCGAGAGCGCTGACCACCGCTCCCCACCCGTACAGCCGGTCATCGAGGTCGCGGACGTACTGCTCGTGCTGCCACGGCACGAGCGCGCGCCGCACCTCGCGGACCCGCTCCAGTCCGGTCGCGTACCAGTGCGCCTCCAGTAGCTCCACTGCTCGCAGCGCGTACCCTGCGGCGGCCTCCGGCCGGCCCGCCGCAGCCTCGACCGCGCCGAGATCGCCGAGGACCACGGTGCGCTGCTTGTCCGCGTCGGCGGGCAGCTCCGCGAGGACATGGAGCAGGGTTTCCCGGGCCTGCGGCAGGCGCCCGGCCGACAGCTCGGTGTTCCCCTTGAACGCGGCCAGCCGAATCGGCGAGAACCAGTCCATCCACTCGGGGTTGGGGTGCGTGCTGCCTGCCGCAAGGACGTCCTCGCCGTGCGCGATCAGGTTCAGTGCGGTCCGGTCGTTGCCACAGCGGGTCTCGCACTCGGCCTCCACCGCGTCCAGCCAGGCCAGGAACTCGGCGGACGCCGGGGCGCGCCGGGCATAGGTACGGGCCGCGATCATTCGCTCCGCGGCGGCCGGCTGGTCTCCGGCCCATCCGGGTACGAAGGCCATGTGTGCCAGGATCGCGCTGCCGAGGAGCGGGTCGTCGGCCTCGCCTGCGGCTTGTAGGGCCTGGACCCAGGTGTCTCGCGCGCGTTCGGGGGCACGCTGGTCGAAGAACTCGATCCGGCCGCCCAGCAGGTGGCTTTCCGCGAGGGCTGCCGCGAGGGTCTGGCGGGTCTGTCCTGCGGTGGCCGGGAGCAGCGCCTCACCGAGGCCTGCGTGCGCGGTGACGGCCGGGTGCAGTACGGCCGGGGCGACACTCCAGTAGAGCTGTCGGTGGGCGCGGGTGACCGCGAGGTAGTCCGTTGCCGCGGTAGCGGGTTGCATGAGGCTCGGGGTGCGGATCGCAGTGCGGGCGGGCGGTGCGAGTCGCGTGGCGGGCGGCTCGGGTTCGACGCTCCCGGTGGGCGACTCGAAGCCGAGCTGTTCCATGTTCTGGTTCAGGAGCCGTTGGAGAACGCGGCGGGCGTCGGGGTAGGGCCAGGGCGGGGTTTCGGATTCCCAGCGCTGGACCTGTTTGAGACTGACGTTCACGCCGTTGCGGGCGAGGGCGTCGACGAGGGCTTGTTGCGAGCGGTATCCCGCGGCCGCGCGGGCTGCCCGTAGACGTGTGTTGCCGACGGTGCCTGGCATAGCAACCTCCTTGCGTGTAGAGGATGGTGTCACTGTCTCAAGAAGTCGCCTCGGTTGCCATCATTCATCAACTCGGGCGTACAGAAGTCCCTTTCTGTGTCGTCAGAAGTCCCTGAGAAGTCCTCGCCAAGAGACTTCTGCGGGTCCAGTCTTGGCACACCACCCGATGACGACGGTAGGGAGCACCCCGTGACGAGCCCCACCCCGCGCGGTGTATGGAGCCTCGATACCCCGGACAGTCCGGGCGTCGGCTTCGCCGCGGTTCACCAGCCCAGCTCCGAACTTCTCGACCGCGCACAGGTCGGCTGGGAGCGCTTCAACAGCGCCACGGACGAGGATCCGTCCGATGGATGAGGTGTACGAGTACCAGCCTCACGGACTGCTCCGTAAGCGAGTTCGGGACATCGCGTCCGGCGTCGAGGGCGAGCTCATGGCCGTCATCGCCGAGGGCGTCACGGACATCGCGTACATCAGGAAGTCGGACGGCCGCGAGTTCACCACCGCCGCCGCCAACGTTCAGGCAGCCGGCCAGTGAGCGGGCTCCGGCGTCAGGCCCTGTACGTCGCGGCCGCGTTCGGCGTGTTCGCCGCCGTCGGAAGCACCTGTTGATCTGACCAACCAACGAGGAGGCATCATGTCCACTCCGCCCCCGTGCAGCGCCGGCAAGGGAGAGACCCCCACCCCGGCCTGCACCAACAGCACCGTCCCCCCAGCGGTGAAACCCGACGCTCGCACGCTTGTGAGTGACGCCGCGTTCAACGGCGTCCTCGCCACAGTCCTCGACAACAACCCCGGCATGGACATCAGCATGGGGTCCCGGATCGTCGTCGAGGCCCTCAAGTTCACCGCGGCCGCCGCCATGTTCCCCACGGTCCGGATCGCTCCGACCCGTGAGGTCGACGAGGGGTGGCACGCGCTCATCCTCCACACCCACCTGTACGCCGCTCTGTGTGGGAGCCTCGGGCGCTTTGTCCACCACTTTCCCGAACGGCCCGACCCGACCCGCCACGACTCGGACGTCCTCACCCGCACGGTCGCCCTGATCGAGCAGGCCGGTTACACCCCGGACGCCGAGCTGTGGGCGGGCCCGAATCGGTCGCTCGTCTCGGTGGCGGCGAACTGCTCTCACACCCCGGTCCCGGGCGGCTGTGGTCCGATCAACCCCGGCGACTGCGCCACGCACGGCGGCGGAGGCGAAGAAGAGTAGGTTCAGCGCACGCCGACGGAGAGTGAGGACATGACCGCGAACGAGGCTTTCGAGATTCACGACGCGATGCGCCAGTACGGGATCACCGGGACCGTAACACCGGCCGATCCGGAGGACCCGGAGGGGGCGTGGGTCGTCGTCGGCGCGGACGGCCGAGATGTGACGGCTCATGTCCTCGCCCGCGTCTCAGCGATGGACAGGACTCGGCCGGGGCGGGGTTTCGTCGTCGCGCGCTGAGCCCCGATCCAGCCCCGGCCGGGCCGTCCCCGGCCGGGCCGTCCCCGGCCGGGGCTGCTCTCTGACCCGATGTGCCGATCGGACGTTAGGCCGTCACCGCACCGGGGCGATCCCTCACGCGGGCTCGTGCGGCTCCTCGTACAGACCGTCGATCAGGGCGCCGTACTTGTCGCGGACCACGCGGCGGCGGAGCTTGAGCGAGGGGGTGAGTTCCCCGGTCTCGGGGCCCCATTCCTCGGTCAGCAGCCGGTACCGCTTGATCTGCTCGGTCCGGTTGAGCCGGGCGTTGGCCGCCGCCACCGCGCGGGCGATCTCCTCCCGGACGGCGGGGTGCGCGGCGAGCTCGGAGGGGGAGGCGGCCCCGATGCCCCGGGCGGCGGCCCAGACCGGGGCCAGCTCCGGGTCCAGGACCAGCAGGGCGACGAGGTAGGAGCGGCCGTCGCCGTGCACCAGGGCCTGGCCGATCAGCGGGTGCTCCTTGACCGTGTTCTCCACCAGCGCGGGCGAGACGTTCTTGCCGTTCGAGGTGATGATCAGTTCCTTCTTGCGGTCGGTCAGCCAGAGGAACCCGTCCTCGTCGAGCCGGCCGATGTCCCCCGTCGGGAACCAGCCCTCACCGTCGCAGGCGCTCTCCAGCGAGCCGTCCGGCCGCAGGTAGCCGCCGAAGACGGTCGCCCCGCGGGTGAGGATCTCCCCGTCCTCGGCCAGCCTCAGCTCCAGCCCCTCGATCGGGCGGCCCACCGAGCCCAGCCGGAAGCCGTCCGGGCTGTTGACCGTGCACACGCCCGAGGTCTCGGTGAGCCCCCAGGCGTCCATGATGGTGATGCCCCAGCCGGCCCAGAAACGGACCACATCGATCGGCATCGGCGCGGTGGCGCTGGCCGTCCACATCAGCCGGTCCATGCCCGCGAGCCGCAGCAGCGGGTCCAGCACCTGCTCCTTGGCCGCGGCGTACGAGGCTTCGAGCGCGGCCGGCACCTCCTCGCCCCGCTCCCGGTGCCCGGCCCGGGCACGGGCCAGGTCGCCCGCGGCCTCGATGGCCGCGCGCTGTGCCTCGGGGAGCTGCGCGAGGACCGCGCGGACCGAGGCGGCGAGCTTCTCCCACACCCGGGGCACGCCGAAGAACTGCACCGGGTGCAGCTCGCGGACCGCCCCCGAGACGGCGGCGGGGTCGGCGCACAGCCGGACGTGCGAGGCCCGCAGCAGGGGCAGGTAGATCCCGAGGACCCGCTCGGCTATGTGCGCGAAGGGCAGGTAGCAGATGTGCTCGGCGTGCTCGGGCAGGTCCACGTGCCGGTCGAGGCGGATCGCCTGGAGCATGAGGTTGCGGTGGGTCAGCCGGACGCCCTTCGGGTCGCCGGTGGTGCCCGAGGTGTAGACGACGGTCAGCGGGTCCTCGGGGCGCGTCTCCTGCCAGGCCTTCTCGAAGTCGTCGGCGCGGTGGAGGCGGGCCCCGCCGGCGTGCAGGGAGCCGTAGGTGGAGTGCCCGCCGGCGTCGGCGGCCTCGGCCACGACGAGACGCTCCAGGGGCACGTCCGGGTCGGCCAGCAGCGGCTCCCACCGCAGGAGTTCGCGGGCGCCCTCGACGACGGCGATCCGGGCCCGGCTGTGGCGGGCGATGTGGGCGATCTGCTCGGGCGCGGAGGTCCCGTACACGGTGACGGGCACGGCGCCGAGGTGGACGAGGGCGAGGTCGCTGAGCCAGTGCTCGGGGCGGTTGCCCATCATCATCAGCACGTGTTCGCCGCGCTCGACGCCGAGGGCCGCGTATCCGGAGGCGAGGACGGCGACCTTGCGGCGCACCTCGCTCCAGGTGAGGGTCGTCCACTCGGCGGCGTCGGGTCCGGCCCGCCAGGAGAGGGCGGGGAGCTCCCCGTACTCGGCGGCGTTGCGGGCCAGCAGGGCCGGCAACGTGATCTCTTCGGGTCGTCCGGGCAGTCGCAGGTTCGTGGTCATGGGCAGCTCCTGGCCGTTTCACATCGTTGGTGCGACAGCAATACTGTTGAACCCAAGCTGTGGAGCAGAGAGCGAGGCGCAGACGATGGCCGACCAGGCACCCGAGCCGATGCTCACCGTCGACGAGCTGGCGGCCCGGGCGGGCGTCACCGTGCGCACCGTTCGTTTCTACAGCACCCGCGGGCTTTTGCCCCCTCCCGTGATCGGCCCTCGTCGGGTGGGGCACTACGGGCCGGAACACCTGTCCCGGCTGGCACTGATCGAGGAGTTGCAGCACCAGGGCATGACCCTGTCCGCCATCGAGCGCTATCTGGATGCGCTGCCCGACGATCTGAGCGCCCATGACCTGGCCATCCACCGTGCGATGGTCGCGAGTTGGGCTCCGGACGCGGCCCAGGAGGCGTCGCGGGAGGAGCTGGAGAAGCGGGCGGGACGGAGCCTGTCGGACACCGATGTCCGGCGGCTGACGGCGATGAACGTGCTCGCCGCCTCGGGGGACGGGTTCCGGGTGGACGTGGGGCTGCTGCGGCTGGGGGTCGCGCTGCTCGACGTACCGATCGCCCACGAGACGATCCTGGCGGCGCGCAGGGTGCTGATGGAGCACGCCAGGTCGGCGGCGCACGAGCTGACGGCGCTGTTCCGGGACGAGGTGTGGGGGCCGTTCACGGAGGGCGAGAGCGATCCGGAGCGGGTGGAGTCGATGAAGGCGCTGTCGGCGCACATGCAGCCGATGGTGGTCCAGGCGCTGGTGACGGCCTTCCAGCGGTCGCTACGGGAGGAACTGCGGGCGGCGTTCGTGTCCGGCGAGGCACCCGGCGGGCCATAGCCGCGGACCTAGGCCGTCTCTTTCGGATCTTGCCGGGCCCGCGACGCCCGGCACCGCACCTCGCTGCGTTGTCGGGCCCGCCCCAGTACGTCCGGTACTCCGGTACAAGGACGACCCTCCGCCTTGCGATGCACGGCACCGGACGCCGCGGGCTCGGCCGACAAGATCCGAAAGAGACGGCCCAAGCCCTGCTTTGGCGGGGCACGCCCGTTCTCAGTACGCTGGAGAGGAGTCTTTGCGCCCGCCGGCCTCTGCTCTGAGCGGGTCGGCCCCAGCGGCCCCAGCGGATTCTGCCGCTCAAGGTGGCGGCCACCCCTGCACGCAACGGGCAGGTGTTCCATGGACCTCAACACCATCAGCGAAGTCGTCCGGCGGCCGTCCGACCGGCCCGGCGCCGACTGGCGCGAGGGCGATGCCTGGCTCGCCGGCGGGACGTGGCTGTTCTCCGCCGAGCAGCCGGGCCTGCGCCGCCTGGTCGACCTGACGGCCCTGGGCTGGGATCCCCTCGTGCCGAGCGGCGCGGGCCTGGAGATCGGCGCCACGTGCACCATCCGGGACCTGTACGCCTTCACGCCCCCGCCCGACTGGACCGCGGGCCCCCTCTTCGCGCAGAGCTGCGAGGCGTTCCTCTCCTCGTTCAAGGTCTGGAACTCGGCGACCGTCGGCGGAAACATCTGCATGTCCCTGCCGGCCGGCCCCATGATCACGCTCACGGTCGCACTTGAGGCCGACTACGAGCTGTGGGCTCCCGACGGGTCCGTGCGCACCGTCGATGCCCTCGACTTCGTGACCGGGAACAACCGGAACATCCTCGCTCCCGGGGAGATCCTGCGGCGCATCCGCGTTCCGGCGCGCGCCCTGCGGGGGCGCACCGCGCACCGCCGCTTCACGCTGACCCACCTGGGCCGTTCGACGGTCTTCCTCGTCGGTACGCAGACGCCGGGGACGAGCGACCTGCTGCTCACCGTCACCGCCGGCACCACACGCCCGGTACGCATCGCCTTCGACACCGTGCCCGATGCCCGCACCCTGCAGCAGAGCATCAACGCCGTCCCGGCCGACATCTGGTTCGCCGACCCCAACGGAACCCCGGACCACCGCCACCACCTCACCCTGCACTTCGCCGAAGAGATCCGCCACGAACTCATGGCTGGGAGCCCGGCATGACGTACTCCGTGAACGGCCGGAACTTCTCCGAGGAACCGGACCCCGGCCAGTGTCTGCGTACGTTCCTGCGCGCGCTCGGCCACTTCGGCGTCAAGAAGGGCTGCGACGCCGGCGACTGCGGCGCGTGCACCGTGTGGCTGGACGGCACTCCGGTCCACAGCTGCATCACCCCCGCCTTCCGCGCGGAAGGCCATGAGGTGACCACGATCGAGGGTCTCGGATCACCCGGCGACCTGCATCCCGCACAGCGCCGGTTCCGGGACGCCCCGGGATTCCAGTGCGGGTTCTGCACCGCAGGGATGATCATGACCTCGGCGACGTTCACCGAGGACCAGAAGGCGGACCTGCCCCGGGCGTTGAAGGGAAATCTCTGCCGTTGCACCGGCTACCGGGCGATCGAGGACGCGGTGAAGGGCGTCGCCCGCGTGCAGAACGCCGCGCCGGGACGGGCCGTCGGAACGAGCGTCGGTGCGCCGGCGGCCGACGACGTGGTGACCGGTCTCGCCGAGTTCACGATGGACACCCACATGGAAGGGATGCTGCACCTCAAAGTGCTGCACTCGCCGCACGCGCACGCCCGCATCGTCTCGATCGACAAAACAGCCGCGCTGGCGGTCCCCGGCGTGCATCGCGTCTACACCTGGGAGGACGTGCCGCGCAGGCGCTTCACCACGGCGATCCACACCGACCACCTCGTCGATCCGGACGACACCTACATCCTCGACCGCACGGTCCGCTTCGTCGGCCAGCGCGTCGTCGCGGTGCTCGCCGACACGGTCGGGGCGGCCGAAGAGGGCTGCCGGAAGGTGGCCGTGGAGTACGAGGTGCTGCCGGCGGTCTTCGACCCCGAGGAGGCCATGGCCGACGGGGCACCGCAACTGCACGGCTCGGAGGACCCGTTCGCCCGCGACTACGTCCACAACCTCCTCCTGGAGATCCACTCGCACATCGGTGACGTCGACGCGGGCTTCGCCGCGGCCGACGTGATCCACGAGGGCACCTACTTCTCACCGCGCGTGCAGCACGCACACCTGGAGACCCACGGTTCGATCGCCTGGATGCAGGACGGGCGGCTGAACGTCCGCACCAGTTCGCAGTCTCCGTCGATCGCGAAGGTCAAGCTGGCCTACCTGTTCGCGCTGCGCCCGGACCAGCTCCGCGTGTTCTGCAAGCGCGTCGGCGGCGGTTTCGGCGGCAAGCAGGAGGTCATCTCGGAGGACCTGGCCGCGCTCGCCGCCCTCGACACCGGCCGGCCCGTCTGTTTCGAGTACACGCGCGAGGAGGAGTTCACCACGGCTTCGCCCCGGCATCCGATGAAGCTGACGGTCAAGCTCGGCGCGAAGGCCGACGGCACACTCACCGCCTTCCAGGTCCGCAACCTGTCGAACACGGGCGCCTACGGCAACCACGGCGGCGAGACCCTGTACGCGGGCGGCTCCGCCGTCATGATCTACCGCTGCCCCAACAAGAAGTACGACGCCTTCTCCGTCTACACGAACACCGTTCCGAGCGGCGCCCTGCGCGGATACGGAATGACCCAGCCTGCCTTCGCCGTGGAATCGGCGATGGACGAACTGGCCCTCGCCCTGCACATGGATCCGCTCGAACTGCGACGCCGCAACATCGTGCGCCCGGGCGAGCCCCTCGTCGCCCTGCACGACGGGCCCGACGACGTGGTGTTCCACGAGGACGGGCTCGGCAAGTGCATCGACCTCGTGGCCGGCGAGCTGGCCCGTACGGCCGACCAGTCCTCTCCCGGCCCCGGATGGCTCGTCGGGGTCGGCGTCGCCAGTTCCATGCACGAGACCGCGCCCCCGACCGAGCACGTCTCCGAAGCCTGGCTCACGCTCCGCGACGACCTCGTGTACGAACTGGCCGTCGGCACCGTCGAATTCGGGGAGGGCACGTCGACCGCGCACGTCCAGATCGCGGCCAACCAGCTGGGTACGACACCGTCGCGGATCCGTCTCGTGCAGTCCGACACCGACCGCACGGGATTCGACACCGGCGCCTTCGCGAGTGCCGGACTCTTCGTGGCGGGCAACGCGGTCCTCCGGGCGGCCAACGCGGTGCGCGACCGCATCCTGGATTTCGCCGCCACACACACGGGCGTCCACGTCGTGATGTGCTCGATGGACGACGACGGCGTCGTCTGCGGGGACGAGCGCGTCTCGCTGGCCACGCTCGTCGCCGAGGCCCGGGCACGCGGCATCCGGTTCACGGCCGCCCGCAAGGCGTACGGCTCGCCCCGCAGCATCACCTCCAATACGCAGGGCTTCCGCATCGCCGTCCACCAGGTGACGGGTGAGATCCGTGTCCTGTACAGCGTCCAGGCGACCGACGCCGGTGTGCTCATCAACCCGGAACAGGTCCGGGGACAGGTGGAGGGCGGTGTCGCCCAGGGCATCGGATTCGCGCTGACCGAGAACTTCCAGATCGACGCGGACGGCGTCATGGCCAACCCGAACCTCCGCAACTACCGCATCCCCACCTACGCCGACGTGCCGCGCACCGACGTGCTCCTGGTGGGCTCGTCGGACTCCGTCGGCGCCATGCGGTCGAAGGGGATGGCGGAGTGCTGCATCAACCCGGTGGCCCCCGCGCTGGCGAACGCGCTCCGCGACGCCACCGGCATCCGCTACCGCGAGCTGCCCCTCACTCCGGAACGGATCTACGGGCGGCTCGTCGAGAGCCGGTCATCGCGGACGGGCACGCGACGATGACGACCGAACGGCAGACGGATGCCGCGGCGACGGTCATCATCGGCCGCAGGGTCCGCCCCGGCATGGACCGGGAATACGAGAAGTGGCAGGACGAGGTCAACGCCGCCGCCGCCCGGTACGCCGGACACCTCGGCGTCCAGGTGTCCCCGCCGACCTCCGTGCAGCCCGACTGGGTGATCGTCTACCGGTTCGACTCGGTGGCCCATCTGCAGGCCTGGATGAACGGCGCGACCCGGCAACGGCTCCTCGACGCCGGCGAGCCGTACTTCGACGGTCCCGCGACCCAGCAGGTGATCAGAGGTGGCACGCAGCCGACGGACCCGCTCGTGACCGTGGTGGTGACCCACCGCGTCCCCCCGGACCACGTCGACGACTTCCTCGCGTGGCAGCGCCACATGAGCCAGGAGGAGAGCCAGTTCGAAGGGTTTCGCGGCACTGAGATCTTCCGCCCCATCGAAGGCATCCAGGACGAGTGGACCACCCTGTACCGCTATGACAACGCCGAACACCTGGACGCGTGGCTGACGTCGGCGAAGCGCAGGGAGATGCTCGCCGAGGGGGAGAAGTTCAACGACTTCAAACTGCGCACGATCGACAACTCGTTCGGCAGCTGGTTCGCCTTCGAGGAGAACGGCAAGGAAGCGCCGCCGCCCTCGGAGACCAAGACCGCCGTCGCGGTCTGGGTCGGGCTCTACCCGACCGTCGTGATACTGAGCCTCGTCCTGCATCCGCTGGGCATGCCGCTCTGGTTCGGGCTGCTCGTGGGCAACCTGCTGTCGAGCTTCATCATGAGCTTCTTCACGATGCCCCACTACGTGAACCGGCTGCTCAGGCGGTGGCTGTGGCCCTCACCGGACGCACCGCCCGCCAGGACCAACCTGGTCGGCGGCGCCGTCGTCGCCGCGCTGCTCGTGTTCTGGGTCGTCGTCTTCTACCTCGTGACGGAGGTGTTCTGGACGCTGCCCTGACAGGGGGCCGGGTAGCTTCGTGCCATGGCAGTCATCCACCACACCACGCTGACCCCGACCAAGCTGGAACTCCTCGCCGACTGGCTCCCGTCGCGGCCCTGGTACCAGGGGGCTGCGGGCACCGCCGGTCTCGCCAGGGCGGGCGGGTTCCGGCTCGACGACCCCGAGGGAGAGGTGGGCATCGAGTTCATGGTGGTCACCGACGCCGCCGGGGACGAGCCCGTCGCCTACCTGGTCCCGCTCACCTACCGCGGGGCTCCGCTGAAGGGCGCCGAGGGCGGCCTGATCGGCACCTCCGAGCACGGTGTGCTGGGCCGTCGCTGGATCTACGACGGGGCCCACGACTTCGTCCTGGTCAAGCAGTTGCTGGCCCTGCTGGCGGGCCGCACCACGGCACAGGCGCAGAGCGAGAGCGACACCCCCGACCCGACGGTCGAGGTCCGTACCGAGGGGGCCGGGGTGCCGGCGGGCCTGACCGGCCCCGGGACCGTGACGGACACCGCCGACGCGAGCCTCGTCACCGTGGGCCCGATGATGGAGGAGGGCCCCGTGTCGACCCTGACCGTGTGCCGGGTACTGCGCCCCGCTCCCGCCGGTGACGGCGCGGGGCGACGGGTACTGGCCGGCTGGTCCGCCCCGGACGGGACCCGTCAGCACGGGCTGTTCGCCCACCTGGCCGTGTCCGAGGCCTGACCGGAGGGACGCCTCGGGCCCGCTCGCGGGCGGGCCCGAGGCTGTCACTGGATCAGTCGGCGTAGGTCTCGCCGCGCTCGGCCTTCGCGACCAGCGAGGCCGGCGGGATGAAGCGCTCGCCGTACGTGTCGGCGAGCTCGCGGGCACGGGCCACGAATCCGGGCAGGCCGCCCTCGTAGCCGTTGATGTACTGGATCACGCCGCCCGTCCAGGCCGGGAAGCCGATGCCCATGATGGAGCCGATGTTGGCGTCGGCGATCGAGGTGAGCACGCCCTCGTCGAGGCACCGGACGGTGTCCAGGGCCTCCGAGAAGAGCATCCGCTCCTTCATGTCCTCGAACGGGATCTCGTACCCCGGCTTGGCGAAGTGCTCACGCAGGCCCGGCCAGATGCGGGCGCGCTTGCCGGACTCGTCGTACTCGTAGAAGCCGGCCCCGCCGCTGCGGCCGGGACGCTCGAACTCGTCCACCATGCGGTCGATGACCGCGTCCGCGGGGTGCTCGGTCCACGCCTTGCCCTCGGCTTCGAAGGCCTTGCGGCTCTCGTTGCGGATCTTGCGCGGCAGGGTGAGCGTCAGCTCGTCCATCAGCGAGAGCACCTTGGCCGGGTAGCCGGCCTGGGCGGCGGCCTGCTCGATCGAGGCGGGCTCGGCACCCTCGCCGATCATCGCGACGCCCTCGTTGATGAACTGGCCGATGACGCGGGAGGTGAAGAAGCCGCGCGAGTCGTTGACCACGATCGGGGTCTTGTTGATCTGGCGGACCAGGTCGAAGGCGCGGGCGATGGCCTCGTCGCCGGTCCGCTCCCCCTTGATGATCTCCACCAGCGGCATCTTGTCCACGGGCGAGAAGAAGTGCAGCCCGATGAAGTCGGCCGGCCGCGACACCCCTTCCGCGAGGCCCGTGATGGGCAGCGTGGAGGTGTTGGAGCACAGCAGCGCGTCCGGCTCGATGACGTCCTGGATCTCCTGGAACACCTTGTGCTTGAGGGAGGTGTCCTCGAAGACGGCCTCGATGACGGCGTCGCAGCCCGCGAGGTCGGCCGCGTCGGCGGTCGGCGTGATCCGGGCGAGCAGCTCGGCGCGCTTGGCCTCGGTGGTCCGGCCCCGGGAGAGCGCCTTGTCAAGCAGCTTCTCGGAGTACGCCTTGCCCTTGGCCGCGGCCTCGGCGGTGACGTCCTTCAGCACCACCTCGATGCCCGCGCGGGCGCAGGAGTAGGCGATGCCCGCGCCCATCATCCCGGCGCCGAGGACGGCGACCCTGCGGACCTTGCGGGGCTCCACACCCTGCGGGCGGCTGCGGCCCGCGTTGACGGCCTGGAGGTCGAAGAAGAACGCCTGGATCATGTTCTTCGCGGTCTGGCCGGTGACCAGCTCGGTGAAGTAGCGGGCCTCGATGGTCAGGGCGGTCTCGAAGTCCACCTGGGAGCCCTCGACGGCGCAGGCCAGGATGTTGCGCGGGGCCGGGTACGGGGCCCCGTTCAGCTGCTTCTTCAGGTTGGCCGGGAAGGCCGGGAGGTTGGCGGCGAACCTCGGGTTGGACGGCGTACCGCCCGGGATCTTGTAGCCGGGTACGTCCCAGGGCTGCTTCGACTCGGGGTTCGCGTCGATGAAGGCGCGGGCCTTGGCCAGCATCTCCTCGGGGGTGGTGGCCAGTTCGTGCACGAGTCCGTTGTCCAGGGCGCGCTGCGGGGTGTACTGGGTCCCCTGGAGCAGCACCTTGAGCAGCGCGTCGGCGATGCCCATCAGGCGCACGGTACGGGTGACACCGCCACCGGCCGGGAGCAGGCCGAGGGTGACCTCGGGCAGGCCGATCTTGGAGCCGGGCGCATCGAGGGCGACGCGGTGGTGGGAGGCCAGGCAGATCTCGTAACCGCCGCCGAGGGCCGCGCCGTTGATGGCCGCGACGACGGGCTTGCCGAGGGTCTCGATCCGGCGCAGCGAGCGCTTGATCTCGGTGCCGGTGTCGAAGGCGATCTGCGCGTGCTCGGGGCGCAGCCGGATCATGCCCTTGAGGTCGCCGCCCGCGAAGAAGGTCTTCTTGGCGGAGGTGAAGATGATGCCGCGGATGGAGTCCTGCTCGGCCTCGGCGCGGTCGGCGACGGCCGCGATGGAGTCCTTGAAGGCCTGGTTCATCGTGTTGGCGGACTGGTTGGGGTCGTCGAGGATCAGGGTGACGACGCCGGTCTCGTCCTGTTCCCAGCGGATCGTGGTGGACTCGCTCATGGTCACTGCTTTCGTTTCGGAAGGTCCGGTGGGCAGGGGGAACAGGGCTGATCAGAGGCGTTCGACGATGGTGGCGACGCCCATGCCGCCGCCGACGCAGAGGGTGACGAGCCCGTAGCGCTTGTCCTGGCGCTCCAGCTCGTCGACGATCGTGCCGAGGATCATCGCGCCGGTGGCGCCGAGCGGGTGGCCGAGCGCGATGGCACCGCCGTTGACGTTGACCTTGTCGAGGGACAGGCCCATGTCCTTGACGAAGCGCAGGACGACGCCCGCGAAGGCCTCGTTGATCTCGACGAGGTCGATGTCGTCGATGGTCAGCCCGGCCTTGGCGAGGGCCTTGCGGGTGGCGGGGGCGGGGCCGGTGAGCATGATGGTGGGCTCGGAGCCGGAGACGGCCGCCGAGACGATCCGGGCGCGCGGGGTCAGCCCGTTGCGCTCCCCCGCCTCGCGGGAGCCGATGGCGACGAGCGAGGCGCCGTCGACGATGCCGGAGGAGTTGCCCGCGTGGTGGACGTGGTCGATCTTCTCGACCCAGTGGTACTTCTGCAGCGCGACCGCGTCGAAGCCGCCGAGCTCGCCGATGTCCGCGAAGGAGGGCTTCAGCTTGGCGAGGGTGTCGGCGGTGGTGCCGGGCCGGACGAACTCGTCGTGGTCCAGGACGATCAGGCCGTTGCGGTCGGTGACCGGGACCACGGACTTCGCGAAGCGGCCGTCCTTGATGGCGGCGGCGGCGCGTTCCTGCGACAGGGCCGCGTACTCGTCTACGTCGCGCCGGGAGAAGCCCTCGATGGTGGCGATCAGGTCGGCGCCGATGCCCTGCGGGACGAAGCCGGTGTCCCAGTTGGTCATCGGGTCCGCGAACCAGGCGCCGCCGTCGGAGGCCATGGGAACACGGGACATGGACTCCACGCCGCCCGCCAGGACCAGGTCCTCCCAGCCCGAACGGACCTTCGCGGCCGCCAGGTTGACGGCCTCCAGGCCCGAGGCACAGAAGCGGTTCTCCTGGACGCCGGCCACGGTGTCCGGGAGCCCGGCGGCGATGGCCGCGACACGGGCGATGTCGGAGCCCTGGTCGCCGACCGGGCCGACGACGCCGAGCACGATGTCGTCGATGGTGGCGGGGTCCAGGCCGGGGTTGCGCTCGCGCAGGGCGTCGATGAGTCCGACGACCAGGTCGATCGGCTTGGTGCCGTGCAGGGCGCCATTGGCCTTGCCGCGGCCGCGCGGGGTGCGGATCGCGTCGTATACGTAAGCTTCGGTGCTCACTGGTCAAGCCTTTCGGAGGTGTCCAAGGGGGAGGTGTCCAGGGGAAGGTCAGCCGAGCAGCGAACGGCCGATGATCTCTTTCATGATCTCGGTCGTGCCGCCGTAGATGGTCTGGATGCGGCCGTCGGTGAAGGCCCGGGCGACCCGGTACTCGGTCATGTAGCCGTAGCCGCCGTGGAGTTGCAGGCAGCGGTCGGCGACGCGTTTCTGCAGCTCGGTGGCCCACCACTTGGCCATGGAGGCGTGCACGTGGTCCAGTTCGCCGTTCGCGTGGTCCGTGATGCAGCGGTCGAGGAAGGTCCGGGTGACGGCGACCTCGGTGGCCATCTCCGCTATCTCGAACCGGATGTGCTGCAGCTTGGCCAGCGGACGGCCGAAGGCCTCGCGCTCCTTGACGTACTGCGTGGTGATCTCCAGGAGGTGCTCGGCGGCGGCGATGCCGGCCATCGCGATGCCCATCCGCTCCTGCGCGAGATTGGTCATCAGGTGGACGAAGGCGCCGTTCAGCTCGCCGAGCAGGTTCTCCTTCGGGACGCGGACGTCGTTGAAGAACAGCTCGGCGGTGTCCTGGGACTTCTGGCCGATCTTGTCGAGGTTGCGGCCGCGCTCGAAGCCCTCCGCGCCGCGCTCGACGACCAGCAGCGACAGGCCGTGCGCCCCGCCCTCGGGGGTGGTCTTGGCGACCACGATCACCAGGTCGGCGAGGATGCCGTTGGAGATGAAGGTCTTGGAGCCGTTCAGCACCCAGTGGTCGCCGTGGTCCTCGGCGGTGGTCCGGATCCCCTGGAGGTCGGAGCCCGCGCCCGGCTCGGTCATCGCGATGGCGGTGATGGTCTCCCCGGAGCAGAAGCCGGGCAGCCAGCGGCGCTTCTGCTCCTCGGTGGCGAGCGAGGTCAGGTAGGGCCCGATGATGTCGTTGTGCAGGCCGATGGCCAGCCCGGGGGCGCCCGCGCGGGTGAACTCCTCGGCGATCACGGCGGCGTAGCGGAAGTCGGTGTTCCCGCCGCCGCCGTACTCCTCCGGCACGGCGAGGCCCAGCAGCCCCTGCCGGCCCGCGGCCCGCCAGGCCGCACGGCTGACGATGCCGTCCTTCTCCCACTGCTCGTAGTGCGGCAGCACCTCCTTGCCGAGGAAGGTGCGTACGGTCTCGCGGAACGCCTCGTGGTCGGCGTCGAAGATGCGTCGTTGCATCGGGTCCCCTCTCAGCGGGTCGGGGTGGGTCCGGGTGGGTGAGGGAGCGGGCCGAAGACGGGGTCCGGGGACGGGGTCCGGGGACGGAGTCCGGGCACGCCCCGGCCCGCTCAGAGCCAGCTCTTGACGGTTTCGATCAGCTTGGCCGGGTCGGGGCCGACCGGTGTGACGTTGAGCATCGTGACGCCCGCCTCGCGGAAGGCCTCGACGCGCTCGCGTACGTAGCCCTCCGGCCCGCAGAGCGTCATCAGCTCGCAGAACTCGTCCGGGACGGCGGCAGCGGCGTCGCGCTTGCGCCCGTCGAGGTACAGCTCCTGGATCCGGCGGGCCTCTTCCCCGTAGCCGTAGGCGACGGCCAGGTCGTTGTAGAAGTTCTTGCCGACCGCGCCCATCCCGCCCACGTACAGGGCGATCTGCGGGCGCGCGAGGTCCCGTGCCGCGGCCGCGTCCGGGCCGATGGCGAGCAGGCCGCCGGCGACGGTCTGCAGCGGGCCGAGCTCCGGCGCGCGCTTGGCCGTCCCCTCGGCGAGCGGGCCGCCCCACACCGCGGCGGCCTTCTCCGGGATGAAGAGCGTGGGCAGCCAGCCGTCCGCGATCTCGGCGGTCATCCGGACGTTGGCCGGGCCGAGCGAGGCGATGTAGACGGGGATCGCGGGGCGGACCGGCCGGGTGAGGATCTTCAGCGGCTTGCCGTGCCGGCCGCCCTTCCCGGGCGGCAGCGGCATGTCGGTGATGCCGTGGTGGTCGATCGTCTCGCGGCGCCAGATGCGCCGGCACAGTTCGACCGTCTCGCGCGTGCGGCCGAGCGGCTTGTCGTACGGCATCCCGTGCCAGCCCTCGACGACCTGCGGGCCGGAGGCGCCGAGGCCGAGCAGCGCCCGGCCGCCCGAGAGCGCGTCCAGGCCCGCGGCCGTCTGGGCGATGAGGCCGGGGGTGCGCGAGTAGACGTTGAGGATGGCCGAGCCGATCTTCAGGCGCTCGGTGCGGGCGGCGAGATAGCCCATGATCGTCGGGGAGTCGAACCCCCAGGCCTCGGCCACCCATACGGCGTCGAGCCCGGCCGACTCCAGCGCGGCGGCCTGGTCGGCGGCCCGGCGCGGGTCCCCGGCGTAGTCGAGCATCATGGACAGTTCCATCAGTTCTCCTCCTTCCCGAGCAGGGCCGGCACGTCCCAGTCGGCCGCGACCGACTCGGCGTGCGCACCCGGCTGCGCCGGGCCCGTGGTGACGGCGCCCGGGGTCGCCGAGAAGCGCGGCGCGGGCGCGGGCTGGACGATCCCGCCGAAGTCGGTGAAGGTCCCGCGGGCGGCGAGGTGCGGGTGGTCCGGGGCCTCGCGCAGCGAGAGCACGGGTGCCACGCAGGCGTCGCTCCCCTCGAAGACGGCCGTCCACTCCGCGCGGGTCCGGGTCCTGAAGCGCGCGGCGACGGCCTCCCGCAGCTCGCCCCAGCGGGCGAGGTCCTTGCGGGCCGGGGCCTGGTCCCGGATGCCGAGGAGCTCCACGAAAGTGTCGTAGAACTGCTGTTCCAGCGCGCCGACCGCCATGTACTCGCCGTCGGAGGTCTCGTAGGTGCCGTAGAAGGGACAGCCTCCGTCGAGGAGGTTGGCCCCGCGGCGGTCCTGCCAGCCGCCCGCCGCCATCATTCCGTGGATCATGGCGGTGAGGTGGGCGGTGCCGTCGACGATGGCCGCGTCGACGACCTGGCCGGTGCCGGTGGCGCGGGCGTGGTGCAGGGCGGCGAGCACCCCGATGACCAGGTAGAGCGAGCCGCCGGCGTAGTCCCCGACCAGGTTGGCGGGGACGGCCGGCGGCTCACCCGGCTTCCCGATCATGCCGAGGGCGCCGGTGACGGCGATGTACGCGATGTCGTGCCCGGCGGTCTCGGCGAGCGGGCCGTCCTGGCCCCAGCCGGTCATCCGGCCGTAGACGAGCTTCGGATTGCGGGCGTGGCACTCGGCCGGTCCGACCCCGAGACGCTCGGCCACCCCGGGCCGGAACCCCTCGACGAGTACGTCGGCCCGCTCGACCAGGTCCAGGACGCGGGCGGGCCCGTCGGCGGACTTGAGGTCGATCAGGACGGAGCGTTTGCCCCGATTGGTGACGTCGTAGGCCGGATCGACCGCGAGTCCGCCGCCGCCGGGCCGGTCGACCCGTACGACGTCGGCGCCCAGGTCGGCGAGGAGCATGGCGGCGAACGGTCCGGGGCCGATGCCCGCCAGTTCGACGACGCGCACCCCGGCGAGCGGGCCGGGCCCGCTCGCGTCCCGGTTCCCGTTCCCTGTCACTGCCATCGGGCCCCCAGCGGCTCTGGTGTGCATGGTGTGCGTGGTGTGCGGCTATGTGACACAACTGATGTAACACCAGTGATGCTAGGAACGTGTTCCATCGAACACAAGCCCCCGGGCGGGGCACCCGGCGGATCGCCCGGCCCCGGGGTGTCCGGCTCCGCGTGAGCGGGCGGGGTGCCGCCCCGGCCGTCCGCAGGTGGTGCGGGCGGCCCGGGCGGCGCCCCCGGAAGGGCCTCCGGGCCGGAGCCGGGGCACTGTGCTCCCCGGCCCGGCGCGCCGCACCCGCTCGCACTGACGGCCGAGCATCACGCTAGCCTCGGCCACCGAAACCCCCTGGGAGGAGCCGTTCATGAACGCAACTGTCCCGCACGACCGGCCGGAACGCGCCTACGACGTCGTACTGTTCGGCGCGACCGGGTTCGTGGGCGCGCTCACCGCCGAGTACCTCGCCGCGCACGCGCCCGCCGGCTGCCGGTGGGCCCTCGCCGGCCGGGACACCGCGAAGCTGGAGCGGCTGCGCGAACGGCTGGCCTCGATCGATCCGGCGTGCGCGCGGCTGCCGCTGCTGCGGGCCGACGCCCGGGACCCGGCGGCCGTGCGCGAGCTGGCCGCGTCCACCCGGGTGCTGGCCACGACGGTGGGCCCGTACATCTGGTACGGGGCGGAACTCGTGGCCGCGTGCGCCGAGGCGGGCACGGACTACGTGGACCTCACCGGCGAGCCGGAGTTCGTGGACCGCATGTACGTCGAGCACGACGCACGGGCCCGCGAGACCGGGGCCCGGATCGTGCACGCCTGCGGCTTCGACTCGATCCCGGCGGACCTCGGGGCGTACTTCACGGTCCGGCAGCTGCCGAAGGGGGTCCCGCTGGCGGTCGACGGGTTCATGCGGTCCAACGCCTTCTTCTCCGGCGGCACCCTGGCCTCCGCGCTGACCGCGCTCAGCCGCGGCCCCCAGACCCTGGCGGCCGCGCACGCCCGCCGGCTGCACGAGCCCCGCCTGCTGGGGCGGCGGGCCCGCGGGCCGGTGGGGGCACCGCGGTTCAGCCGGGAGACCGGGACCTGGGCGCTGCCGCTGCCCTCGCTGGACCCGCGGATCGTGGCCCGGTCGGCGGCCGCGCTGGAGCGGTACGGCCCGGACTTCCGCTACCGGCACTACGCCTCCGTCAAGCACCTGCCCGTCGCGGTGGGCGGTACGGCGGCACTGGGCGCGACGGTGGCCCTGGCCCAGGTGCCGTCGGCCCGGCGGTGGCTGATGAACCGCTGGGAGCCGGGCCAGGGGCCGGACGCGGAACGCCGCGCGCGCAGCTGGTTCACCGTGCGGTTCGTGGGCGAGGGCGGCGGCCGGCGCGTGCTCACCGAGGTGGCGGGCGGCGACCCCGGCTACGGCGAGACGGCGAAGATGCTGGCCGAGTCGGCGCTCTGCCTGGCCCACGACGCCCTGCCGCAGGCGGCCGGGCAGCTGACGACGGCCGTGGCGATGGGCGACGCCCTGATCGCCCGCCTCCAGAAGGCGGGGATCACCTTCCGGGTGGCGGACGCGCGCTGACGGGCGGGCCTGCGGCCGGGTGCGTCAGGAGGCCTCCCGCAACGCCCTGCGGCACAGGGAGTCGGCGTGGCGGGTGGTCTCGGGGATCCGGAAGCGGGGGCTCAGCGCCAGGGCGTGCGCGCAGGCGTTGTCCAGGGAGACCCGGTGCCCGACGGAGACGTAGACCGGCTTGATCCCGTCCTGCGTGCGCAGCGCCCGCCCGACCTCGGCCCCGTCGGCCGCGAGCAGCGCTGCGGCGGCGCCCCGCCGGGCGCCCGGTTCCTCGTAGGTGAAGGTGAACGGATTCTTCGCGATGCCGATGGCCGGGAGCCCGGTGACCACCCCGAGGTGGCAGGCGAGGCCGAAGCCGCGGGGGTGCGCGAGGCCGTAGCCGTCGCAGACGACCAGTCCGGGCTCGGTCTTCAGGGAGTCGAGGGCGGCCAGTACGGTCGGCAGCTCGCGGAAGGCGAGCAGCCCGGGCACGTAGGGGAAGCTGACGTGCCCGACGGCGGTGGCCTCCTCGACGACCTCCAGGGTGGCGGCGTCGAGCACCACGGCCGCGGCGGCGACCAGGTCGCGCGCGTCGTCGTAGGCGACGTCCACGCCCGCGACTAGGCCGCGGCCGGGTGGCGGGCCGGGCTCGGTGAGCACGACCTGATGGCGTAGTTCGTCCTGTATCGCCCGGGCCTCGGCCTCGTCGGCGGGGGTCTTCACACTCGTCATGATGGAGCGAGAGTAGCCTGGCGATCATGTTCGTCATGGAGCTCACCTACACCGCCCCCGTCGAGTCCGTCGAAGAGCAGATGGACGCTCACATCGCCTGGCTGGACGGCTACTACGCCGCCGGTGTCTTCCTCGCGTCGGGGCGCAAGGTCCCGCGCGACGGGGGCGTGATCCTGGCCGGCGGGGTGTCCCGGGCCGAGATCGAGCGGATCGCGGCCGACGACCCCTTCACCGTGGCGGGCGTGTGCGCCTACACCATCACCGAGTTCATCGCCACGAAGACCTCGGCGGACCTGTCGACGGTGCGGGAGAACCCGGTCACGTAGTGCGGTGACCGGCACGGTCCACCGGGTGGCGCCGCCCGGCACCGCGCCTCAACCCCGGACTCCGCCCGGGGCCCCTCCCGGCGGTAGCCGGGGAAGACGCACCGCACCGGACGCCGCGAGCCGGCACACCATTGCGGCCACAGCACCGGCCGCGCGGGGACGGCGCCGGCCCTGACAGGCCCGCCCTCCTCCACCTGTCGCCCGACCCGTTCGGCGGGCTCGACCGCCCTCTCCCCTCGACCCGTTCGGTGGGCTCGACCCGCTCGCTCCCCTCGACCCGCCCGCTCCCCTCGACCCGCTCGACCGCCCTGCCCGCCGGAGTGTTCATGCAGCCCCGCCCCGCCGTTCCCGCCGATGTCCCCGAGCTCATACGCCTGCGCGCCGTCGCCCTCGACGCCCTCGGGGTCGACCCCGGGTCCGCCGACGCCGCCTGGCGGCAGGTCGCCCGCGCCTGGTTCCTCGAACGCCTCGGCGACCGCCCCGACGTGCACTGCCTGGTCGTCGGCGGAGCTCCCGGCGAACCGCTGCTCGCCACCGGCATGGCCTGGGTCACCTACCACCTGCCCGGCCCCCGGTGGACCGACGGCCGGCGCGGCTACCTCGACGGGATCGTCACCGACGCGCCCGCCCGCGGGCGGGGCCACGGCCGCCGGATCGTCGACGCGCTGGTCGCCTGGCTCGACGGCCTCGGCATCCACTACGTCCAGCTGCACGCCAGCCCCGACGGCGAGCCCGTCTACCGGGCCGCGGGCTTCACGGCCGGGCGCTACCCGGGCATGGACCTCGTCACCGCCCCGGCACCTCCGGCCGCTCCGGCCGCTCCCGCTCCCGCGGGCTGATCAGCGCCGCCGTTCCAGCCGCGCCACCCGTCCCTTCTCCCCCGCCGCCCAGCATCCCGTGTCGGCCGCGCAGTCGACCGTGTCGAAGGAGCCCGCGTCCAGGGACCGCCAGCTGCGGCCGCCGTCCGTGGTCACGTCGGTCCCCGTGGGCCCCACCGCGAGCGCCGTCCCCCCGCTGTACGGGAACCAGGCCGCGCCCGACCGGTAGGCCGGCGGCGGCGTCGCCGCCTGGCGCCAGGTGCGTCCCCCGTCTGCGGACACGGCCGCGGCCTGCGGGGAGGCCTGCCCGGTGCGGTAGTCACCGCCGACCGCGAGTCCCCTCGTACGGTCCCGGAAGGCGAGGGCGAAGACCCCGCGCGCCGGATCGCCCGCCGGGACGGTGGATTCGGCGACGCGCCAGGTCAGACCGCGGTCCGCGGAGTGCAGGATCCGGGCCTGCGCCCCGCCGCCGGTGGCCAGCCAGACGTCGCGCGGGCCGGAGCTGACCAGGCACTGGCCGCTCGCGGCGAAGCCCGCCTCGCCGGGCAGCGCCTCGGGCATGCCCGCGTTCGGCAGGACCCGCCAGTTCCGTCCGCCGTCGTCGGTGGCCAGGATGCGGAACTTCCCGTCCACCGGATCGCTCATCGCCAGGCCGTGCCGGGCGTCGAAGAAGGTGAGGCAGTCGTAGAAGGCGCGCGGATCGGGATTGCGGAAGGTCTCGGTCCAGGTGGCTCCGCCGTCCTCGGTGCGCAGCACCCTGGAGGCCTCGCCCTCCCCGATGGCCAGGGCCACCGCGCGCCGCGCGTCGAAGGCTTCGATGTCGCGGAACTCCAGGGCCTCCGCGACCGCGCCGGGTGGCGAAACGTCACGCCAGCTGCGGCCGCCGTCCACCGTGCGCAGCACGGTCCCCTTGGAACCGGCCACCCAGGCCGTGGTCCGGCCGACCGCGGCGAGCCCGCGGAAGCGTACGTCCTTCCCGGTGTCCTTCAGCGCCCAGCCGGCGCCGCGTAAGTCCCGCGCCACCGGGGCCGGGTCGGGGGCCGGGGCCGCATCGGCCTGGGCGGGGCCGGCCAGTACCCCGACGACCAGGGCTGCCGCGCACATGCCGATTCCGAGTTCCAGAAGTCTCATGGCGCCGGAAGCTAACGTACCCCGGATGCGCCGTCCAGAGTGCTTTCCGGCCCCTGCCGCCACGCCTGCCACCGCACCTGTCGGCGGCCTCGTCCTCAGGTCACAGGCTCGCGTCGCGGTGGGTCACGCCGCCGTCGACGGCGGTGAGGAGCACGGGCAGGTCCGGCAGTTCGGTGGCGGCGACGGTGAGCGGGTTGTCGGCGAGCACCGTCAGGTCGGCGCGGTGGCCGAGGGCGATCCGGCCCGCGAGGTGCTCCTCGCCCGCCGCCCGGGCGGCGTTGACGGTCATGCCCTGGAGGGCCTGCAGGGCGGTGAGGGCCTGCTCGGGGCCGTGCGGGGCCTGGGTGAGGTCGCGGCTGGGGCGGCGGTGGCGGGCGCCGCCCATGACACCGAGCGGCGGGTACGGGGCGATGGGCCAGTCCGATCCGAGGACCACGGTGGCTCCGGAGTCCCACAGGTCGCGGCAGCGCCAGGCGCGCGAGGCACGTTCCTCGCCGAGCCGCCGGGACCAGTTGTCGGTGTGGTCGGCGCGGGTGAAGTCGCAGCAGTGGGGGGCTGTACGGAGGCGATGACGCCGAGCTCGGCGAAGCGGCGCAGGGTGTCGTCGGGGACGGTCTCGATGTGCTCGACCCGGTGGCGCACCCGGGGCCCGGGCCCGCCGGACGCCTGGGCCTTCCCGACGGCGTCGAGCACGTGCCGTACGGCGGCGTCGCCGATCGCGTGGGTGGCGGTGGGCACTCCGGCCCGGTGGAACTCGCCCACGATCCGCGTGTAGACCTCGGGGTCGGGCCAGAAGGCGTGCGTGGACTCGCCGTTGCGGTCCGGGTGTTCCAGCCAGGCGGTGCCGTTGTCGATCGTGCCGTCCATGAAGATCTTCACGCCCTCGGTGCGCCAGAGCCTGCCGCCGGTGCCCTGCTGGGCGATGAGCGCGCGTACGGCGGCGGCGTCGGTGCCGGGCTGGCACCAGGGCGCGACGCGCAGGCGCAGCGGCAGTTGGCCCGCCGCGTCGAGTTCGGCGTAGAAGTCGAGGCTGTCCCCATTCGCGTCCATGGCGTGGCCGCCGGTCAGCCCGGCGGCGGCCATCCTGCGCAGGGCGGCCGCCAGCCGGTCGCGGCGCTCCTCGCGGGTGGGCTGCGGGGCGACGCGTTCGACGAGTTCGCAGGCGGCGTCCTCCAGGAGCAGGCCGGTGGGCCGGCCGGCCGCGTCGCAGACCACCTCGGCGGAGGCCTGTTCGAAGGTCCGCGGCCCGTCGCCGCCCGCGAGTTCGAGGGCACGCCGGCTGGCCAGCATGGAGTGGGCGTCGAAGAGCAGGAGGGTGGCGGGCACGCCGTCGAGCACGGAGTCGAAGGGGGCGGTCCCGACGGGCCGGTCGCCGAAGGCGTTGGGGTCCAGGCCCCAGCCGCTGAGCCAGGCGCCGGGCGCGAGGCCGTGTACGCCGGCGGCGAGTGTCGCGCGTACCTGCTCCAGGTCGGTGCAGCCCGACAGGTCCAGTCCGTGGGTCAGTTCGGCGCCCGAGACGGGGTGGATGTGGCCGTCGACCAGGCCGGGGGTCACGACCGCCCCCTTGAGGTCGACCGCCGTGGCCGAGGCGTCGGCGAGCGCACGGATGCGGCTGTCGTCGCCCAGTGCGGTGATCCGTCCGCCGGAAGCGGCCAGGGCGGTGTCCGGCAGGAACCCGCCCGTGGCCGGGTGAGCAGGCGGGCGTTGAGCAGGACGAGGGGGGTGCGCACGGAGCCTCCAGCGGGGGCGGGAACGTCGGGCGGGGGAACGCCGGACGGGGGGCGAACGTCGGGCGGGGCGGGAACGGCGGGCGGGGAACGGCGGGCGGGAAAAGGATCAGGCGTCGCCGGTGAGGGCGCCGCGGGGCAGGCCGAGTTCACTACCTCCCGATGACCCTGGTGCTGGCCGCCGCCTTCACCGTCGTCGGCTTCGCCGTGCTCGGCCACACGGACTTCTCCTACCGGCCCGCCCCGCCCCTGACCGGCACCGGCCTGTGGGCAGCGCTCCTCGCCGGCACCACCCTCATCGCCTCGGGCCCGCTCTCATACACCACCAGCGCCGACTTCTCCCGCTACCTGCCCCGCACGTCCTCACGGAAGGCGATCATCGGCTGGACCGCCCTCGGCGCCTTCCTGCCCAGCGTCATCGTCTGCTCCCTGGGCGCGTTCGCCGCGACCGCGGTCGACATGAGCGACCCCCAGGCCGCACTGCAGAAGATCCTGCCCGGACGGTTCCACCCGCTCTTCCTGCTCGCCCTGATCCTCGGCACGATCTCCGTCAACGCCCTGACCGCCTACAGCGCCGGACTCGCCCTGCAGGCCGTCGGCATCCGCATCCGGCGCTCCGTCAGCGTCCTGTTCGACGGGGCCGTCGCCGTCGCCCTGACCCTCTACGGCCTGCTCGTCTCCAACCTCCTGGACACCGTCAGCAACTCCCTCCAGCTGCTCGTCGTCCTGATCGGCCCCGTCATGGCGATCTACGCGACCGACATCCTGCTGCGCCGGTTCCGCTACGACGGCCGGGCGCTGGCGGACGAGACCCCCGGCAGCCCCTTCTGGTACACCGGCGGCGTCAACCCGGCGGGCGCCCTCGCGCTCACGGCCGGGGTGAGCGCGGCCGCCCTCTGCGTCGACACGCTCTACACCGGGCCGATCGCCTCGGCCCTGGGCGGCATCGACCTCTCCCTGCCCGTCGGCATGGTCGTCTCCGCCGCCCTCTACGCGGCCCTGATGCGGCCCCTTAGGCCTGAGGAGTGATCGGTAACCAGCCCTTCTCCGAGGCGCCCCGGACCCGCCGCGGACCGGGGCCGCCTTCGGGCACATCCACCGTCCGGTCACTCTGTGCGATCACACGGATTGGTTCAAGCCAATCGGTGACACAGCTCACGCAACGGCCCATGCACGGATTTGCCGATTCCGGCGTCTATCGGGTTGCCGGGCCCCACCCCACTGTCCGGCAGCAGATCCGCCGCAAGGGAGTGAGCCTTGATCACTGTCATCGAGCAGGCCGCACAGGCCCGTCTGGTCGCCACCGCGCCGAAGGTCGAGACCGTGCCCGTCACCCTCTGCTACGACCGAGCGGATCCGTTCGCCGTGCGGATGGCGTTCCCCGCCCCGGCCACGCTGGAGGGCGTCGAGGTCTCGTGGACCTTCTCGCGCGAGCTGATGGAGTCCGGGCTGGACCGCCCGTCGGGCTGTGGCGACGTACGCGTACGCCCGTACGACGCCGACCGGACCACCATCGAGTTCCACGCGACGGAGGGCGTCGCGATCGTGCTGATGCTGACGGCCGAGCTGCACCGCTTCCTGGAGCGGGCGGCGACCGTGGTGCCGCCCGGCCTCGAACACCTCTACCTGGACATGGACCACAGCCTGGCCGAGCTGATGCGCGACACCTGCTGAGTTAATTGGATTGCGGGCTGCTGCGGCCGCCCGTAGCTTCGAAGACGGCCCATCACCGTCGAAACGGAGCAGGACATTGCTCGTCTGAGGTTCGAGACACCGACCACCACGCCCCACGGCTGAACCGTCGGCTGTCTCCCCGCGTTGCACGCACCACTCACGCAACCTGGAGGCCTCCATGAGTAACGCCCCTGCTTTCATCACCTGCTCCGCCCTGTCCTTCGACTGGCCCGACGGCACTCCCGTGTTCGACGGGTTCCAGCTCACGGTGGGCCCCGGCCGCACCGGCCTGATCGGGCTCAACGGCTGCGGGAAATCCACCCTGCTGAAGCTGATCGCCGGCGAACTGGCCCCGACCGAAGGCCAGTCCTCCGTCGCCGGCTCGGTCGGTTACCTCCCGCAGAACGTCACCCTCGACACCGCGCTGCGCGTGGACGAGGCGCTCGGCATCCACACCACCCGCGCCGCGCTGCACGCCATCGAGGCGGGCGAGGCCACCGAGGCGAACTTCAACGCCGTCGGCGACGACTGGGACGTGGAGGAGCGGGCCCTGGCCACGCTCGACCAGCTCGGTCTCGCCCGGATCGGCCTGGACCGTACCGTCGGCGAACTCTCGGGCGGCGAGTCCGTACTGCTGCGGCTGGCCGCCCTGCTGCTCGCCCGCCCCGACGTCCTGCTGCTGGACGAACCCACCAACAACCTGGACCTGCGGGCCCGCAGCCGCCTGTACGCGGCGGTCGAGTCCTGGTCCGGGGTGATGCTCCTGGTCAGCCACGACCGGGAACTGCTGGAGCGGGTCGACCAGATCGCCGACCTGCGCGACGGCGAAGTCCGCTGGTACGGAGGCAACTTCACGGCGTACGAGGACATGCTCGCCGCCGAGCAGGAGTCCGCCGAGCGGATGGTCCGGGTCGCGGAGGCCGACGTACAGCGGCAGAAGCGCGAACTGGCGGATGCCCAGGTCAAATTGGCGCGGCGCAAGCGGTACGGGCAGAAGATGTTCGAGAACAAGCGCGAGCCGAAGATCGTGATGGGGGCGCGCAAGCGCGCGGCCCAGGAGTCGGCGGGCAAGCACCGGATCATGCACACCGAGAAGCTGGCGCAGGCGAAGGAACGCCTGGACCAGGCGGTGGAGGCGGTGCGCGACGACGACGAGATCCGGATCCAGCTGCCCGCCACCCAGGTCCCGCCGGGGCGGCAGGTCCTGACCCTGAGCGATCTGCGCCTGGCCCACGGAGCCGCCGTACCGGGCGAGTGGGAACTGCGGGGGCCGGAGCGGATCGCCCTGGTGGGCCGCAACGGCTCGGGCAAGACCACGCTGCTGCGCACGATCGCGGGGCAGCTCCCGCCGGTGTCCGGGGCGGTGGTGGCGCACGTGACGACGCGGTTCCTGCCGCAGCGCCTCGACGTACTGGACGAGAGCCGTTCGGTGGTGGAGAACGTGGCGCGGTTCGCCCCGCAGGCCACCAACAACCTGATCCGGGCCCGGCTCGCGCACTTCCTCTTCCGCGGCGCCCGGGCGGACCGCCCGGCCGGCACGCTGTCGGGCGGCGAACGCTTCCGGGCGGCACTGGCGGCCCTGCTGCTGGCGGAGCCGGCTCCGCAGCTGCTCATGCTGGACGAGCCGACGAACAACCTGGACCTGTCGAGCGTGCGGCAGCTGACCGATGCGCTGGAGTCGTACGAGGGCGCACTCGTGGTGGCGAGCCACGACGTGCCGTTCCTGGAGTCGATCGGCATCACGCGATGGCTCCTGCTGGACGGCGAGCTGCGGCCGACGACGGCCGAGGAGGTCCGGGAAAGGCTGTGGTCGAGTGAGTGAGACCGCGCCCACGCCGTGAGCGGCGAGGGCCGGATCGCCGCGCCCCCGGCGAAGCGGAACCGATTTCTTTCGTCAAACCGGGGGCCGGCAAACCACCTGCTGGCGTGATTTTGGCCCCTCGAACCCCTCTCAGGCCAGCCGTAAACTGCATAGATAACTGGATGTAACCGGACATACCCCTACTGGGGGGTTGGCTGGCCTTGATGTCACGCTTAACCTACGACTCCGTAGGCTACGGAACCGTAGGTAATTCGCTTTGCACCCAGGAGTACCCGTGACGATCACCTCTCCCCACCTCGGCAGCTCGGAGGCGTGGACGGACGCCAAGCTGCTGTTCGCGCTGGAAGAGGTGGTCGAAAAGGAGCTCAACCGCCATCTGAAGGTCACCAAGGACTGGATGCCCCACGAGTACGTCCCGTGGAGCGAGGGCCGGAACTTCCCGGGCTTCTTCGAGGACGGCGAAGCCTGGGACCCGCAGCAGTCCAAGGTCACCGACATCGGCAAGATCGCGCTGGTCGTGAACCTGCTGACCGAGGACAACCTCCCCAGCTACCACCACGAGATCGCGACGCTCTTCGGCCGCAACGGCGCCTGGGGCACGTGGGTGCACCGCTGGACCGCCGAGGAGGGCCGCCACGGCATCGTGATGCGCGACTACCTGCTGGCCTCGCGCGCCGTGGACCCGGACAAGCTGGAAGCGTTCCGCATGCAGCACATGTCGGAGGGGTTCGAGTCCGACAACCGCCACTCGATGCTGCACTCGGTGGCGTACGTGGCCTTCCAGGAGCTCGCGACCCGCATCTCGCACCGCAACACCGGCCACCAGTCCGGTGACCCCGTATGCGACCGGATGCTGGCCCGCATCGCGCAGGACGAGAACCTGCACATGGTCTTCTACCGCAACCTGCTGGGCGCGGCCTTCGAGCTCGCCCCGGACCTGACCATGCAGGCCGTACGGGATGTCGTCGTGAACTTCCGGATGCCCGGACACGGCATGCCCGGCTTCGAGCGGATGGCCGCGCAGATGGCCATCGGCGGGGTCTACAACCTGCGGATCCACCACGACGACGTGCTGAGCCCCGTGATCCGCTTCCTCAAGATCATGGACATCGACGGCCTCGGCCCCGAGGGCCAGAAGGCCCAGGAAGAGCTCGGGCTGTTCATGAACGGCCTGGACTCCGAGGCCCGCAAGTTCGACGAGAAGCTGGCCGCCCGCGCGGCCCGTATCGCCGCCCGCAAGGGCTGACCGATTTCCGCTCGCTCGGGCGAGTGATGCCGATTGCCCTGGCAGAGCCGCGCTCTGCCAGGGTTTCGCGTCATGACCTCGCTCCAGGTGGACATCGACCAGCTGACCCGTCTGACACGCGCCCTGGACTCCTCCCTGGTCTCCCTGCGGGAGGCCCGGCGCGCGCTGGACCACGTACGGCCCGATCAGCTGGGCACAGCGGACCTCGACGCGGCGTGTGACGGCTTCCAGGAACGCTGGGCCTACGGCACGCAGGAGCTGACCAAACGCGTCAAGGACGTACGGGAGGGCGTGGACCGCAGCGCCGCGGAGTACGCGGAGCTCGATCAGGCCGTCCGTGCGGCCTTCCTCCGGGCGGCGGCCGCGCGTGACTGAGCACGCGGCGCTGGGCTTCGACCCGGCCCCCGGAAATCCCGCGACGGTCCTGGCCCTGGCCAAGAAGCTCAGCGCCTCGGCCACCTCCCTCGGGGAGGCCTCCCGGGTGGTGAAGGACCTGGTCTCCCACAGTTCGGCCTGGCAGGGCGAGGCCGCCACCGCCTTCCGCGCCTCCCTCTCGCAGGACCTCCCCCGCTACCTCGGCGCGGCCCACACCTCCCTCGCGGAGGCGGCCCGCCGGCTCACGGGGTGGCACGACACCCTGGTCTCCCACCGCGCACTGGCCACCCGGTACGAGGCCCAGGCCGCGGCGGCGAAGACGGAAGAGGCCCTCACCGATGCCCGCCGCCTGGCCCGCGAGCTCGCCGCTGAGCACGGCACGGCCGCCCGCCGGGTGGCCCAGACCCTGAACGCGGCGACGGACCGACTGGCCCCGAAGGAACCGGGCCTGCTGGCCTCCATCTGGAACAAGATCGTCGACGACCCGGCGGACGCGATGTCGAACGCGTCGGCGATCCTGGGTGCGATCGGGGCGGGCGTGGCCCTTGTCTGCCCGCCGGCGGGACTCGCGATCATGCTCGTCGGGAGCGGCCTGTCCTTGGCGGCTCTGGCGATGCACACCTCGGACCCGAAGTTCCGCAAGTCCCTGTCCGACGGATTCACGAAGGGCCAGTTCGACGCGGACTTCTGGAAGAGCAGCGTGACGCTCCTCGGAGACACGGCGGGCGCGGTACCGGGTGTCGCAGCGGTTGCCTCCGGCGCCAAGGCGGGCACGGCAGCCGCCCGAGCGGCGATGGCCGCGGCGCCGGAAGGCAGCGCGGTGGTGGGGCTGGCTCCTGGGGCCACCGCGTTCAGGCAGGCGGCATGGAGCACCTCGGATGACCTGCGTCAGTTGGAGAGCCCGCTCACCGGATGGGCCATGCGGTCGTCGACTCCGGATGCCAGGGAACGCGTCGGCGTGGCGGTGGCAGTTACAGGTGCGGTAACCGCCGCAGGAGACTACGGCCCGGACAACGAGGCGGTCGAACAGAGTTCGACGGCTGTGGACGGCACCCGAGGAGTCTTGGAAGACGCCCCCTCAGCCATCAGGAAGTCGGGCCATGTCTGGTCGGTGCTGCGGCCATGACGCAGCAGAGCAGCATCCCGCCGGTCTGGTTCCGCCTGCCCCCGGGCTTCCATGACATCGGCCCTGGCGACGCAGCATCCTTGGACGCATTCGCTGAAGCCCTGGACAGCCCGACTGCCCAAGGGGAACTGTCCCAGCTCATGGACGGGCTTGAGGAACTGGCGGGGCACGACGTCGTACACACCGCGCTCGGCTTCCATCCCGAGGAGCCGGCCGGGGTCACCACCTCCGTGTTCTCCCTGACGATCCGGCGGGTCGAGCAGCCCAACCCCCGGCTCGCCGCGGCACGTACGGCTCTGGCCATCGCCCGCTCAGCGCTGTGGACCAGCTCGGTCCGCAGGTTCATCGACTTGCCGTCGGCTCTTCCGTGTTGTCTGGTCGCCGGGATCATTTCCGTCCCGGATATCGAGCATCAGCTGTTTCAGGCCAGGGTCGCAACGGTGCATCCGGATGGACTCCACTTGCTCGTCCTCGATCTGACCAGCGCGTGCACCGAGCATGCCGAGGCCTATACGGACATCCTCGAAGCGGTGGCGCACACGCTCCAGTTCACCGATCCCGACCCGGGTGCGCCGAAGGCCACCGGAACTTCACGCATCCTAGAGGTACTCCTATGAGCGTGGCGCTCACCAAGGCGGCCTGGGACCACCCTCCGACGGTGGTCGGCTACAAACGGTTGTCCGTCCGACGCTTCAATTGGGTACTCAGCCTCGGTGGTCCTCCACTGGCCGCCCTGGCCTGCATCGGTGTCGTTCCGTACGCGGGAATGACCCTCGCCCTCTTGATCATTCTCACCACCCCCTACTTGCCCTGGGTGATCGTCGCCTACTTCCGGCGGCGCCGTGTCGCCGCCGTGCTTCAGGCCTACCCTTGGCGCGAGTTCCCGTGCCGACACCAGCGCAGGGTGAACGGAAGTCCCGCGACCGTTGCCATCCCCTTCCGGGAGGACTTCACGGCCATGTTCCGGATCATCCCGTTCCCCGTCCCGCTCGCAACATTGGAGGACGAACACCCGGACCGGATCTGGTTCGCCGGGGACCCCCGATTCGGTGGCGTCGTATCGCCCGTCGGGGGGCATTACCCCGTGCGCGTCGTGCCCCACACGCCGCGCAGGGAGGAGTGCGGTGGTGAGGGGTTCGACCTCGCGCGGCGCGTGGGGCTGGTCCGTGGGAGTGGGAAGGGGACGCGCACCTGATCAGCTGCGGCGGGGGCGCAGGGCCTGGCGCTCGGCCTCCGAGAGGCCGCCCCAGACTCCGAAGCGCTCGTCGTTGGCCAGGGCATACTCCAAGCACGCCGCTCGCCCCTCGCAGGCCCCGCAGAGCCGCTTGGCGTCGCGCAGCGAGGAACCGGGCTCCGGGAAGAAGAAGCCGGGGCCCGTCTGGGCGCACAGGGCGAGGTCGTACCAAGCGGTGTCAGTGGTTGCGGCAGTGGTGTTAATCGACATGCCGGAGATCCTGACCGCCGCCGATGGACGTCCGATCAACGACTGATCAACAACTCGTCATGACCCGGGTGCGGGTGCGCTGGCTATGACCGCGAACCGCGCCCCGAAGGGGTCCGCCAGCTTGGCGAACCGGCCCACTCCCTCCATGGACTCCGGGGCGAGGCGCACCTTGCCGCCCGCCTCCTCCGCCTTCGCCGCCGCCGCGTCACAGTCGGCCACCTCGAAGTACGGCGTCCAGTAGGGCCGTTCGGCGTCCTCCACCGGGTCCGTGGAGATCGGCACCAGGCCGCCGAAGGCCGCCTCGTCCGCCGTGCCGGCCGGCCTGGCCATCGTGTACGTGCCGCCCTCGTAGGGCATCTCGCCCATCTCCCAGCCGAAGACCGCGCGGTAGAACTCGGCGGCCCCTGCCACGTCGCCCGTGTACAGCTCCGTCCAGCACAAGGTGCCCACGTCCGTCACCGCGCCCAGGCCGGTGTTCGTCCTCGGCTGCCATACCCCGAATCCCACGCGCGCCGGGTCGGCGCATATTGCCATCCGGCCGTAGTCCTGGACGCTCATCGGCGCGAACGTCACCGTGCCGCCGGCCTTCGTCACGGCCGCGGCCGTCGCGTCCGCGTCCGCGCTCTGGAAGTACACCTGCCAGGCGCAGGGGCCCTGCTCCGCCGGAACGGTCATACCGCCCGCGACGGTCTTGCCGCCGAGGTGGAACATCCCGTACCCGCCGACCTCCTCGCTGCCCGCCTGGAAGTCCCAGCCGAACAGTGCCCCGTAGAAGTCGGCTGCGCCTCCGATGTCGGGCGTGCCGAGGTCCACCCAGTTCGGGGAGCCGTCCTTGTAGTCAGTGGTGAGCATGGCCCGCACTCCTTCCGGCCCCGGTTCTTCGGTTCTTCGGTTCTTCGAGCGCTGTCCTTCCTCTTCGAGCATCGCACCCGCCACTGACAGCGGTCCCCTTCCCGCACCAAGTGAACGACCGTGCGTTCGGTAAGATGGCTCCATGGCTGACGGACGCGTGGAACGAGGCAACCAGACGCGGCGGACCGTTCTCGACCGGACGATGAACATCGCTTCCGTGGACGGTCTGGAAGGCCTGTCCCTGGGGAAGATCGCCGCGGATCTCGGCCTGAGCAAGAGCGGGGTGTTCGCGCTCTTCGGCTCCAAGGAGGACCTGCAGCTCGCCACCGTCCGTGCCGCCGTGGACGTGTTCAAGGACGAGGTGGTGCGGCCCGTGCACCGGGACCCCGACGGTCTCGCCAAGGTGTGGCGGCTGTGCGAGCGCTGGCTCGACTACTCCGGGCGCCGGGTCTTCCCCGGCGGATGCTTCTTCTACTCCGTCTCCGCGGAGTTCGACGCACGCCCCGGCCCCGTACGGGACGAGATCGCCAAGGCGCGGTCCGACTGGACGCGCTACATCGAGCGACTGCTGGACGAGGCCCGGCTGACGGGCGGGTTCCGGGATGCGTCCGACGCGGACGAGGTACCGCAGGTCGCCTTCGAGTTGACGGCCCTGATGGAACTGGCCAACGCGCATTCCGTCCTGCACGGCGACCCGCTGGCGTACGAGCGGGCCGCCCGGGGGATCCTCCGCCGGCTGCGCGCGGTGGCGGCCGCTCCGGACGAACTCCCGGAACGGCCGCCCGCGTTCAGCTCGCCTTCCTGACCCCGCTCCTCACGCCCGTCGCACGGTCGCGGGCACGGGCGTCGGCGCGGGCTCAGGCTCGGACAGCGCGAAATCGACCGCCGTCGCGACGATGTCCGGGTCGGCCAGGATGCGGCGGTGGCCGAGGCCCGTGGTCTCGATCAGCCGGGCCTGCGGGCCGTAGACGGCGGCGATCGCGCGGGACTGGGCGGGATCGATCACATCGTCCTCCGTGTCGTGGAAGAGGAGGATCGGCGCCCGCATGCCGGGGAGGCGACGGCGGGCGTCGAGGCGCTGCCAGATGTCGGGGTCGCCCGGGAAGAGACGGCGCTCGACATGGGTGCGCAGGGCGCGCCCGACCCCCTCGCCGAGGTTCAGCCCGGCCCGGAACCGCTCCACGAGGTAGTCGAAGTGGGCCACGCCCCCGATGCAGACGACACGGTCGGCCCGCATGCCGTCGTGCAGCATGGAGAAGGTGGCGAGCACGCCGAAAGAGTGGGCCACGACGGCCGAGAAGACGCCGTGCTCCGCGTGCAGTCGGCCGATGATGGCGCGGTAGTCACGGATCGTGGAGGCCCGGCCGTCCGACTCCCCGTGCCCCGGGGCGTCGAAGGCGATCACGGTACGGCCTTGGGCGCGCAGGGCATCGACGAAGCCGGCGAACCGCGACGCGCGCGAGGACCAGCCGTGCACGAGCAGCACGGGCCGGTCCCCGTCCCCCCAGCGGTAGGTGGTCACGGCCGTGCCGTGCACGACCATCCGCCCGCTCTCCGCCCGCGCCATCACCTCCACCTCCTCGGGCCGTAGCCGCGCACGCCCGAGGGGGCGGACGAAGAGCGCGAAGGCCCGGGGCCCGGCCAGTCCCGGGGCGAGCCGGCTGGTGATGTTGAGGGTGGTGCTCAGGAGTGAAGCCATGGGGTGCATGTGCGGGTTCTCCGGAATTCTCCTCAGGGCAGCCAGATGCCGATGGCGAGCCGATGGCGAGATATTAGCACGATCGTTCGTGTTGTTTCATGGCCAACTCCACCCCGGACTGCATCCTTTGGCTTACCGCGATTTCGGCCCTGCGGAGGACGATCTTGCGGCGCCACCGCGAGAGGGTTGATCCGTGCGAACAACCATCGGATACACCGTCGAAAGCATCGGCTACGTCGTAGGAGCCCAGGGGCTCGTCAGCTTCGCTTCGCAGGCCTTCTTCGGCACGGAGTGGGGCTGGATGCACAAGGTCGTCGACCTTCCGTCCACCGCCTACCTCGGCATCGCCGCCGTGGGGCTGGCGCTCATCGTCGGCGGAGTGAAGACACGGAAGGCGCCCGAGCGCCAGCAGGTCGCCTGACCTGCGGGCCTTTCAGCCCGGGGCTCCCATTCCCGTGTCGTGGCGGCCGAAGCCCGCAGGCCGCCTGTCGCGTGACCGCGCTTACGGAGGGCGGCCCGCCCCTTGCAGCAGATGCAACGAAATCGTATAGTTCGAAAACGTGAAGTCCGAAACCGTGTCACCCGAGTGGTCGGCCCTGCTCGCGCTCCAGCGGGCCACCCATGCCACCCTCCAGGTACTCGCCACCGAGCTGGCCGACCTGGATCTGACCGCCTCCGAGATCAACGCGCTGGCCAATCTCGCCGACGGCCACGGGCGCACCGTGTCCGAGCTGGGAACGGCCGTGGGCGCCCGGCCCAGCACGCTGACCAGCGTGCTGGACCGCCTGGAGCGGCGTGGTCACATCACCCGGGGCGCCCGTCCCGGAGACCGCCGGGCGGTGCTCGTCGAGCTCACCGACTCCGGGCAGCTGGCCGCCGCGACGATCCGGCGGGCCATCGCCGATCTGGAGCGCCGCGCGCTCGGCGGCCTGTCCGCCGAGGCCGTCTCCGGGCTGCGCGCAGCACTGCAAGCCCTGACCGAGGTGACCCGATGACCGAGCCCGCCTTTGACGCGTTGATGGCCGAAGTGATGGCGACCGCCGAGCGGTTCGGCCACCGGGAGCACGTCCACCTGACCTGGCTGGCCGTGCGCCGCTGCGGCATACCCGCGGCGATCGGCCTGGTCAGCGACGGCATCCAACGGACCGCCCGCTACGCGGGTGCGCCGCAGAAGTACCACGCGACCGTCAGCCGCGCCTGGGTGGAGCTGGTCGGGTACTACGCGGCCGAGTCCGGCGACGACGACTACGCCGCCTTCGCCGACCGCCACCCCGCACTGCTCGACAAGCGCCTGCTGACGCACTACTACCGTCCGGCCACGCTGGCCGCCCCGCGGGCGAAGGACGGTTGGGTGGAACCCGACCTCGCCCCCTTCCCCATGCAGGACGCCGCCACGTAGCGCCCGCAGCCGGCAGCCCGCAGCCCGTCAGTCCTCGTGCTTCGCCCGGCTGGGCTGGACGCGCTTGGGTTCGCCCGGCATCTTCGGGTAGTCCGGGGGGTAGGGCATGTCCCCCAGCCCGTGCTCGTGTTCGTCGCGGGCCGCGAGTTCCAGTACGGCGTCGAGAGCGAAGGCGTGCTCGTCCATGTCCGCGTGCAGATCGCCCAGTTCGGCGAAGCGGGCCGGCATCGTCACGATGTCGAAGTCGCGGGGCTCCGCGTCGTCCACCTCGTCCCAGCGCAGCGGCGCCGAAACCGGCGCGTGCGGGCGGGGGCGGACGGAGTAGGCGGAGGCGATCGTGCGGTCGCGTGCCGTCTGGTTGTAGTCGACGAAGATCCGCTCGCCGCGTTCCTCCTTCCACCAGGCCGTCGTGACCTTGCCCGGCATGCGGCGTTCCAGTTCCCGGCCGAGGGCGATGGCGCACCGCCGGACCTCGGTGAAGGTCCAGCGCGGCTCGATCGGCACGAACACGTGCAGTCCGCGGCCGCCCGAGGTCTTGGGCCAGCCGCGCAGGCCCAACTCCTCCAGCAGGGCTCGCAGTTCATGGGCGGCCGCCACCGCGTGGTGGTAGTCGGTGCCCGGCTGCGGGTCCAGGTCGATCCGGAGCTCGTCGGGACGGTCGGTGTCCTCGCGCCGCACCGGCCAGGGATGGAAGGTGAGACACCCCAGATTGGCCGCCCACAGGACGGCGGCCGGTTCGGTCGGGCAGATCTCGTCGGCCGTGCGGCCGCTCGGGAAGGCGATGTGAGCGGTGGGGATCCAGTCGGGAAGGTTCTTCGGCGCCCGCTTCTGGAAGAAGGACTCGCCCTCCACCCCGTCCGGGAAGCGCTCCAGCGTCGTCGGCCGGTTGCGCAGGGCGCGCGTGATGCCGGGCGCGACCGCCAGGTAGTACTCGGCCACATGCCGCTTGGTGAGGCCCCGCTCCGGGAAGTACACCTTGTCCGGGCTGGACAGCCGTACCTTCCGCCCGCCCGCGTCCAGCTCGATCGCATTACCGGCAGCACCCATGTGCGCCACGGTAGGCGGGCCCGGTCAAGCGCGCATACCGGGCGGGTCCGGACGTACCACCGCAGAATCGAAGGCATGGATCTGCCAGTGATGCCGCCCGTGAAGCCGATGCTCGCCAAGTCCGTCGCAAAGATCCCGCCGGGGATGCAGTACGAGGCCAAGTGGGACGGTTTCCGGGCCATCGTGCATCGCGACGGCGACGAGGTCGAAATCGGCAGCCGCACGGGCAAGTCTCTGACCAGGTATTTCCCCGAGCTGGTCACGGCTCTCAAGAGCAACCTGCCCGCCCGTTGCGTCATGGACGGTGAGATCGTCATCGTTCATGGCGGGCGCCTCGATTTCGACCGGCTGACCGAGCGGATCCATCCCGCGCAGTCCCGCGTCGCCCTGCTGGCCGAGACGACCCCCGCCAGCTTCGTCGCCTTCGACCTGCTCGCCCTGGGCGACGACCCGCTGCTCGACACCCCGCTCGCCGACCGCCGTGCCGCCCTCGTCCGTTCCCTCTCCACCGCTCGGCCCCCCGTGCATCTCGCGCCCGCGACCACCGATCCCGCGCTCGCGCAGGAGTGGTTCGAGCGATTCGAGGGCGCCGGGCTCGACGGGGTGATCGCCAAACCCCTCGATCTCCTCTACCGGCCCGATGCCCGCCTCATGTTCAAGGTCAAACACGAACGTACCGCCGACGTCGTCGTCGCGGGTTTCCGTTTCCACAAGAGCGGTCCGATTGTCGGATCGCTGCTGCTCGGCCTGTACGACGGCCACGGCACCCTCCAGCACGTCGGCGTGTGCGCCGCCTTCCCCATGAAGCGCCGCGCCGAGCTGGTGGAGGAACTCGAACCCCTGCGGATGCCCGACCCGACTGGCCACCCGTGGGCCGCCTGGGCCGAGGAGTCCGCCCACGAGAGTGCCCGGCTGCCCGGAGCGCAGAGCCGATGGACCGGCAAGAAGGACCTGTCCTGGGTGCCGCTGCGACCCGAGCGGGTCGTCGAGGTGAAGTACGACCACATGGAGGGCGACCGCTTCCGGCACACCGCCCAGTTCCACCGCTGGCGGGCCGACCGGACACCCGAGAGCTGCACCTATGCCCAGTTGGAGGAGGTCGTCGGCTACGACCTCGCCGAGGTGCTCGGCCCCACCGCCGGCGCCCCCGATGCCGACGGCGCCCCCGGCTGAGCGGCCACCACCGCCCGGCCACCACCGCCCGGCCGCCACCGCCCCGCCTCAGCCCGCCGTCAGCTTCTCCCACTCCTCCCGGTCCGGCCCCGTCGCGTTCGACACGTAGTGCGGCCGAGCCGCCAGCCAGCGCGCCACCCTCGCGCGGATCTCCGGATCCGCGTACGCCCGCTCCGGCGGCTCCGCCAGGTGCCGGACCCTCGCCCGCGCCCGCATCACCTCCGGGTCCTCCAGCGCGCAGTCGAACAGCGCGGACACCTCGCGCGCCGTCCCGCCCCGCCCCGCCCGGGTCGCGAAGCGCTCCCCGATGGCCGCGTCCGCGACGACCTGGAAGTCGAACCACGGCTTCAGGGTGCGCTCCGCCCAGGCGTGGTGATCGGCGGCGTACCGCGCCGATCCCGGGTCCCGGTGCGCCGTACGGGCCACCCTGCGCGCGGCCCACAGCGCGAGCGAGGTGCCCTGCCCGAGGGTCGGGTTGGTGTGCGTGATCGAGTCCCCGACCGGCACCAGCCCGGTCACCACCGGGCCCCCTTCGTCGACCAGCGCGCTCCACCGGTTGTCCAGGCTCGCCGTGGCCAGGACCCCCGACAGCGGTTCGGCGCCCAGTCCCAGCCAGGCCGCGCCGGGCGGGAAGGCGCGCGCCGCCGCCTCGAAGACGGCGGGGTCGCGCAGCGCCGAGCGCGTGGAGTCGGCGGTGTGCACGAACAGCGTCACGGCGAACACCCGGTTGTCGGCCGGGAAGACGGCGCATCCGGCGAAGGGCCCGCCGGTCACCGCCCACGGCCGGCGCGGCCCCTCGTCCATGCCCGCGGGCAGCCGGTACCAGCGGCAGAAGTACGCGAGCCCGGTGCGGTGCCGTTCCACGACGGGCGGCCGACAGCCCGCCTCGGCCAGCCTGCGCTCGGTGCCGCCGCGCCGCCCGCCGGCGTCCACAACGAGGTCCCCCGGGTAACTCCCGCTCTCGGTGGTCACTCCCGTCACATGGATCCCGGCGCCCTCGGACGCCTCCGGGGCAGTGATCAGCCCGGTGGCCGGCTCCCCGTACCGGACGACGACTCCCGGTTCCGCGCGCAGCGCCGTGGCCAGCGCGCTCTCCAGCACGATGCGCCGGGCCTGCAGCATCACGAGGTCCTCGTCGCCCGGCCGCGCGGGCGGGCGTACGTCGAACCAGTCCAGCTCGTGCCGTTCGCGGGCGCCGAGCCGGAGCATCTCCTCGTGGACGTCGGGCAGATCACCGCGCAGGACGTTGCGGGCGGCTCCGAGCAGCACGTGCGGCTGGGCCGCCTGCGGTACGGCCGGCCGCCGCCAGCCGAAGAAGTCACGGTCGAGCGCCGTGCCCGGGGCCCGTGTATCGCGCTCGAAGACCTCCGCCGTGTGTCCGCGCCGCGCCGCGAGCAGCGCGGTGGCGGCCCCCGCGACACCTCCGCCGATGACCAGCACATGTGCCATGGAGCGTCCCCCCGAGCCGTTGGACCGTACGACGATCACACCGCCCAGAGCCTGCGCGAACGGGAGCCGACCGAAACCCGCACAGATGTCCGAGAATCGCTCCAGTGCTCGTCCCCGACGCCCCTGCGGCCCCCGACGCCCCCGTTCCCGCTCACCCCGCTCACCCCGCTCACCGGGCTCACCCCACTCACCGGGCGCATCCGCTCACCCGCCGGCGCCCGCGCGGTGGGCCTGAACGGCCCGCCGGGTCTCCGCCTCGATCAGGTCGGTATTGATGGCCACCGCCGCCCGCACCCCCTGGGCGGCCGCGCCCGGGACCTTCTCCAGCGGGGAGGTCACATTGCCCGCAACCCAGACCCCGTGCAGGGCGGTGGCTCCGGTGTCCGGATCCGACTCGACGCAGGTGCCGATCGCCCGGCCGTCCCGCTCCACCACCGTGGTCGGCAGGCCGAGGCCGGTCAGGACTCCCGAACGGGCGGTGAACCGCGGGGCGACCACCAGGGCCCGGCACTCCTCCACGGCGCCGCCCGCCAGGGTCACGCCGGTCAGCCGGTCGCCCTGGAGCACGAGCCCGGTCACCTCGCCCCCGACGACCCGGACACCGAGGGCGGCCAGCAGTTCCCGGTCCTCGGCGGTGAGCTGCCAGGTGTGCGCGAGCAGGGTGGTCCGCTCGCTCCACTGCCGCCAGAGCTGGGCCTGGTGCACGGCGAGGGGCCCGTCGGCCAGCACCGCGATCGGCTGGTCCCGGACCTCCCAGCCGTGGCAGTACGGGCAGTGCAGCACGTCCCGCCCCCAGCGCGCCCCGAGACCCGGCACGGCGGGAAGCTCGTCCACCAGGCCGGTGGCGACCAGCAGCCGGCGCGCCCGGACGGTCCTGCCGTCCCCGCAGCGGACCAGGAAACTCCCGTCGGGCAGCCGGTCCGCGGCGAGGGCCGTGCCCGGCCGGATCTCCCCGCCGTAGCCGGTCACCTCCGCGCGCCCCTTGGCCAGCAAGGCGGCGGGGCTCTCCCCGTCCTGCCCCAGATACCCGTGCATGTGCGCGGCCGGGGCGTTGCGCGGGCTGCCGGAGTCGATCACGAGTACCGAACGGCGGGCCCGGACCAGGGTGAGGGCCCCGGCCAGCCCGGCGGCCCCACCGCCCACGACCACCACGTCGAAGGAGCTGTCCCTTGCGTTGTCCATGCCTGCGAGGGTCCGCCCACAGCGGCCCGCTTGACAAATGTTGTTGCCGAAGCGGCAAATGGATCCATGGCCACCGAGGAGCAGGACGAGGAACTCGCCGGCGTGCTCACCGCCGTGGGCCCGCGGCTGCGCGCCCTGCGCCGGCAGCGTGGCACCACGCTGGCCCAGCTCAGCGAGACCACCGGCATCTCGCTCTCGACCCTCTCCCGGCTGGAGTCCGGGCAGCGCAGGCCGACGCTGGAGCTGCTGCTTCCGCTGGCCAGGGCGCACCGGGTGGCGCTCGACGAGCTGGTCGGCGCCCCGGAGACCGGGGACCCCCGGATCCGCCCGCGCCCCTTCGTCCGCCACGGCAGCACCTATGTGCCGCTGACGCGGAAGTTCAGCGGGGTGCACGCCTTCAAGCAGATCCTGCCGCCCCTCGACGGTCCGCCGCCCGAGCCCGAGCTGCAGGTCCACGAGGGCTACGAGTGGCTGTACGTGCTCTCCGGACGCATCCGGCTGCTGCTCGGCGGGCACGACCTCGTTCTCGGCCCCGGCGAAGCCGCCGAGTTCGACACGCGCACCCCGCACGCCTTCTTCAACGCGGGCCCGCAGCCCGCGGAGTTCCTCAGCCTCTTCGGTCCCCAGGGCGAGCGGATCCATGTCCGGGCCCGGCCCACCCCTCCATCGGAAGGACGTCCATGAGCACCACCCACGAACGCCCCGAGCGGGCCGCACCGCAGCCCCATGCCGTGGTCGGCGTCGGACTGGTCGTCCTGGCGGCGGACGGCCGGGTGCTGCTCGGCCAGGCGCACGACGGCCGCTGGGAGCTGCCCGGCGGCAAGGTCGACCCCGGGGAGGGCTTCGAGCAGGCCGCCGCCCGGGAACTCGCCGAGGAGACGGACCTGCGGGCGGCCCCGGAGGCGATCCGGGTCCTGTCCGTGCAGATCGACGCGCAGGCCGGCCTGACCCGGCTGACGGCGGCCGCCGTGACGACCTCGGCGGAGGGTGTTCCGGTCGTCACCGAACCCCACAAGATCACCCGCTGGCAGTGGTTCGCCCCCGCCGAGATCCCCTCGGCCCTCTACGCCCCGTCGGCGGGCGTGCTGCACGCGTGGCGCCCGGACCTCACCACGCTGCCGCACGTCCCCTCGTACGACTACCCGACCTCGGGCCCGGCTCCGGCCGCCTGAACGTCCGCCGCGCGCCCGCCCGGCCTGGCCCGCCTGGTGCCGTGACCGGCAGGCCTTTCCGGTCACAGCACTAGCTGGTGGCCGTCAGGACCGTCACCGCGGTCACGGCCACCATGGCGGCCTGCATGTCCCGGATGGCCGCCCGGACGCTCTCGGCCGCCCACTGGCCGGCGGCTATCTCCGCCATCCTCGCGGTCACCTCGTCGGACCGCCGGCCGGGGAAGGCGAGCCGGTGCAGCTTGGCCGAGTGGATCAGGGCGATGAGGCCCGCCGTGCGCTCGTCCGGCTCGGCGCCGCCGAGGACGACTTCGCGGAGCCGCTCGCGCAGGGCGCGCTCGACCGTGCCGTCCGCCTCCGGGTAGCGGCGCTGCGGGAACACCCCGAACACCTTGTGGACCTGCGCCACCACCAGCCCGCGCTCGCCCAGTCGCTCCAGGGCGGCACCGACCGCCTTGGGCTGGTCCTTCGTCAGCCAGTCCGTCACCCGGCGCTTGCCGCGGCCCCGCAGCCAGGTCTCCATCAGCCGGATCCGGCCGTCGAGCAGTTCTTCCCCGGTGGACTCGGTGTTCCTGAGCTCCAGGTACTTGCCCGACACCGACACCCGCTCCGCCATGACGAGTTCGAGCAGGAGCGCGCCCGCCACGGCCCAGCCCGCCGACTGCCGCTGCCGCGCCGCCCCGGACTCGTCGTCCAGGGACAGCAGCATGATCTCCTCGGCCAGTGTGATCCTCACGAGCGGCCCCCCGTCGTCCGTCTGCCGGTCCGGCTGTCCTACTGCCTCGTAGGGGATGACGGGCGACCGGCCCGCGAGGTTCCCTTCCGGGCCCGGGTCTACCGGCGCACCACCACCTTTGGCGCGAAGTTGCCCTCCCCCAGGTCCTCCGCGAGCAACCGCTTGGCGATCGCGTCCGCCGCCACGCGCAGCTCGGCGCTTCGCGGCCGCCCCCGGTCCTTCTCCAACTGGTCCCCGAGCCAATGGGCCCACGCCTTCGAGATGACGTCGGCCTCCCGCTGCCCGGCCGCGGTGAGGGTGACGAAGCCGTCCTCGCGGCTGACGAAGCCCTCGTCCGCCATCCGCTCGTAGACAGGGATCAGCACTTCCGGAGGCAGGGACCGGCGGCCGGCGATCAGTCCGAGACTGGCGTGGCCGACGGTCCGGGTCATCACTTCCACCTGCATCACCGCCCAGGCACCCGCGATGTCCAGCCGGGTGTCGGAGCCCGCGACGATCCCCCGCGCCGTGTCCGCGCCCATGTTCCGTACGAGTTTGCCGACGGCCAGCTCCAGCAGCTTGGCCGAATCCCCCGAGGCCGTGGCCGGTGAGCCGAACCCGTCGCCCATGTCCGTGGACCCGGCCCGGGCGCTGTCGCGCAGCCGCACCTGCTTGAGGAAGAGCGCCACGACGAAACCGAACACGGCGACCGGAACGGTGTACAGGAACACGGTCTGCAGGGCCTGCGCGTACGCGTCGATCACCGGGGCCGCGACGGCCGGATCGAGCTGGTGCACCCCTTCCGGGGTGGACGCGGCCCGGGCCAGCTGCTCCGGATCCTGCCCGGAGAGCCGCGCCGCCTCCACGTACGCCGCCTCCAGTCCGGGCCCCAGGTGGTTCGCGTAGATCGTCCCGAAGACCGCCGTCCCGAAGGCGCTGCCGAGCGTTCGGAAGAAGGTGACGCCGGAGGTGGCCGTGCCCAGGTCGGCGTAGTCGACGGTGTTCTGCACGGCGATGGTCAGCACCTGCATGGAGAGGCCGATGCCCGCACCGAGCACGAACATGTACAGGGATTCGAGCAGGGTGCTGGTCCCCGGCCCCATCCGCGACAGCAGGTACAGGCCGGCCCCCATGACCGCGTTGCCCACGATCGGGAAGATCCGGTACTGGCCGGTCTTGCTCACGACGTTGCCGCTGAACACGGAGGCGATCAGCAGGCCGATGACCATGGGCAGGGTCCGGACACCCGAGATCGTGGCCGAGTCCCCGTCGACGTACTGGAGGTAGGTCGGCAGGAAGGTCATCGCGCCGAGCATCGCGAATCCGACGACGAAGCTCAGTACGGAGCACACGGAGAAGACCGGATTGCGGAAGAGCCGCATCGGCAGCATCGGTTCCACGGCGCGGGTCTCGGCCAGGCAGAACAGCGCCAGCGCGACCGCGCCGCCCGCGAACAGGCCGATGATGACCGGCGAGGTCCAGGCGTACTCGTTCCCGCCCCAGCTGGTGGCCAGGATCAGCGCGCTGGCGCCGACGGCGACCAGCGCGATGCCCAGGTAGTCGATCACCGGCTTGCCCGAGGCCCGGACCGCCGGGATCGTCCTGGCCGCCGCGATGACGACCAGGATCGCGATCGGGACGTTGACATAGAAGCACCAGCGCCAGGTCAGCTGGTCGGTGAAGAACCCGCCGAGCAGCGGGCCGATCACAGTGGCGACCCCGAAGACGGCGCCGATCATGCCCTGGTACTTGCCGCGTTCGCGCAGGGGCACCACATCGGCGATCAGCGCCATCGCGGTGACCATCAGGCCGCCGGCCCCGATGCCCTGGACCCCGCGCCACACGATCAGGAAGGTCATGTTGCCGGACAGGCCGCACAGGAAGGAGCCGCTGATGAAGACGATGGCGGAGATCTGGAAGATCAGTTTCCGGCCGAAGAGGTCGCCGAACTTTCCGACCAGGACCGTCGCCACGGTCTCGGCGAGCAGGTAGGAGGTCACCACCCACGACATGTGGTCGCCGCCGCCCAGATCCCCCACGATCGTGGGCAGCGCGGTGCCGACGATCGTCTGGTCGAGCGCCGCCAGCAGCACGCCGAGCATGATCGTGCCGAAGATGACGTTGCGCCGCCGCCGGTCGATCTCAGGGGGCGCGGGGGCCGTGGCGGGGGCAGTGGTCACCCTCGCACTGTCACAGCGCGCCCGCCGCGGCGCATGCGGCGCCGAGCCGAACGGGGGACGCGCGCCGGGCCGAACGGCGGATGCCGGCCGCCCCGGCCGGGCGGGACGCGTGCGCCGGGATCAGCGCAGGTAGGCCAGCCCCGGGTGCTCCGCCGCGTACCCGTCGAGCAGCCTCCGGGCCACCCCCACCGAGTCGACCAGCGGATGGAGCGCGAAGGCCTTGACCGCGTCCGCCCGCGAACCGCTCGCGGCCGCCGCCAGGATCTCCCGCTCGACCGCCTTGACCGCCGTCACCAGCCCCACCGCGTGCAGGGGCAGAGGTGCGACGCCCACCGGGTGGGCGCCGTTCGCGTCGACCAGGCAGGGCACCTCGATGACGGCCTCGGCGTCGAGGACGGACAGCGTCGAGCGGTTCCGGACGTTCAGGATCAGCGTGGCCCGTTCGTCCCGGGCGACGGCCCGCATGAGCGCGAGCGCGACCTTCTCGTAGCCCCCGGATTCGAGGTCGCTCTCCTCGCGCTCCGGGGCACCCGCCGCCTCGCGGTTCTCGGCCATGTACGTGGCCTCGCGCTCGGCCCGGGTACGGTCCCAGGCGGCCAGCGCCGCCCCGGCCGGCGCCCCGGCCCGGCCGGCCTCGGCGTAGAAGCCGCGCTGCTGGTCGCGCAGGAAGGCCCCGCGCGTCTGCTTGGCCTCCTGGTACGCACGTACCGTGTCACGGTTGAAGTAGTAGTAGTGCAGGTACTCGTTGGGGATCGCGCCGAGCGAGCGCAGCCATTCGGCCCCGAAGAGCCGGCCCTCCTCGAAGGACTCCAGGGCCTCGGTGTCGGCGAGCAGCCGGGGCAGCTCGTCACGGCCGCCGATGTGCAGCCCGCGTACCCAGCCCAGGTGGTTGAGGCCGACGTAGTCGATCCAGGCCTCCTGCGGGCGGGCGCCCAACAGCCGGGCGATGCGCCGGCCGAGGCCCACGGGGGAATCGCAGATGCCGATCACCCGCTCGCCGAGCTCCTCGGCCATGGCCTCGGTGACCAGCCCGGCCGGGTTGGTGAAGTTGATGACCCACGCCTCAGGGGCGGTACGGGCGATCCTGCGGGCGATCGCGCGCGCCACCGGTACGGTCCGCAGGCCGTACGCGATCCCGCCCGCGCCCACCGTCTCCTGGCCCAGGACTCCCTCGGCCAAGGCGATCCGCTCGTCCGCGGCGCGCCCGTCCAGGCCGCCGACGCGGATGGCGGAGAACACGAAATCGGCCCCGCGCAGGGCCTCGTCGAGGTCCCCGGTGACCGTGACGGCCGGGGCGTCCACCGATGGACCGGCCGCCGACGCGGCCTGGTCGCGGAGCACACGGGCCATCGCGGTGAGCCGCGCCGGGTCCTCGTCGTACAGCGTCACATGGGACACCCTGCCGTCGGCGCGGTCGCCGAGCAGTGCTCCGTAGACGAGCGGTACCCGGAAGCCGCCCCCGCCGAGGATCGTCAGCCGCACGCCCCTACCGCCTTTCGCCCGTACAGGTCCCGTTGCCGGCGCCGCCGTGCCGGCCGGTGCCACGATCGATGACACGATCGGTGACACGGAAGCACGGCACACGACCGCCGGCACCAGTCTGCCCCGGTCGGTCACTCCACCGGCGACGGCACGGCGCGCAGCCTGGCGCCCTGCTGCTGCGTGAAGCCGGCGCCGCTGCGGACGGGGCCCCGCGGTGCGCCCGTGGGCGTCGAGAGGATCAGGGTGATCCGGGTCAGGCCCATCTCTCCCAGCATCCGACTGGTCTCGGCCACCATCCGGCACCGCACCAGCCCCCACCGCGGGTCGGGGTGGCGCACGGTGCGCACCGCCCCGTCGAGCTCGGCTGCGTCGGTCCCGTGCGTGCTCAGCCAGTGCGGCACCCCGTACCGGTAGGCCGCCTCCATGAACGGGTCGCGGGCCACTTCCTGGCGGATGCTGCGCAGCCCCTCATCCTCGGGAGCCCCGGCCAGCGCGGTCGCGAACTGGGCCAGCAGCGGTACGCACCAGGCCGGTTCGTGGTCCTCCAGCACGGCGGCCGCGTCCGGGTGGAACAGCACGAAGCGCAGGAAGTTGTCGTCCGGCAGGGCCGTCGGGTGCGGTCTCACCGACTGGAAGAGCTGGTCGAAGGCCGAGTTGGTCAGGGCGACGTCCCAGCGGTGGTCCACCAGGAAGCTCGGATACGGCACGGACTCCATGAGGGCCGCGTAGTCGCACAGGTAGTCGCGCTGCGCCGGATCCTCGGGCAGCCGGTTCTCCTCGGCGGCCCGCCACGTGGGCGGCGGGTCGCGGTCGACCATGACGCGGAACAGCCAGAAGCACTGGCGCTCGCTCATCTCCAAGGCCTCGGCCAGGGCGAGGAGTTTGCGGTCCGTCCACTCCTTGACCAGACCTCTTTCCCAGTTCCCGTACGCGCGCACGCTGATGCGCAGCCGGGCGGCGAGGTCTTCCTGGCTCAGGCCCAGCTCCTCGCGGCGCTGGCGCAAAATCTCCTTGCGTCGCTCCGACCGCACGGCGCCGCGGGCGGGTTCCTCGCCCGCCAGGCGCTCTTCACCGGCTCGGGCGAGTCCATCGGACGGGCCCACCGCTGCGAGATGTGGCACTGAGAGCTCCCCCTCCTCCGGTCTGGATCTTCATTTCCGTGTGGCGATCCTGCTACCGACTTCATTCGAGTGTCAACTATTGTGGCAATTCCAGCCTCTTGACAGCTCATTCCCGCCACAGCTGTGGCACGTTCTAGCCCTTCCGGGCGAGAGCAGCTAGATTCCAGAAGCCGACCATGTGCCCATACCGACTTCGCGCGATCTAGGAGAACCACTGGTGACAGACGGCTTCCCGGCTCCCGTCGCGGTGGCCAACGCACCCATGGCAGCCACCATCACGCGTGTCGCCGAACTCGCGGGCAAGATGGGCCGCGACTTGAACCAGGTCTTCGACCTGCGGCGGCTCTCCGAGGCCTCCGGCGTACCCACGGACGTGGTCAGGAACCTGCTCGACGGCAGGCCGGCCGGCGAACCCGATCTGCAGACCCGGTTCCTCCAGCGTCTCGACCTGCTCCGGCGGACCCGCGTCAAACCGAACGGCCGCCGCTACACGCAGCAGGAGATCGCGGACGGCGCCGGCATGTCCCGGCAGCAGGCCGGAGCACTGATCAACGGCGACCGGCGCCCCACCATGGAACACTGCGACGCGATCCAGCGGTTCTTCGGAGTGCACGCGGGGTTCCTCACGGCGCACGACTCCGACGCCCTCACCGACGCGCTCCAGCGGACCGAGCAACAGCTGCTCCAGGACTTCGCGGGGCGGGCCCGGGAAACCGTACCGGCCTCGGCCGCATCGGCGGGCGATCCACTGGCAAGACTCCTCCAGAACCACGGTGTACGGGGCATCGCCTGGCGCGCCGCCCAACTGCCCAGCGACAAGCACCGGGACAAGGTGACCGAATGGCTGGACATGCTCCTCGAAAGCGTCAAACCGAACGAATCCTGACCCAGTCGAAAGTCTGGGTCTGATCCTTGAGTCCTGATCCGGATCCGCGCCGACGGGGAGAACGGTGAGCATAGGCAGAGAGCAGCGGCGGTTGTGCGGGGAGCTGGTGGCCGGCATCCGGCTGACCGCACCCGTGGAGCCCGTGGACCTCTACGCTGCCCTCTGCGAGGGCATGAGCAGACACCGCGGCCGCCGGGTGGACTTCCGGATGGCCTCGTTCCCGCCGCGGACGGCCAGCGGCCTGTGGCTCGACATGGCGGACCGCGATCTCGTGGTCATCGAGGAACGCACCGCGCCGGACCACCAACTGGTGATCTTGGGGCACGAGTTGTGGCACATGAAGGCCGGCCACTGCAGTCACCACGTCGACGGCGCCGCCGTCGCCGCGCGGCTGCTGACCGACGAGGCCGACATCGGCGAGACCGTGCGCCGCGTCGCGGCGCGCACGCGTGCCGACGTGCAGGAGGAGACCGAGGCCGAAACCTTCGGCTTACTGCTGGGTAGTCGGTGTCGGAACTGGCTCGCCGGATCGGCGAGCCACCGCGCTCCGGTCCAGCGCGATCAATTGGCGGGCCGGATCGAGGCTTCGCTGGGCTACCGGGGGCACAGGAACGAGCGTTGAACGGCAAGGACTACTACATACCGGCGGCCGCAATGGCGGTCTCACTCGCCTTCAAGCTGCCGGCCCTGCGGCACAACTGGCGCGACCCGCTCCTGCGATCGGTCGTCGCCCTGCTGACCCTGGCGGGAGCGGTCTTCACGTTCGCCGCCCCGCCCACGATCGCCGCGGTCAACCGCTGGAGCGGGATCGTCAACGTCTCGGCCCCCCTGGTCTACTGCCTGATCACCGCTTTCAGCGCCTCCTGCCTGATCCTGATGGTCAACTGGCGGGGCGGCCCGCCCGAACAGACCCGACGCGTCTCGCGCCGCTGGATCCTGGGCTACAGCGTGGTGGTCGTCGCCCTGATCGTGCTCTTCGCCCTCGGGGAGACCCCGGTGGAGCGGCTGCGCGACTTCGACACCTATTACGCGAACACGCCCTACATCGGCCACATGATCGCCCTCTACCTGCTGGCGCACCTCGTGGCCGCGGTGGTGATGGTGGTCCTGTGCTGGCGCTGGTCGCTCCAGGTCCGCGGCTGGCTGCGGGTCGGCCTGGTGATCATCGTCGTCGGCTACATCTTCAACCTCGCCTACGACGCCACCAAGATGACCGCGGTCGTCGCCCGCTGGTCCGGTCACGACCTGGACGGCCTCAGCACCTACGCCGCTCCGCCGCTCGCCTCCCTCGGGGCGCTGATCAGCGCGATGGGCTTCGTGGTCCCGCTCGTCTGCCAGCGGTTGTCGGACCACTGGCAGACCTGGGCGGCGTACCGCCGGCTCGGCCCGCTCTGGCACGAGGTGCAGATCTCCGCGCCCAGCGGCACGCCTTCCGTGCAGATGGCCTGGTGGTCCGCGGCGGAACTGCGGGTGATCCAGCGCGAGTCGGACATCCACGACGGCTTCCTGCACCTCGGGCCGTACTTCGACAAGGGCCTCGGCGACGACGCCTACGAGAGCGCCGTCGCCGGGGGTGCCGACGAGGAGACGGCCCGCGCCGTCGCCGAGGCCGCCATGGTCGCGGCCGCCGTACGGGCCCGCTCCGCCGACCCCGACGGAAAGATCATCGGAGAGGACGAGGAGATCGTCCTCGACACCGTGGACGGTCCGCGCGACCTGCTGCGGATCTCCGACGCGCTGCGGCACTCGCCGGTGGTGCAGGCGGTCCGGCGAGAGGTGACCGTGTAGCGGCGACCAGACCCCCCCCCCAGGCCGACTCTCAGCGGCTGGCGACGGACGCCGTCGCCGTGGCCGGGAACAGGTCCTGGAACGGTGCGGCCGAGTCGATCCCCTCCCGCCCGTACGGCGCGTCGAAACTCCACACCATGAAGAGCAGGAACACGATCAGCGCGCTGAACAGTCCGGCGAGCAGCAACTCCCGTCCGGAGCGGCGGATCTGCAGGGTGAAGATCAGCCCGACCGTGACCAGCCCGCCGACCAGGAGCCCGAACCACACCACGCCCGGCAGCGTGGACTCGGAGCTCTGCGTCCGCGAGTGCCGCGCGTCGTCGGCGGCCGCGATGTGGTCCAGCAGCGGCTGGTAGGCCTGCGCCTGGAGCTCGCTGGCCGGGCTCTGGTGCGTGACGTCGGTGCGCAGCTTGCCGAGCAGCGCGGCACCCTCGGCCGATGCGCTGTCGCCGGAGGTCAGCCGCGGCCAGTCCACGGCGACGGTGTGGGAGACGTACGCGTCCACCTCGCCCCGGATCCGGTCGCGGATGGCCGCCGGATAGACGTCGGCGCGCTGGGTGACCTCGTACAGGGCCTGGGCCTCACGGCGCACGCTGTCCTCGGCGGCGCCGCGCGCCTCCCAGACGCCCGCGATGGCCAGGCCCAGCACGATCGCATAGACCACGCCCACCATCATCGTCATGTACTCGATGACATCGGGGGTTTCGCTGGTGTCCTCGTCGTCGGCGGCCCGGCGGTGCCGGATCGCGGTGATGGCGAGGACGAGGGCGCAGACGAGCGCCATGGCGATGGCCAGGACCAGCCATTCGGACACGTGGATTCTCCCGGTGTGGATCGGTGGATCGGTGGATCGGGCGGACTGACGGGGGTACGAGGGGGGGTACGAGGGGGCGGCGGTCAGCCGCGGCTCTTGGAGCGGGGGCGCAGGGCGGCGGCGGCGAGTACGGCGGGGGTGGTGACCACGACCATGAGCATCACGGTGGACATCCCGCCCGGGCCGCGCCGCTCCAGGGCCACCGAGCGGTACGGACGCACGTGGAAGGAGCTGACCCGGGCAGCGGCGGCCCTGGCCGCGGGCGGGGCGGGGGCGTCGGCCGACGCCGGTTCGTCCGGTACCCCGGGACCCGCCGCGGGCTGCGGCGGCTCCGACCCCCCGGCCCTCGCCTCCGCGGAACGCTCCACCACCGCGCCCGGCGGACGCGGCCGCGCGGGCTCGGCCGGCCGCACGGGCCGCCCCGTGGGGGTGGCGGCCTCAGCGGGCCGCCCCGGGTGACGCACGGTCGGCCGGTCGGCGCCGGGCACGGTCACCCGTACCGAGGGCCACCCGGACGGCGGCCGGAAGACCGGCCTCTCCGGCTGCCCGGCCGGCGCGCACAGATCGACGCGGGCTCCGTAGCCGTCACCGTCGTTCTCGCCCGCGACCGCCACATGGCCGTGCAGCGGGCAGAGCGCCGCCACCAGGCCCGCCCCGGCGAAGTACTGCCAAGCGGTCACCGCGCGCCTCCCAAATCCGCAGCAGAAGTAAGGGCTACCGCTGAAGAAACGATCAAGGGGCGGCTTCGACACGCCGCGGACGGGTGCTGATCCCCGATGCGGCATGATGTCGCCATGGGGACCGAGGGGGCGGACGCCCGTCTGATCGCAGGGCGCTACCGGCTGGACGCCAAGCTCGGACGCGGTGGCATGGGCATCGTGTGGCGCGCCACCGACCAGTTGCTCGGCCGGAACGTCGCCGTCAAGGAGGTCGCGCTCGACCCCGCGCTGTCCGAGGAAGAGGCCCGGCACCAGCGTGAGCGCACCCTCCGCGAGGCACGGGCGGCCGCGCAGCTCAAGCACCCCCACATCATCGTGGTGCACGACATCGTCGAGGACGGCGAACTTCCGTACATCGTCATGGAGCTGGTCGAGGGCGGTTCCCTCGCCGACCGGCTCTCCCGGACCGGCCCGGTGGACGTCGCCGAGGCGGCCCGGATCGGGATCGCGCTGGTGGGCGCGCTGCGCGCGGCGCACGCGGCCGGGGTGCTGCACCGGGACATCAAGCCGGCGAACGTCCTGCTGGAGGCGCCGGGCGGGCGGCCCGTGCTCACCGACTTCGGCATCGCGCAGGTGTCGGGCGCCACGACGCTGACCACCACCGGGTCCTTCGTCGGTTCCCCCGAATACACCGCGCCCGAGCGGATGTCGGGGCAGACGCCGGCGGGGCCCGAGGCCGACCTGTGGTCGCTGGGCGCCCTGCTGTGCGCGGCCCTCAGCGGCGCCTCGCCGTTCCGGCGGGACTCGCTCGGCGGGATCCTGCACGCGGTGGTCTTCGACGAGATCCGGCCCCCGGAGGCGTGCGGCCCGCTGCTGCCGGTGGTGCGGGGGCTGCTGGAGCGCGATCCGGCCGGGCGGCTCGCCGCGGAGCGGGCCGAGCAGATGCTGCGGGACTGCGCGGAGGCGGCGGCGCAGTACACCCCGACGCGGTATACCCCGGCCCCGCACAGCCCGACGCAGTCCGCTGCGGCCCCCCAGAGCCCCGCCGCGCAGGCCCCGGACCCGGCCCAGGCCCAGGCCCAGACCCCGGCCCCGGCTCCGGCTCCGCAGGCCCCGGTCCCGCACGCTCCGGTCCCGCACGCTCCGGTCCCGCACAGCCCGACGCAGCCCGGCGCGGCCCCGGAGTCCGCGCCGACGCCCGTATCGGCCCCCGTGCCCGCACCCGGGCCCGTACGCACCCCCGGGAAGCGGCGGCCGGGGGCGGCGCTGATCGCCGGGCTGCTGGTGGCCGCGATCGCCGGTGCGGGCGTGTCCGCCGCGCTGCTCATGAACAACGGGGAGCACGGAGGGCAGACGTCCACGGGCGGGGCGGCCGGCCGGCCGCACGCGCCCACCTCCGCCGCGACCGGCGAGAAGATCGACACGGTCTCCCCCTCGCCCGACGACAAGCCCGCACCTGCACCCGCACCCGCCGGCTACCGCGTCGTCACCGACCCGGAGGGCTTCTCCCTCGCCGTCCCGCTCGGCTTCACCCGCAAGGTGGAAGGTCCGCGGATCTTCTACATGTCACCCGGTGAGACCTTCCGCATCGGCATCAAGGTGGCCGAGCCCGAGTCGGGCGGCCCGCTCGCCGTCCATCAGCGCGCCCACGCCAAGGGGCCGGGAACCAACCCCGGTTACCGTGACGCCGAGGTCGTGACCACCTCGCAGAACGGCCGGCAGGCCGCCCTGTGGCTGTTCACCTGGGACGGTTTCTCGCCCGCCGAGGGCCCCCGGCACACCCGCGACCTGTGCTGGGAGGAGGACGGCCGCCTGTACGACGTGTGGGTGTCCTCACCGGTCCGCCAGGGCGACGAAGCCCGGGGCTACTTCGACACCGCGGTGCGGACCTTCGTACGCACCGGGGGCTGACACCCGCCTGCCGCGCCCGGGTTCACCCGCCAGGCGCAGCCCACCAATGCGCTTCGTGATGTGGGTGGTCCTGACGGCCGTGACCATCCTCTACGTCGTCCGGTACGCGAAGCGCGTCGAGCAGGACCCGGCCAGGGGCGTGTGCGGGTTCCTCCCGGACGACCGGGAGCAGAAGGCGACAGAAGCCGAGGAGTTGGTTCCGGAACGCCAGCGGCTGGATGAACCTGTGGGTCCCCACCTCGGCCGTGACCATCGGCGGTGTGGCCCTGGCCAAGGTCGGCTACGACAGGTACCTGCGCTTCGTCTGGCCCCTGCCGGCCATCCTCCTCGTGCTGATCTGCGGCTTCCTGGCCCCGGGCGGCAGCCATGTGACGGCATGTCACCACACCCCTTAGGCTGGGGAGACATGTCCGACTCCCCGCCCCTCCCCGAACCGGCCGGCCGTCCGCCCGTCGCCGTCCTGGCCGCGATCCGCCGGCCGCTGCGGTTCCTCGGCTCGTGGTGGCCCTGGCGGTGCTGGGCGTACCTGGGCAGCGGGTTCCTCATCGGCTATCCCGTACTGGTCGTCCTCGTCCTGCTCCTCGGGTTCGGGGTGGTGCTGGCGGTGGTCGGGATCGGGCTGCTGCTCCTGCTGGGCGCCGTGGCCGCCGGGGTACCGCTGGGGGCGCTGGAGCGGTGGCGGCTGCGGTGGGTGGAGCCCGAGCCCGTGCCGGACCCGCACGCCTCCCTGGCCGGGGCCGGGCCCGCGGCCTGGCTGCGGACCCGGCTGCGGGAGCGGGCCACCTGGCGGGAGTTCGCGTACGCCACCCTGCTCGGGCCGGTCTTCGGGGCGGCCGGGTTCGCCGTGGTCACGCTGCTGGCCTTCGACGTGATCCTTGTCGCGACCCCGGCGATCGTCTGGGCCATCGCCCCGGACACGGTGATGCTGATCCCCGGCAGGCCGGTCTCCGGGCCGCTGGAGGCCCTGGGCGGCACGGCCGTCGGACTGGCCGGGATGCTGGTGACGGCGTACGCGGGCGCCCTGCTCGCCGGGGCCCAGGTGAAGACCGCCCGCCTGCTGCTCGGACCGCGTGTGGAGGCCGACCGGATCCTGGAGCTCACCCGCTCCCGGGTCCGCCTGGTCGATGCCTTCGAAGCCGAACGGCGCCGCATCGAGCGGGACTTGCACGACGGTGCGCAGCAGCAGCTGGTCGCCCTCAGCATGACCCTGGGCCTCGCCGAGCTGGAACTGCGCGGGATCCCGCAGGCGGCCGGCGCCGCCGCCCTGGTGGCCCGGGGGCGCGGCGAGGCCAAGGTCGCGCTGGAGCAACTGCGCGACCTCGTACGGGGTATCCACCCGCAGGTCCTGACCGACCACGGGCTCGCGGCGGCCGTCGCCGAGGTGGCCCTGCGCCATCCCGTGCCGGTGACGGTGGACCTCGACGTGCCCCGGCTGGCCGAATCGGTGGAGGTCACGGCGTACTTCACCGTCACCGAGGCACTCGCCAACGCGGCCAAGCACAGCGGTGCCTCGCGCGTCGCCGTCGTCGGTAGGGTCAAGGGTGACCGGCTCACTCTCACCGTCACCGACGACGGCCGCGGCGGTGCCGATCCCGGCGCGGGAGCGGGCCTGGCGGGACTCGCGGACAGGGTGGCGATGTTGAAGGGCAGGCTGGTGGTGTCCAGTCCGGTGGGCGGACCGACCCGACTCCGGGTGGAGGTCCCGTGCTCCGGCTGATCCTCGCCGAGGACTCCGTACTGCTGCGCGCGGGGCTGACGGAACTCCTCACCCGCGGCGGGCACCAGGTCCTCGCCGCCGTCGGGAGCGCCGAGGAGCTGGTGCGGGCGGTGGAGGCGCAGCGGCCGGACGCCGTCGTGACCGATGTGCGGATGCCGCCCGGCTTCCGCGACGAGGGTCTGCGGGCCGCACTCGAACTCCGCGCCCGGGACGCCTCGTTGCCCGTGCTCGTGCTCTCGCAGTACGTGGCCACGGCCTACGCCACCCAGCTGCTCACGGGCGCCTCGGCGGCCGGGCTGGGCTATCTCCTCAAGGACCGGGTCGGCGAGGTGGCCGAGTTCCTCGACGCCCTCCAGCAGGTTGCCGCGGGCCGTACGGTCATCGACCCGGAGGTGGTACGGGTCCTGCTCAGCCGGCAGTCCGAGGAGCGGCCGCTGGCCCGGCTGACCCCGCGCGAGCGGGAGGTGCTGACCCTGATGGCGTCGGGCCTCAACAACCAGGCCCTGGCGGCGCGGCTGTTCATCACCGAGGCCGCCGTCGTCAAGCACGCGTCCAGCATCTTCATGAAGCTCGACCTGGACGCCACCGAGGGCAACCGCCGGGTCCTGGCGGTCCTGGCCCACCTGTCGGGCCAGGAGACCTAGGTCTGGGGGATGTCCCGGCGCGGGGCTCCGGTCCTGATCAGCAGGGCGGCCGGGAGGGCCGCGAGCAGGAGGGCGCCGACCGCGCACCAGAGGGTGGTGGTGTAGGAGTCGAGCAGCCGGGCGAACACGTCGGTGTCGTCCGAGACCTGGTTCATGCGGTTCATCAGGACGGTGCCGAGCACCGCCCCGCCGATCGACTGCCCCAGGTGGTGGGCCGCGCCCAGGGCCGCCGAGGCCGCGCCCGTGTGCTGCGGGGCCACTCCGGCGGTCGCGGTGGCGTAGAGCGGGACGAGGGCCAGGCCCAGGCCGACGCCGGTGAGCAGCATGCCGGGCAGCACCCCGGTCGCGTACGTGGCGGCGCCGCCCACACCGGCCAGCAGGGCCAGCCCGAGGGCCGTGACCACCAGGCCCGGCAGGATCAGGACGCGCGGCGCGAGGCGGGGCAGCAGGCGCGCGGAGACCTGGGTGGCGGCCACGAGGGCCGCGCCGGCCAGGGGCAGGTGGGTCGCACCGGACGCGCCCGGGCCCTCGCCGCGGATCTGCTGGGCGAAGAAGGCCAGGGCCGGGAGGAGGGCGACCACGGCGACGCCGGTGCAGAGGAGGACCAGGAGGGAGGCGAGGCGGCTCCGGTCGGCGAGGACGTACGCCGGGAGCAGCGGGCCGGACGTCCTGGTCTGCCACCACAGGAAGACGGCGAGCAGCGCGATGCCGCCCACGATCAGCAACACGCTCAGGACGACGCTCCAGCCTACCGTCTCGACCTCGGCCAGGCCGTAGGTCAGGGCGGCGGATCCCGCCGTGCCGAGGAGTACGCCGAGCCCGTCGAACCGGGCGCCGTGGCGGCCCGGGCGGTCGGGCAGCAGGGTGAGCGTGCCGATCAGGGCGAGCACGGCGAGCGGAACGACCGACCACAGGGCCCAGCGCCAGTCCAGGGTCTCGGCGAGCCACCCGCCCGTGAACACGCCGAGTGCACCGCCGCCCGCGGCGACCGCCGCGTAGATCCCGAAGGCCCGGCCGCGTTCCCGGGGGCCGGTGAATCCGGTGGCCACCAGGGACAGCGCGGCCGGGACGAGCAGGGCGGCGAACGCGCCCTGCAGGGCGCGGGAGGTGATCAGCAGCCCGGAGCCGTCGGCCGCGCCGCCGAGGAGGGCGGCCGCCGCGCATCCGATCAGTCCGGTCACCAGCATCCGCCGGGCCCCGAGCAGGTCGACGAGGTGCCCGCCGAGCAGCAGCAGTCCGCCGAAGGCGACCAGGTAGGCGCTGAAGAGCGGGCCCAGGCCGTCGGCGCTGAGGCCGAACTCGGCATGGATCCGCGGCCCGAGCAGGTTGAACTGCGCCGCTTCGACCAGCACCAGCAGCTGTGTCAGGGCGAGGACCGCGAGGCCCCACCAACGCCTCGGGTGCGGGGGCGCGGGGACGGACGGGTCGCCGGGGACGGGGCCCGGGGGTGGGCCGAAGCCGTCCGCGGGACCGAAGTGGCCGGGGGCCGTGGGGGCGTACGCGGGCGGCGGGGGCGGTGTCCCGTAAGGGGAGGCGTCCTGCCGGGACTGCGACGGCACGAGGCGGGGGTCCGGCGTCTTCTCGGCGGGCGTCTTCTCGAGCGGCGTCTTCTCGACGGGGGTCGCCGTGGCCGGGGCACCGCCGCCGGCTCCGGCTCCTGCGGGAGACGCCGGGGCGAAGTCCAGCAACTGCGCGGCATGTCGGCCCAGTTGGGCCAGCACCTTGCCCGGGAGCCATTCCCCGGCGGCGTCCGCCGCCGTACGCTCCGCCACCTCCTCGGGAGTGGGCCGCTGCGCCGGGTCCTTGTGCAGGCACGCGCCGACGAGGCCGGCCAGTGACTCCGGCACCCCGGTCAGGTCCGCCTCCTCCTCGGCGATCCGGAAGAGGTGGGCGTTCAGACCGGTGTCCGTGGCGCCGAAGAGCATGCGTCCCGTGGCGGCGTACACCAGGACCGCTCCGAGGCAGAAGACATCGCTGGCGGGGGTCAGTTCGAGACCGCGGACCTGTTCCGGGGACATGAACCCCGGCGAGCCGATCAGCATGCCGGTGCGGGTGTGCAGGCTGTCCCCGGTCAGGCTGTCCATCGCCCGCGCGATGCCGAAGTCGATGACGCGGGGCCCGTCGACGGTGACGAGCACGTTGGAGGGCTTCAGGTCGCGGTGGATCAGGCCCGCCTCGTGCACGGCCCGCAGGGCGAGGGCGAGCCGGTTGGCGAGGGTCCGCACCGAATCCTCGGGCAGCGGTCCGAACTGCCGGGCGACCACGGTCTGCAGGTCGGGCCCCGGGATGTACTGGGTCGCCACCCAGGGCACGGCGGCCTCGGTGTCGGCGTCGAGCACCGCCGCCGTCCAGCTGCCGCCCACCCGCCGCGCGGCGGCCACCTCACGGGCGAACCTCCGGCGGAATTCGGGGTTCCCGGCGAACTCCGTCTGGACCACCTTCACGGCAACGGTACGGCCGCCCTCGGAGCGGCCCAGGTAGACCAGGCCCATGCCACCCGCGCCCAGCCGGGCGATCAGGCGGTACGGTCCTATACGGCTCGGGTCTTCGGCGATCAGCTGATCCACGGACCGAAGGATAGTGCAACTATCCAAAATGCGGGGGCCATCAGGCGAAATGCCCTCCCGACCGCTCGCTGCGCGCCCCCGGCCGCCCCTCCGACGGCCGGAGCCGGAGCCGGAGCCGGAACGAGCCCGTCACCACGCGCGAGACACCCGGTACGGCCACCGAGCGGGCCCAGACCGACAGCAGGACCGGCAGCGCCAGGTAGCCGAAGCGGCCCGCCGGGGCCAGGAGGAAGGCCAGCGTGAGGCCGAGGGCGAGGCGGTCGGCGGCGGCCACCACCGTACGCGGCGGCCGGGCGAGCAGGGAGAGGGCCACCGCGAGGCCTCCCGCCAGCAGCAGGCCCACCGTCAGGTACCAGCCCCAGGGGCCCAGTCCGGCCAGCAGGTGCCCGGGCAGCGGGCTGCTCGCCGGGGTCGGCACCTCCGCCCGCCCGGTGGGGAAGGCGAACACCTGACGCCACAGCTCCGCCGGCTGGAGCAGCGCCGCCGGCAGCACCAGCAGGGCCGTGCCGCCGGCCGCCACCAGAGCACAGCGCACCGCCGGCCGCCCACCCCGGCAGACCGCGAGCAGGGCGACGGCCACCGCGACCGCGGGCAGCGCCGTCCACTTCAGCGCGCACGCCCCGGCGAGGGCCGCCCCGGCCAGGACGGGCCGCCCGGCGGCGGCGGCCGCCAGCGCCAGGCAGCAGAGCCCGGCCAGCGGCAGGTCCACCCCGCTCACCGCCAGGGGCAGCGCCACCACCGGCGAGGCCACCAGGACCGGCAGCAGCCGGCCCGGTGCACCGCCCGCCCTACCGGCGGTCCCACCGCCCGGTGCACCGCCCGGCCCACCACCCGGCAGCCGCCGGGCCGCCCACAGGCAGCCGAACAGCACGGCCGCGCACCAGATCCGGGCGTCCCCCAGCAGCCGCACCAGCCGGCCGTCACCGCTGCCGTCACCCCCGAGCAGCGCCCGCGGTATGCCGAGCAGCGCCATGCCCGGCAGGTACGGGGTGTAGTCCCCGACGTGGGCGGGCCGGTCGACGTAGAGCCGGCCGGACTCCAGCAGGAGCCGGCCGGACCGTTCGATGACCGTCACCTCCGACTGCCCCTGCCCCGTCAGGACCAGCCACAGGAGCGGTACGGCGACGGCGCCCAGCAGGGCGGCGGCGAGCGCCGCGCGACGGCAGCCGAGTGCGGTGGCCGCGGCGGCCCCGAGGTATCCGGCGGCGGCGCACCAGCCCCACAGCCGGTGCGGCGCCAGCGAGGAGAACAGCGGGAAGGACAGCGCCCACGCGGCGGCGAGCAGCCAGCCGGTGGCCCACCGGGCGGTAAGGGAAAGGGTCATGGGCCCATTCCAGCCGCGCGGCCCCGGCCGGGTCTGCACAGCCAGGTGGACGGTCCGCGGTGGGGTTTCCCCTACCCTTCCCCCTCCCCCGCCCTCCCCGCGGGCATGCGAAAGGGGCACGACCCCATCGGGTCGTGCCCCTCACGCGGTTGTCACCGGGCCCTGAGAAGGCCTCGGGCCATGAGCCTCAGGCCTCAGGCCTCAGGCCTCCGGGTTGCCGCCGAACCGCTCGCGGTAGGACTCCAGGTCCTCCTCGGTGACCCGCGCGAACAGCACGGGCGGCACGGTGAACGGGGTGCCGGCCGGCACGGCGTCCAGGGACCGGGCCTGCTCCGGGGTGACCCACGTGGCCGTGTCGTCGGCGAGCGCGAACGAGGAGCGCATGGCGCGCGCCGAGGCCGGGATGAACGGCTCGGAGACCACCGAGTAGAGGTGGATGAGGTTCATCGCCGTGCGCAGGGTGAGCGCCGCGCCCTCCAGGTCGGTCTTGACCTCCAGCCAGGGGGCCTTCTCGTCCAGGTACGCGTTTCCGGCCGACCACAGGGCTCGCAGCGCGGCCGCGGCCTTGCGGTACTGGAGGGAGTCCATGTGGCCCTCGTACTCGGCCAGCAGCACGGCGATCTGCTCGCCCAGCTTGGCCTCGGCCTCGCCGGCGGGGCTGCCGGCGGGGACGTCGTCACCGAACTTCTTGCGGGAGAAGGTCAGTACGCGGTTGACGAAGTTGCCGAGGGTGCCGCCGAGGTCCTTGTTGACCGTGGTGGTGAAGTGCTCCCACGTGAAGGACGAGTCGTCGGACTCGGGCGCGTTGGCGATGAGGAAGTAGCGCCAGAAGTCGGCCGGGAGGATCTCCAGCGCCTGGTCGGTGAAGACGCCGCGCTTCTGCGAGGTGGAGAACTTGCCGCCGTAGTACGTCAGCCAGTTGAAGGCCTTGACGTAGTCGACCTTCTTCCACGGCTCGCGGGTGGCCAGTTCGGTGGCGGGGAACATCACCGTGTGGAACGGGACGTTGTCCTTGGCCATGAACTGGGTGTAGCGGACGTCCTCGGCCTCGTACCACCACGACTTGTAGTCGCGGTTCGCCGGGTCCAGGTCGGACCACTCCTTGGTGGAGCCGATGTACTCGATCGGGGCGTCGAACCAGACGTAGAAGACCTTGCCCTCGGCGGCGAGCTCGGGCCAGGTGTCGGCCGGGACCGGAACACCCCAGTCGAGGTCACGGGTGATGGCGCGGTCGTGCAGGCCCTCGGTCAGCCACTTGCGGGCGATGGAGGAGGCGAGCTGCGGCCACTCCTCCTCGTGCTCGGCGACCCAGGCCTCGACCTCGTGCTGGAGCTTGGACTGCAGGAGGAAGAGGTGCTTGGTCTCGCGGACCTCCAGCTCGGTGGAGCCGGAGATGGCCGAGCGGGGCTCGATCAGGTCCGTGGGGTCCAGGACGCGGGTGCAGTTCTCGCACTGGTCGCCGCGGGCCTTGTCGTAGCCGCAGTGCGGGCAGGTGCCCTCGACGTAGCGGTCCGGCAGGAAGCGGCCGTCGACCGGCGAGTACACCTGCCGGATCGCGCGCTCCTCGATGAACCCGTTCTCCTGCAGCTTCCGCGCGAAGTGCTGGGTGATCTCGCGGTTCTGCGCGGAGGAGCTGCGGCCGAAGTAGTCGAAGGACAGCTCGAAGCCGTCGTAGACCGCCTTCTGGGCGTCGTGGGCCTGCGCGCAGAACTCGGCGACCGAGATACCGGCTTCCTTGGCGGCGAGTTCGGCGGGGGTGCCGTGCTCGTCGGTGGCGCAGATGTACAGGACGTCGTGGCCGCGCTGGCGGAGGTACCGGGAGTACACATCCGCCGGAAGCATCGACCCGACCATGTTGCCCAGGTGCTTGATCCCGTTGATGTACGGAAGCGCGCTGGTGATCAGGTGTCGAGCCATCCTCGGATGCTCCATTTCCTATGTGCGGTACAACGTGACGTGACGGATTGTGAATGCGGTTCATCGTATCGAACCGCCGCGAAGCCACGCGCCGCATTTGTTCATGGGTGGACGTAACGCAAAAGCGAGGGCAGTGACCTCTCCGTCACGGCCCTCGCGATCAGGCCCATGTTACAGCCGGACCGCGGCGCACCCGACCGGTGTCCGGGCGGCGAGGGCGACAGCGGCAGCGGCAGCGGCGGCACCAGCGGCACGGGCGGTGGCACCGGCCGCGGGCATATGCATACGTGCTGGCTGGAGCCGTGCGTGATCGAGATCGATCACGGGTCGATCATCCGCGACGTTTTGCTTCCAGGTTTCTTCTCTGCGCCCTCCGAGTGCGCTCGCGCTGCTTTCCTGTTCAGCGCACAGGGGATGAGGTGGAGCGGTGAACGATGGCGGACCGGAGGAGTCCGGTGGGGTCGTGGGACTACCGAGCCGGCGTCGGCGGCCGACTCCCATGAGCCAGTGGGATCCGACGGCGCGCCTGTCGTACTGGGCCTTCCACGCCAATCGGCGGCCCGCGTACATGCGCTTCGCGTATCTGCAGCTGGGCTCCGACGCGGCGGCGGAGGAGGCGGTGGACGCCGCTTTCGACTCGATCATGGGTGAGTGGCTGCGGATGCTCCACATGGACCGCCTCGACGCCTACGCCTGGACCGTGCTCAAGCACTGCCTGGTCGACGGGCAGCGCCGGCGCCATCCGTGGCAGCAGCGGCCGGAGCCGATGGACATCAGCGCCTTCGAGGCCGCCCTCAAGGAGGCCCACGCCGATCAGTACGAGGTGCTGACCGACACCATCCGCTTCTACTCCGCCGTCTCCCGGCTCGCCGAGCGGCAACGCGACTCCGTACTGCTGCGGTACGGGCTCCAGTGCACCCCCGGTGAGGCCGCAGCCGTGATGGGCGTCGACGAGGCCACGGTCCGCTCCTACCTCGGACAGGCCCACCGGCGGCTCGCCCGCCTGCTCGCCACCTCCGCCGCGACCGGCGCATCGCCCGGATCAGCCGAATCAGCCGAATCAGCCGAATCATGAGGCGCTACGAACGGCAGGAGCTGCAGGACGGCGACCCGGTCCCCCGCTCCCTGGCCGAGTTCCTCGCCCGGGCGGGCGTCCGCGACCGCTACCGGCACTACGACCTCGGCGCCGCCGAGGCCCGGCTGCTGCGCGCCACACCGCACCCGCCCGCCTCCGGACACCGCGCCCGGCGCCGGTCGGTGCACGGCTGGAGCGACCCCGCCCGGGACTGCCCGCTCGACGCCGAACGGGCCCGGCGCGACCTCAAGGCCGTCTGCCTCGCCTCCGCGTGCGCGCCCAAGGCCGGGGCGCACCTCGACTCCTTTCTCACCGACGGACACACCGACCTGGCCGGGGCGGTCGTCTTCGGCTGTCTGCTGCACCTGGCCGGGCTGCGCGAAGGAGCCCGCTTCTGGTGGCAGTTCGCCGCCGGGTCGGGGAGCCCGCGGACCTCCGCGGCCGCGTACTGCCTCTTCCTCGACCACTCCCGGCGCGGCGAGCACCACGACGCCCGGCACTGGGCGCGCGAGCTGGGCCGGCGCGGCTTCCGGCCGGGCGGCCGACGGGATCTGCGGGAGGTCCGGCTGTGCACGCAGGCGGCCGTGCTGCGCTACGTGGACCAGCTCGAAGATCCCGACCTGGGCCCGGTGCCACTGCCGAGGCCCGGGCTGTCCGGGGTACTGGCCGCGTTCCTGCCGCAGCCCGTCACCGCGTCGGCCCCGGCGCCGCGGCCGGTGGCCGCGCTCCGCCCGGCGGCCGGACCGCTGCGCCACCCCGCGCTGACGGCGGCGAACCGCGGGACCACGGACCGGGCCGGAACGAGCCAGGCCCTGACGGAGGCGCGCCGCGCGCTGGCGGTCGTACGCGTCCTGGAACGGCACCCGTTGGGGGTCCGGGCCGACCGGCTCGCCCGGGAGTCCGGCCTCGCCGAAGGGGAACTGCGGCCCCTGCTGGCGATGCTGTGCGAGGAGGAGTACGCGGTGCGCCCGGCCCTCGGGGTGTACGGGCGCGGGCCCGCGCTGGACCGGCTCGCCACCCCCGGCGGGCACGGCCTGGCCTGGCAGCTCCAGCGCACCCTGGCCCTGGCCCGGGACAGCGCGGGCGCCGCGGTGTACCTCGGCCGGTACGCCGAGGGCGAGGTCCGGATCACGCAGATGGCGGACGGGCCCGCGACCCCGCCGGTGCGGGAGTGGGTCGACTTCCGGGCCGCCGCGCACGCCAGCGCGGTCGGCAAATGCCTGCTGACCCAGCTCGACCACGACGGACGCGCCGACCATGTGGCCCGGCACCGGCCCGCGCGGCTCACCCGGCGGACGATCACCGACAGCCGGGTCCTGTTCAGCGCCCTGGACGCGGTGGCACCGGGAGCGCCCGTGTTCGACCTGCGCGAGTACTCCCCCGGGGTCGTCTGTGCGGCGGTCCCGATCGCCACCGGGGACGCCGCCGGGAGCCTCGCGCTCTCGCTGCCCGCGAGCCATGCCCACCGGCTGGGAGCGGCCACCGGGACCCTGCGCCGCAAGGCCGTCCCGGTGCTCCTGGCCCTGCTCCTGACGGGGGCGATCCCCCCGGACGCCCCGGCGGCGGCCGCCGCGGAGCAGGCTCCGGCCGGCCGGACCCGGCCGATGCGGGCCCCGGTCACGCCGGTCACCCCGGTCACTCCTGAGACCCTGCGGCACCTGCGGCGGCTCTTCCGTACTCCGCTGACCGGGGGCACGGCCGCGGCCGGCGGCCCGCACCTGGTCAGCGACAGCACCGCCGCCGCGGCCTATCTCTTCGACGCCGCCCCGGACACCGACCAGCCCCGCCTGTCACTGCCCCACACCTTCACATCGGTCGTCCCGGGCAGCCTGACCACCCCGACGGGCCTGGTGGTCCTGGGTCCGTGACCGCCCCGGTCCGATCCGGCGGGTCCGGTCCGGTCCGGGAAAGCAGCAGGAGCCCCACACGATGTGTGGGGCTCCTGCTTCATGTGTCCGAGGGGGGACTTGAACCCCCACGCCCGATAAAGGGCACTAGCACCTCAAGCTAGCGCGTCTGCCATTCCGCCACCCGGACTAGGTGGTCGGCCCCGGTTTCCCGCGGCGACATGGACAACAATAGCAAAGGATCGACGGGGTTCCGACCACTTATCCCGGCGGTGATCGTCCGCCACGCCGGGCTGACCTGCACGCATGCACGAAAGGCCGTAGCGAGACGGGTCGTCTCGCCGCCGTCGGGGGCGGGCCGGTCCCCGGCCGCGAGGAGCGGAATGCCACGCGGCCACTTCCGGATGCTGATACCGGCTGGACATCAGGGGGAGCCGGGCGGTCGGATGGCTGCGCACACATCCGGGGGGGGGAGCCGCGCATGGAATCCGAGCACCGCGTCAGCACGCTGGAGCTGTTCTTCGACCTCGTCTTCGTCTTCACCATCACGCAGTTGACGGTGCTTCTGGCGGACGACCTGAGCCTGCGGGGCGCGGGGCAGGTGGTGCTGATCTTCACCGTCCTGTTCTGGATGTACGGGGGCTACGCGCACCTGACCAACCAGGTGCCGCCGGACCGGACGGTCCGGCGGGTGCTGCTGATGCTGGCCATGGGGGCGTTCATGGTGTGCGCCCTGGCCGTACCCACCGCCTTCGGGGCCGGCGGTATCGCCTTCGGCCTCGGGTACCTGCTGACCGTCCTGGTCCACGGCGCGCTGTTCACGCAGGCGCACGGCCGCGGGGTGCTGTGGTTCGCGCTGCCCAACGTGCTGTGCGCGCTGGCGGTGACGACCGCCGGGTTCTTCGACGGGCTGCCCGCCTGGGGGCTGTGGATGCTGGCGCTGCTGCTGCAGTTCGTGACGCCGGTGGTCGTGCAGCGGGTCGCGGCGAGCGGGGCGGCGGAGCCGGAGGTGGCCGAGACGGCCGAGGTGGCCGAGACGGCCGAGGTGGCCGAGACGGCCGAAGGTCCCGGGCAGACGGTCGGTGATCAGCTCGGCGGGATGAACGCGGCGCACCTGGTGGAGCGGCACGGTCTGCTGCTGATCATCGTCTTCGGCGAGTCCGTGATCGCGATCGGCATCGGGGTGGGCTCGCTGCCGCTGTCCCCCGGTATCGCGGGCGGCACGTTCCTGGCCCTGACGATCGCGTCGGCGATGTGGTGGATGTACTTCGTGCGCGACGAGGGCCGGGCCGAGGAGGTGTTCGCGCAGACCCCGCCGGAGCGGCGTTTCAAGCTGGCGATGACCGCGTACTACTACGCCTTCCTGCCCATGCTCCTGGGCATCGCCGTCTTCGCGGCGGGCGTGAAGAAGACCATCGGTCACCTCGGCGAGCACCTGCACACCGGCCCGGCGGTCGCGCTGGCGGGTGGGGTCGCCCTCTACCTGGCCGGGGACCTGGCCTTCCGCGCGGCGCTCGGCATCGGACCGGCCCGTTACCGCGCGGCGGCCCTGGTGCTCGCGCTCGCCACCGTCCCGATGGGAACCAGCTGGACGGGGGCCGGCCAGCTGGTGGCGCTGGCGTGCGTCCTGGTCGGCGCGCTGGCCGCCGAGGGCCGCCACCCCTCCGCCGAACCGGCGGAGGGAGCGGCCGCGGAAACCGTCACGGGCAGTGGATGACCTGGCCCGCGTAGGAGAGGTTGCCGCCGAAGCCGAAGAGGAGGACCGGGGCGCCGGAGGGGATCTCGCCGCGCTGGACCAGCTTCGACAGGGCCATCGGGATGCTGGCGGCCGAGGTGTTGCCGGAGTCCACGACGTCGCGGGCGACGACGGCGTTGACGGCGCCGATCTTGGCGGCGAGCGGCTCGATGATCCGCAGGTTCGCCTGGTGGAGGACGACCGCGGCCAGGTCCTCCGGGGTGATCCCGGCCTTCTCGCACACCTTGCGGGCGAGCGGCGGGAGCTGGCTGGTGGTCCAGCGGTAGACGGACTGGCCCTCCTGGGCGAAGACCGGCGGCGAGCCCTCGATCCGGACCGCGTTGCCCATCTCCGGGACCGACCCCCACAGCACCGGGCCGATGCCCGGCTCCTCGCAGGCCTCGACGACGGCCGCGCCCGCTCCGTCGCCGGTGAGCACGCAGGTGGTGCGGTCGGTCCAGTCGGTGATCTCGGTCATCTTGTCGGCACCGATGACCAGGGCGCGGGTGGCGGAGCCGGCCCGGATGGCGTGGTCGGCGGTGGCCAGGGCATGGGTGAAGCCCGAGCAGACGACGTTGATGTCCATCACGGCAGGGCCGCCGCCCATACCCAGCTTGGCGGCGACGCGCGCGGCCATGTTGGGCGAACGGTCGATCGCGGTCGACGTGGCCACCAGCACCAGGTCGATGTCGTCCGGGGTCAGGCCGGCTCCGGCCAGCGCCTTGCCCGCCGCCTGGTAGGCCAGCTCGTCCACCGGTTCGTCCGGGCCCGCCATGTGGCGCGTGCGGATGCCGACGCGGGACCGGATCCACTCGTCGGTGGTGTCGACCATGGCCGCGAGGTCCTCGTTGGTGAGCACTTTCGCGGGCTGGTAGTGCCCTAGCGCCACCACGCGTGAACCGGTCATGGGCGGGGTCCCCCCTTTGTACGGAAGTCAGGATTACCCAGCTTCGCCTGCTACTGGTGGGTACGTGTGCGTGTGACCCGACAGGATTCCGGCCCCGGATTTTGGAGCTTCCCGAGGATCCACCTGCCGGGGGCGTCGCGGGAAGCGGAACCGGGACAATGAGCTTGTCGGGAACCGGCGAGAACAGAGGCGAGAACAGAAGGGGTGGGCTGATCACCATGGGACGGGTCACCGAGCGCCGTCGCGTCGTCCGGATCCGGAACGGCGGGGCGGGTGTCCGGCCGGACACACTGGTGGCCGAGGAGCCGCTGGAGATACGTCTGAACGGGAAACCGCTGGCCATCACGATGCGTACGCCGGGCGACGACTTCGCCCTGGCGGTGGGCTTCCTGGTCAGCGAGGGGGTGCTCGGCGCCGCCTCGGACGTGCAGGCCGTCACCTACTGCGCGGGGGCGACGGAGGAAGGCTCGAACACCTACAACGTGGTGAACGTCCAGCTGGCCGCCGGGGTCCCGGTGCCGGACATCACGCTGGAGCGGAACGTCTACACCACCTCCTCCTGCGGCCTGTGCGGGAAGGCCAGCCTGGACGCGGTCCGTACGGCGACCCGCTTCCCGGGGATCGCCGCCGATCCGGTTCGGGTCCCCGCGGAGGTCCTCAGCGCGATGCCGGACCGGCTGCGCGAGGCGCAGAAGGTCTTCGACCGTACGGGCGGGCTGCACGCGGCCGGGCTGTTCACGGCGCAGGGCGAGCTGCTCGACCTGCGGGAGGACGTGGGCCGGCACAACGCGGTGGACAAGATCGTGGGCCGGGCGCACCAGTCCGGGCGGCTCCCGCTGGCGGGAGCGGTCCTGCTGGTGTCGGGCCGGGCCTCCTTCGAGCTCGTACAGAAGGCCGTGATGGCGGGCATCCCGGTGCTGGCGGCCGTCTCGGCGCCGTCCTCCCTGGCGGTGGACCTGGCGCTGGAGTCGGGGATGACGCTGGTCGGCTTCCTGCGGGGGCCGGACATGAACATCTACGCGGGCGAGGAGCGGATCACGCTGTAGGGGTCCTGCGGTAGGTCTCGCGGCCCGCACCCCCTTGGCGGGAGAAGTGGCCCCGCACATCGCTGCCGTCCCCCGAGGCGCCGCTCTTCCCGGTGCCGTCGAGCGTGAAATAGTCCCCGCAGTACGGTACCGACGGTCCGTCGAGCGTGAACTTGATGAGGATTCCCGGGTTCTCGTCGGAGATCCGGTCGATGGTCCAGACGCCCTCGGCGGTGAGCGCGGCCGGCGCCCCGCTCGGGGTGCACGTCCAGCCCGAGGAGTCCGTGAGGCGGGCCCGACCGTCGGCCGTCACTTCGAGCCGGGCTCCGTGGTCGCCCTGCCAGGTGCCGGTGACGTCCTCCGCCGTCAGCGGAACGGAGGGTTCGCTGCCTTCGACGGACAAGGCCACCTTCACGGTGACCAGGACCAGCAGGGCGAACAGTACGAGCACCGCGCGGGCGAGGTTCTGCACGTCAGCGCCCCCGGCGGCCGCGGCGGCCGGACTGCGCGGCCGGCTTCGGTGTCGGCGGGTCGATGCGGTGGAGGTCCAGGGTGGGCGGGACCGGGGTGGTGCCCGGGCCGCCGGACTCGGCCCAGGCGATGATCTCGTCGGTCGCGGTGTCGTCCAGGGCCCAGCCGAACCAGGTCGCGCGGGCGCCGCGGCGGCGGGCCTCGGTGGTGGGCTGGACCACGATGACGTTGGCCTGGGCGCAGGGGCCGAGGCACTCGCTCGTACGGACGGCCAGGCGGCCCCCGGAAGCGGCGGCGGCCTCGCGCAGCCGGGTCAGCTGACCGGCGTGGTCGGAGCCGGGGTTCTTGCGGGGGTCACCGCAACAGCAGCCACGGCAGACCACCAGCGTGCAGGGGCGTTCGGCGTGGGCGGCGAGCGGGCGTATCCAGGTCACCACCGAACGTTAACGGGCCCGGGGCGCGGGCCGTTGGCGCGCGGGCGAGACGTCCGCCACACGGTCGGCGGTGAGTTCGGGCATCGGATCCCGGGCGCGGCGCCGGGCGATGACCGCGCAGACCATCAGCTGCATCTGGTGGAAGAGCATCAGCGGGAGCACGGCGAGGGCGGCGTGGGCCCCGAACAGCACGCTGGCCATGGGGAGTCCGGCGGCCAGGCTCTTCTTCGACCCGGCGAACTGGACGGCGATGCGGTCCGCGCGGCCGAAGCCGAGGCGGGCCGCGCCGTACCAGGTGGCGAGGAGCATGACGGTGAGGAGTACGGCCTCCACCAGCATCAGGGCGGCGAGCCGCGGGAGGCTCACCTGGTGCCAGATGCCCGCGACCACGCCCGCGCTGAAGGCGGCGTAGACGACGAGCAGGATCGAGCCGCGGTCGACGTGGCCGAGGACCTGCTTGCGGCGGACGAGGAAGCCGCCGACCCAGGGGCGCAGGGCCTGTCCGAGGAGGAAGGGCAGCAGGAGCTGCAGCGTGATCTTGAGGAGGGAGTCGGGGGAGAAGCCTCCCGCGTCGCCGCCGAGCAGGGCGGCGGCGAGGAGGGGGGTGAGGACGATGCCGACCAGGCTGGAGAAGGAGCCCGCGCAGATCGCGGCGGGGACGTTGCCGCGGGCGATCGAGGTGAAGGCGATGGAGGACTGCACGGTCGAGGGGACCAGGCAGAGGAAGAGCAGGCCGCTGTAGAGGGGGGCGGTGAGCAGGCCGGGGACGAGGCCGCGGGCGGCGAGGCCGAGGAGCGGGAAGAGTACGAAGGTGCAGGCGAGCACGGTGAGGTGGAGCCGCCAGTGGCGCAGGCCGTCGAGGGCCTCGCGGGTGGAGAGCCGGGCGCCGTAGAGGAAGAAGAGCAGGGCACCGGCCGCGGTGGAGGCGAGGTCGGCGGCGGTGGCGGCCGGGCCGCGGGCGGGGAGCAGGGCGGCGAGGCCCACGGTGGCGAGCAGGGCCAGGATGTACGGGTCCAGGGGCAGCCGGGCGGGGAGGTGCGGGCGGCACATGCGGGGGTGCTCACTTGCTGTCGGGGCGGGGTCCTCCCTTCATGGTCGGCGGTGGGTGTTCATCGGGAAACCCGCACACCGCACTCACTGTCATCGCGATCCGTGATGAGCGGCTAACGTGGCGGTATGTACGACCCTGTCCAGTTGCGGACCTTCCTCACGGTGGCCCAGACGCTCAGCTTCACGCAGGCCGCTGGGCGGCTCGGCGTGGGGCAGTCCACGGTCAGCCAGCACGTGCGGCGGCTGGAGGAGGCGACGGGGCGGCCGCTGTTCGTCCGGGACACGCACAGCGTGGGGCTGACGGAGGACGGCGAGGCGCTGCTCGGCTTCGCGCGGACGATCCTGGAGGCGAACGAGCGGGCGGCGGCGTTCTTCGCGGGGACGCGGCTGCGCGGGCGGCTGCGGTTCGGGGCCTCCGAGGACTTCGTGCTGACGCGCCTTCCGGAGATCCTCGAAGGGTTCCGGCACGAGCACCCCGAGGTGGATCTGGAGCTGTCGGTGGAGCTCTCGGGAACGCTGCACGAGCGGCTGGACGCGGGGCGCCTCGATCTGGTGCTGGCGAAACGGCGGGGGCCGGGGGACGAGCGGGGCCGGCTCGTCTGGCGGGACCGGATGGTGTGGATCGGCGCGGACGGGCTGCGGGTGGATCCGGAGCGCCCTGTTCCGCTGATCGTCTTCCCGCCGCCGGGCATCACCCGCGCCCGGGCGCTGGAGGTGCTGGAGCGGGACGGGCGGGCGTGGCGGATCGCGTGCACGAGCGGCAGCCTGAGCGGCCTGATCGCGGCGGCCCGGGCCGGGCTGGGCGTGATGGCGCACACCCGGGGGCTGATCCCGCCGGGGCTGGTGCGGGTCGGCGGGCTGCCGGAGCTCGGGCCGGTGGAGTTCGCCCTGCTCCGCGGGCCGCGCCCGTCGGCCGCGGCCGAGGCGCTGGCCGCGGCCGTGCTCTCCGGCGCGGACCGGCTCAGTCGCACGTCAACGGCGTGAACACCGTGATCACTGGGGAGGTCTTGTGGAGGTATCCGAAGGCCGGGCACCCCCTGTTGACCATGAGGTACGTTCACCGCGGCGCGCGGAGAGGAGCGGGGCCTTGCGCGAGATCACCGTCCCACCCGTCGTCACGGGCGCACCCGTCGGCGGCCTGGCCGACATCGTTTTCCAGCACGCCCGCGAGGAGCCGGACCGGGTGGTTCTCGGCCGGAAGACGGACGGGGTCTGGCGGGACGTGACGTCCCGGGAGCTGGCCTCCGAGGTGCTCGCGCTCGCCCGGGGGCTGCTGGCCCAGGGGGTGCGCTTCGGGGACCGGGTCGCCGTCATGTCCCGCACCCGGTACGAGTGGACCCTCTTCGACTTCGCCCTGTGGGCGATCGGCGCCCAGCCCGTCCCGGTGTATCCGACGTCCTCCGCCGATCAGGTGCACTGGATCCTCTTCGACTCCGACTGCACGGCCTGCGTGGTCGAGGACGAGAACCAGGCCATGACGGTGGGATCGGTCATCGACCGGCTCCCCCACCTGCGCCGGCTGTGGCAGCTCGACGCCGGGGCCGTGGACGGGCTCGTCACCGACGGCCGCGGGGTCGCCGAGGACGTCGTGCACCGCCACCGGGGTGCCGTGACGCCCGACGCGACCGCCACCGTCATCTACACCTCCGGGACGACGGGCCGGCCGAAGGGGTGTGTGCTGACGCACGCCAACTTCATGTACGAGACCGACACCCTGGTCAGCCGCTGGGAGTCGGTCTTCCAGGCCCGACAGGGCGAGGTGCCGTCCACCCTGCTCTTCCTGCCGCTGGCGCACGTGTTCGGGCGGATGGTGGAGGTGGCCGCCGTCCGGGCGCGGGTGAAGCTGGGCCACCAACCGGTGCTGGCGGCGGCCGAGTTGCTGCCGGACCTCGCCGCCTTCCGGCCGACCTTCGTGCTGGGTGTCCCGTACGTCTTCGAGAAGGTCTTCGCGGGCGCCCGCCGCAAGGCGGAGGCGGAGGGGCGTACGGGCCCCTTCGACCGGGCGGTGGAGACGGCCGTGCGGTACGCGGAGGCGCGCGAGCGCAAGGCCTTCGGCGCCGGGCCGGGGCCCTCGGCCGCGCTGCGCATGGAGCACCAGCTCTTCGACCGGCTCGTCTACGGGAAGGTCCGCGAGGCGATGGGCGGCCGGGTGCGGCACGCCATGTCGGGCGGGTCGGCGATGTCGCGCCGCCTGGGGCTGTTCCTCGACGGGGCCGGGATCACGGTGTTCGAGGGGTACGGACTGACCGAGTCGTGCGCGGCGGCCACCGCGAACCCGCCCGGTGCGACCAAGTACGGCACGGTGGGGCGGCCGATCCCGGGCAGTACGGTGCACATCGCGGACGACGGGGAGGTCTGGCTGCACGGCAGCCACATCTTCTCCGGGTACCTCAACGACCCCCGGGCCACGGAGGCGGTCCTGCGCGGCGGCTGGCTGGCCACCGGGGACCTGGGCCGGCTGGACGCGGACGGGTACCTGACCATCACCGGGCGCAAGAAGGACATCCTGGTGACCTCCAACGGCAAGAGCGTGGCGCCCGCAGCGCTGGAGGAGCGGGTCCGTTCGCATCCGCTGGTGTCGCAGTGCGTGCTGGTGGGCAACGACCGGCCGTACATCGCGGCGCTGCTCACCCTGGACATGGACGGGATCGCGCACTGGCTGTCGATGCGCGGCCGGCCGCAGCTGCCGGCCGCGCAGCTGGTGGGTGACCCCGAGCTGACGGCGGAGGTGCGCCGGGCGGTGGTGGCCGCGAACACCCTGGTGTCGCAGGCGGAGGCGATCCGCACCTTCCGGGTGCTGGGTGAGCAGTTCACGGAGGAGCGGGGTCTGCTGACCCCCTCGCTGAAGCTCAAGCGCCGGGCGATCGAGAAGGCGTACGCGAAGGAGGTCGCGGCCCTGTACTCCTCCTGAGCCGGGTCCGGCGGCGGGCCGTCGCGGCAGGTCCGGGCGGCTCACCGGTGGTTCGGCAGGCGGCCCCGTCGGGCAGTCCACCGGGCGCGCACACACGTAACTGACGGATCGTCATTTCCATTCGTCGACAATATTGACGATCCGTCAGGTCACGCACAGAATGCGGGGATTCCAACCGGAGGGGATCCCCGACATGTTGCGACCGATCCGCACCCTGGCCGCCGCGGCGGCGGCCCTCGCGCTCGTCTCCGCCTGCAACTCCGCCTCCACCAGCGGGACCTCTCCCGGAAAACCCGGCGACGCGCCGGGCAACTCCCGCGGGGTGAGCGCCGATTCGATCAAGGTCGGCGGGATCGTGTCGATGACCAGTGCCAGCGGCTACAGCAAGAAGGACACCGATCTCGGTGCCAAGGCCCGCTATCTCCGGGCCAACGCCGAGGGCGGGATCAACGGACGCAAGATCGACTACCTCGGCGCGGAGGACGACGGCCAGGACCCCGTCAAGAACCTGGCGGCCGCCCGCAAACTCGTCCAGCAGGACAAGGTCTTCGCCGTCTCCCCCATGAGCTCGGTGACCTTCTCCGGCGCGGACTTCCTGGAGCAGGAGAAGGTTCCCACCTTCGGCTGGGGCACCCTGCCCGCCTTCTGCGGCCCCCGGCACATCTACGGCTTCAACGGCTGCCTGGTCCCCACCCCCGGCGGCACCCTCAACCAGACCTGGCCCGAGGGCATCGGCCAGATCCTCGGCGGGGCCCAGGGCAAATCGGTCGCGATCATCGCCAACGACAGCGACGCCGGCAAGTTCGGCATCCGCACCTTCCAGCAGGGCTTCACCAGCGCCGGGTTCAAGGTCTCCTACGCCAAGGCCTCCGTGCCCGCCACCGCCGTCCCGAGCGACTGGTCCGCGTACGTGAAGGAGATCCTCACCGGCAACGACGGCAAGGCCCCGGACGCCGTCGTCTCCGTCATGCAGACCCCCAACAACATCGGGCTGTTCACCGCGCTCAAGCGCAGCGGCTACCAGGGGCTGCTCTCCGACCCGACCGACTACGACCCGGGGCTGCTGGCCAAGGACGCCACCAAGCAGGCCCTCGACGGGGTGCACGTGCTGCTGCAGTTCCAGCCCTTCGAGTCGGCCGATCCGAAGATGGCGCAGTTCAAGGCCGACATCAAGGCGGCCGCGGGCGGCCAGGACGTGCCGCTCAGCATGCACATGTTGACCGGGTACATGTCGGCCGACCTCTTCCTGTCCATCGCGCAGAAGGCCGGAGAGAACCTGACCGTCGAGTCCTTCCAGGCCGCCGCGCAGGGCTTCTCCGACACCGGCACACTCGTCGGTGACCGCGCGGAGCCCAAGGGGCAGAAGGACAGCTTCGGCTGCGGAGCGCTCGTACAGCTGAAGAACGGCGCGTACGAGGTCTCCGTACCGTTCAAGTGCTACGAACCCATCCCCTTCAAGTAGGGCCGCGGCATGGGGGATCTGCTCGTCTTCGTACTGAGCGGTCTGGTCTCCGGCGCCCTGTACGCACTGCTCGCCACCGGGCTGGTGCTGTCGTACTCGGCGTCCGGACTGTTCAACTTCGCGCACGGGGCCACCGCCTACCTGTGCGCGCTCACCTTCTACGAGCTGCACTCGGGGCTGGGCTGGCCCGCCGTCCCGGCCGCCCTGCTGGTGGTCTTCGTCCTGGCTCCCGGTCTCGGCTGGGGGCTGGACCGGCTGATGTTCCGGCGGCTCGCCCGGGTCGGCGAGACCGCGCAGATCGTGGCCACCATCGGGCTGCTGGTGGCGCTGCCGGCCGCCGGGCTGTGGGCGGTGGAACTGCTGGCGGAGGCGGGCGCGCCGGTGAAGCCGGCGGAGAACCAGTTCGGGCTGCCGGGGGTGGGGCCCAGCCCGGCGAGGTCCTGGCAGCTCGCGGACGGCGTCGGCATCGACTCCGACCAGCTGATCACCTGGGTGGTGACGGCGCTGGTGGCGGTGGCCCTGTGGGTGCTGATGCGGCACACACGGCTGGGGCTGCACCTGCGGGCCGCCGTCGACAACCGTTCGCTGACCGAGCTGCGCGGGATCAGCGCCGACCGGCTGTCGTCGGTGGCCTGGATGGTCGCGTCGGGCCTGGCGGGCCTCGCGGGTGTGCTGGCGACCCCGCTGCTGGGGCTGTCGGCGCACGACTTCACCCTGTTCCTGTTCGTGTCGGCCACGGCGGCGGTCATCGGACGGTTCGCTTCCGTGCCGCTCGCCTTCGCGGGCGGACTCGGGCTCGGGGTGCTGCAGAACCTGGTGGCCGGGTACGCGTCCTTCGCCGAGTCCGTCACCGGCTTCCGGACGGCCGTGCCCTTCCTGATCCTGTTCGGCGGGCTGCTGGTGCTGACCCGCACGGCGCGGACGGCGGGGGTCGCGGCCGTGGACGCGCCGCCGGTCGACCATCTGGCCGGGGCCGCGTGGGGGCGGCGGTGGGGGGTGTGGGCGGCGGGTGCGGCGGCGCTGTGCGTGGCGCTCTACACCGTGACCACCCCCTTCTGGAGCGGCCTGCTGGCGCAGGGGCTGGCCATCGCGCTCGTGTTCATGTCCTTCACGGTGGTGACCGGGCTCGGGGCGATGGTGTCGCTGGCGCAGGGCACCTTCGTGACCGGTGCCGCGCTCGTGGCGGGGCTGCTCATGAGCCGGGGCTGGCCGTTCGTCGCCGCGCTGGCGGTGGGCACGTGCGTGGCGGCCGTGCTGGGGGCGCTCGTCGCGCTGCCGGCGCTGCGGCTGGGGGGCAGGTCGCTGGCCCTGGCCACGCTGGCGCTGGCCTTCCTGGCCGATCAGGTGCTGTTCCAGCTGCGCTGGCTGCGCAACGGCGATGCCGGGTGGCCGATCCCGCGGCCGGTGTTCGGACCGGTGGACCTCTCCGACGACCGGGCGCTGGGGGTGGCCCTGGTGGTCCTGGTCGCGCTGGTGGCGGCCGGGCTGACCGCGCTGCGGAACTCCCCGTCGGGGCGGGCGATGCTCGCGGTCCGGTCGGCCCCGGCGGCGGCGGTCGCCTCGGGGGTCTCCGTACTGCGCACCAAACTGCTGCTGTTCACGCTGTCGGCGGGGCTGGCCGGGTTCGGGGGCGTGCTGTACGCCTCGTACAACACCCGGATCACGGCGACGGACTTCACGGCGATGACCGGGCTGGTGTGGCTGGCGGTGGTCGTGGCGGCGGGCGTGCGCAGGCCGCAGTACGCGGTGGTGGCGGGGCTGGTGTTCGCCGTCGCCCCGCGGCTGCTGTCCGACTACGTGACGGAGTCCGCGCATCTGCCGGTGATCCTCTTCGGGCTGGCGGGGTTGGCCCTGGCCAACGATCCGGACGGGTACTGCGCGGCGGTGCCGGTGCGGCTGGCCCGCCGGCGCGCCGCCGCTTCCCAGGGCTCCGCCCCGGACCCGTCGGGGGCTCCGCCCCCGAACCCCCACGCCTCAAACCCCCCCGGCTACCGCTGGGAGGTGCCCCCTGGCGAGGCTGGCATTTCCCTCGAACTGCGCGGGGTCACCGCCGGGTACGACGGGGGGCTCGTGCTGCACGGGGTCGATCTCACCGTCCGCGCGGGCGAGATCCTCGCCGTGCTGGGGCCCAACGGGGCCGGGAAGAGCACCGCCTGCCGGGTCGCCGCCGGGCTGCTGCCCGCCACGGGCGGGGCGGTGTACGTGGGCGGGCGGGACGCGACCCGGGACGGGGCCGTACGCCGGTCGCGGGCCGGGGTGCTGCTCGCCCCCGAAGGGCGCGGGATCTTCCCCGCGCTCACCATCGAGGAGAACCTGGCCCTGTACCTCCGGGACGCCGACGCCCGCGCCGCCGTCTACGCGCGCTTCCCGCGGCTCGCCGAGCGGCGCGGGATCCCCGCCGGAGCGCTCTCGGGCGGGGAGCAGCAGATGCTGGCCCTGGCTCCGCTGCTCCAGCGGCCGCCCGCGGTGCTGATCGCCGACGAACCCTCGCTCGGGCTCGCCCCGCGCGTGGTGGAGGAGGTGTACGCGCTGCTCACCGAGCTCCGCGACGCAGGGACGGCGCTGCTCCTGGTGGAGGAGAGGGCGGCCGAGATCCTCGGGATCGCCGACACCGTGGCCTGCCTCTCCCAGGGCCGGGTCTCCTGGTGCGGCCCCCGGGCCGAGGTGGAGGCGGACCGGCTCACCGAGGCCTACCTGGGGATGGCGACATGAGCGAGGGCGGGTACGTACTGGAGGCCCGCGGGGTCGGCGTGCGCTTCGGCGGCGTCCGGGCGCTGACCGGCGTGGATCTCGGGGTCCGCGCGGGCGAGGTGTGCGGGCTCATCGGGCCGAACGGCGCCGGGAAGACCACGCTGTTCGACGTACTGTCCGGGATCCGCCGCCCCGACCAGGGGCGGATGCTGCTGGACGGGGCGGACGTCACCCGGCGCTCCCCCGTCTGGCGGGCCCGGCACGGGATCCGCCGGACCTTCCAGCGGCAGCAGTTGTTCGGGCAGCTGAGCGTGGCCGACAACGTGCTGGTGGCGCAGGAGTGGCGGGGCGGCGGGGGCGGGCCGGCCGCCGATCTCCTCGCCCTGCCGGCCCGGCGGGCCCGGGAGCGCGAGCGCCGGGCCCGCGGCGAGCGGGTGCTGGCCGACTGCGGGATCGGCGCGCTCGGTGCCTCGTACGCCGGCGGGCTGCCGGTCGGGCAGGCCCGGATGGTGGAGCTGGCCCGTGCGGTGGCCGATCCGCCGCGGGTGCTGCTGCTGGACGAGCCCGCGTCGGGCATGTCCGCGCCCGAGCGCGGCCGGCTCGCGGAGGTCGTGCGTCGGCTGGCGGAGCGGGAGGGCTGCGCGGTGCTGCTGGTCGAGCACAACGTGGCCTTCGTGATGGAGCTGTGCGCGCGGGTCGTCGTACTGGACCTCGGGACGGTGCTGGCCGAGGGCACCGCGGCCGAGGTACGGGCGAACCCGCTGGTGCGGGAGGCGTACCTCGGGACCGCGTGAGGGCGCGCACACAACCGATGGCGGGAATACGTCGTACGAGGGGCCGGTTATCGCCCCTCGTGCGACGCTCCACGACCGACGCACGACGCACCGACGCACCGACGCACCGACGCACCGACGTGAGGGAACGACCAGACGTGAACCAGGTCCCCGCCATCAAGCTCAACAACGGCACGCTCATGCCCCAGCTCGGCTACGGCGTCTGGCAGGTGCCGGACGCGGAGGCGGAGCGCGCCGTCGGGACCGCCCTGGAGGCCGGCTACCGCAGCATCGACACGGCCGCCATCTACCGCAACGAGGCGGGCACCGGCAAGGCCGTCGCCGCTTCCGGGCTGGCACGCGAGGAGCTGTTCGTCACCACCAAGCTGTGGAACAGCCCGAAGCGGAAGTGGGGCCGGGACCAGGTGCTGCGCGCCTTCGACGACTCCCTCGCCAAGCTGCGCCTCGACCATGTCGACCTGTACCTGATCCACTGGCCGCGTCCGATGCGCGACGATTTCGTCGCCATCTGGAAGACCTTCGAGGAGATCGCGGCGAGCGGCCGCGCCAAGGCGGTCGGCGTGTCGAACTTCCGCCCGGCCGACCTGGAGCGGATCGCTGCCGGGAGCGAGCTGGTCCCGGCCGTGAACCAGGTCGAGCTGCACCCGCTCTTCCCGCAGGCCGAGCTGCGCGCCGTGCACGCCGAGCGCGGGATCGCGACCGAGGCCTGGTCGCCGCTGGGCCAGGGCAAGGAGCTGCTGACGCTCCCGGCCGTGGCCGCGATCGCCGCCGCGTACGGCCGCAGCCCCGCGCAGGTGGTGCTGCGCTGGCACCTGCAGCACGGGAACATCGTGATCCCGAAGTCGGTGACGCCCGCGCGCATCCGGGAGAACCTGGACGTGTTCGGCTTCGAGCTGGCGGCCGCCGACATGGCGGCGCTGGACGCCCTGGGCGCGGGTGCGGCGGGCCGCCGGATCGGGCCGGACCCGGCCGAGTTCGACATGTGACGGGAACCGGATCCGGGTCCCGCTCCGGTTTCCCGGTCCGGTTTCCCGGTCCGGATACGGATGCCGGCCCGGATACGGACCCCGGCCCGGGTCCGGGTCCGGGCGGCCCTTCCCGCTGGTCAGACGCGTACGAAGCTCCGTATGCGGTACGTCGGCTCCGCGCGGGGGACGTCCTGGTCCGGCAGCAGTTCCAGCCGGGCCGCCAGCTCCTGCGCGGTGATGCCGCGCGGGACGATCCGGGAGGCGTACCGGCCCGCGAGCAGGGACTCGGCGGAACCGCGCGGGGTGCGGCCCTGGCCGTGGCCGGTGAAACGGGCCTCGCCGACCGGGAGCAGGCCCGCCCGGGCCGCGTAGGCCTCGACCTCCCCGGAGGCGTCCGAGGGGGTCGGGGTCAGGTGCGCGGCGAAGACGGCGTCTATGTCGCTGCCGACGTCGTGCGCCGAGTCCTTGTCCACGGTGGCGAGGAAGACCCCGCCGGGCCGCAGCACCCGGGCGGCCTCGGCGATCACCGCCGGCACCAGTCCCGGCTCGCGCAGCAGGTGCAGCAGCCACACCGCGCTGACCGCGTCCAGGGACGCCGGCCGGACCGGCAGCCGGGCCGCGTCGGCGAGGGTCACCGGGATGCCGCGCCGCGCTGCGATCGCGGCCATGCCGTGGGAGGCGTCCGCGCCCAGGACGCGCAGGGCGGGGCGGCTGATCCGGCTGGTGACGATGCCGGTGCCGCAGCCGAGGTCGAGGAGGGTGTGCGCGTCCGCGGGGAGGAGTTCGAGGACGGCGGCGGCAGCCGCCTCGGCGCGCGGGATGCCGCCGCGGGTGGTGTCGTAGGCCTCGGCCTCGGCGTCGTAGTCGAGCAGGGATCTCACGGACGGTATGTGCGTGGTCATCAGCTCGCGCCGTGGGCGGGGGCGAGGGCCTCGACGCGTTCGGCGAGGGCGAAGTCGGACTCCGTCACCACACCGCCGGCGTCATGGCTGTTCACGGAGAGCCGGACCGTGTTGTAGCCGAGGGTCAGGTCGGAGTGGTGGTTCAACTCCTCCTGGACGGTGGCGATATGGACGACGAGGGCGCTCGCGGCGAAGTGCGTGCCCAGCCGGTAGGTGCGGAAGATCCGGTCGTCCTCGAAGGCCCAGCCGGGGAGCTCCCGCAACCGGTCCTCGATCTCCTTCTGTGACAGCGGCTCACTCGGCATGCACCGGCTCCTTTTCCCCGTGACGTGTAGTCAAGGTTCCCACAGTGCACACCGGACCAATCCTTTCGCGCCATAGTGCGCTCGGGTGCTTCTACGCCTTCCAGGTCCGTCCCGCCCCCCATATGCTCCTGCGCCGAACACACTGTTACCAGCGGTAACGAGGGGGCATTCGCCATGGCGGGCACAGGAAGTTCCAGGCGTACGTTCATCGCGGGCGCGGGCGCGGCGGCCACCGCCGGGGCGGTCCTGGCCGGGGCCGGGACGGCTCCCGCGGCGGCTGCCGGGGCTGCCACCGGGGCCGGACCGGCGCCCGGCGGACGGCGTGTCGCGGTGCTCGGCGGCGGCGTGGCGGGCCTGACGGCGGCACACGAACTCGCCGAGCGCGGCTACGCCGTCACGGTGTACGAGCGCCGGGCCCTCGGCGGCAAGGCGCGCAGCATGGACGTGCCCGGCAGCGCCCGCGGCGGGCGCCGTCCGCTGCCCGCCGAGCACGGCTTCCGCTTCATCCCCGGCATCTACCACAACCTGCCCGACACCATGCGGCGCATCCCCTTCCCCGGGAACGCGTCCGGGGTGTGGGACAACCTCGTCGCCCCGCGCGAGATGATGTTCGCCCGGGCGGCCGGGCGCGAGGACCTGCGCGGACCCATCCCCTGGCCCGGGCACTCCCCCGCCGAGCTGACGCCCGAGGAGATCCGGCGGGCCCTCGCCGGCATCCTGCAGACACTGGTCCGGCTCCCGCCGCACGAGACCGCCTACTTCGTCGACCGCGTGCTGGTCTTCCTCACCAGCTGCGACGAGCGGCGCGAGGAGGTCTGGGAGCGGACGCCCTGGTGGGACTTCGTGCGCGCGGAGCGGATGTCGAACGAGTACCGGCGCATCCTCGCCGTCGGCATCACCCGCAACATCGTGGCGACCAAGGCCGAGGAGGCCTCCACCCGTACGGTCGGCACCCTCGGCGAGGCCTTCGTCCTCAACCTGCTGGGGCGCGGGGCGGACGGCCCGCCCGACCGGATCCTCAACCTGCCGACCAACGAGGCCTGGATCGACCCCTGGGAGGCCCATCTGCGCTCCCTCGGCGTGGAGTTCAGGATTGGCTGGACCGTACGGGAGGTGCGGTACGCGGGCGGCCGGGTGAGCGGGGTCGCCGTCGAGGGGCCGGACGGCGCCGCGCAGACCGTCACCGCCGACCATTACGTGAGCGCGCTGCCCGTCGAGCACGCCCGCCGCACCTGGAGCGCGGCGCTGCGGGCCGCCGATCCGATGCTGGGTCGCTGCGACAAGCTGGAGACGGACTGGATGACCGGTATCCAGTTCTATCTGACCGAGCGGGCCGAGCTGGTGCACGGCCACCTCAACTGCATCGACTCCCCCTGGTCGTTGACGGCGATCCAGCAGGCCGAGCACTGGCCGTCCCGCGACTTCCCGGCCGACTACGGCGACGGGACGGCGGTCGACTGCCTGTCGGTGGACATCTCCGAGTGGGACAAGCCGGGGATCCTGTACGGGAAGACGGCCAAGCAGTGCACGCGCGAGGAGGTGGCGCGCGAGGTGTGGGCGCAGCTGAAGGCCTCCCTCAACGACACCGGGCGGACCCTGCTGACCGACTCCACGCTGCACTCGTGGTTCCTGGACCCGGGCGTGGACGGGCTCGGCACCCCGCACCCCACCAACCAGGACGAGCTGCTGATCCACCCCGTCGGCACCCTGCACAACCGGCCGAGCGCGGGCACCCGTATCCCGAACTTCTTCCTCAGCGGGGACTACGTCGCCGTCGACATCGACCTCGCGACGATGGAAGGGGCCAACGCGTCGGCGCGCGCGGCCGTCAACTCCCTGCTGGACCGGGATGGTTCCGACGCACCGCGGTGCACGGTCCATCCGATGTACCGGGCGCCGGAGCTGGAGCCCGCCAAACGGCACGACCGGTGGCGCCACCGTCTCGGCCTGCGGAACGTCTTCGACCTGGGCTGACCCTCCTCGGCTAACGTCGTACGCATGACGACGACGAGTGTGGGCACCCTGCTGCGCGCCTGGCGGGAGCGGCTCGGCATCAGCCAGCTGGAGCTGGCGAGCCGCGCCGACTCCTCGTCCCGGCACATCAGCTTCATCGAAACGGGCCGGTCCCGGCCGAGCGAGGAGATGGTGCTGCGGCTCGCCGGCCATCTCGACGTACCGATGCGGGAGCGTAACTCCCTGCTGCTCGCGGCGGGTTACGCCCCGCACTACGCGCACACCGCGCTGGACGACCCGGCGATGGAGACGCTGCGCGAGGGCATCGCCCGCCTGCTGACGGGGTACGAGCCCTATCCCGCCCTGGTCGTGGACGCCGTGTACAACGTCGTCGCCGCCAACCAGGGCATCGCGATACTGCTGGACGGACTGCCCGAGCACCTGCTGACCCCGCCGCTGAACGCCATGCGGATCACCCTGCACCCCGAGGGCCTGGCCCCGCGGATCCACAACCTCAAGGAGTGGCGCGGGCACCTGCTGGCGCAGATGGAGCGGCAGATCGCGCTGGCCCGCTCCGAGCCGCTGCGCGCCCTGTACGAGGAGGTGTCGGCCTATCCGGTCGGCGAGCGCCCGGGCGACAGCGCCCCGGAGGAGCCCACTGCGTACATCGCGCTGCCGCTGGTCATCGAGCACGACGGGCACGTGCTGTCCTTCGTGTCGTCCATCGCGACCTTCAACACGCCGATGGACGTGACCGTCGCCGAGCTGGCCATCGAGACGATGCTCCCGGCCGACCCGGCGACGGTGAAGTACCTGCGCTCACTGGGCGGCTGAGCCCGAGCGCAGGGCGAGCTGCTGGAGCACGGCGAACCCGGCCACGGTGACGGCCTGCACCGGGATCCACAGCAGCCCGGCGGTGGTGGGCTCGAACCAGAGCGCCAGCGACGCCAGACTGAGGGCGGCCCAGGCGTAGTTCGTCTCGATGACGAGCTTCACGGGAAGGACGGGCGGCTGCCGCCGAGAGCCGAGCCATCCGACGGCGGCCCCGTACGCGACGAGGAGGATCCCGAGGGCCGGCAACAGCCCCTGCCCGACCCCGAGCAGCCGGCTGAGCGGGGCGGAGAAGGCGACGTACGCGAGCCCGTTGGCGGTGGTGACGGCGGAGTCGAGGGCGAGGAACCGGCGCAGCGCGGTCTGCGGGACGCGATTGCGGGCGAAGCCTGCGAGCGGGGTCGCGGACATGGGAATCAGCCTCCATCGAGGTCGAACGGCCAGGTGGGACACGGATCCCGGGACCGAGTGCGCGGCCCCGGAACCCGATGCGTCCACTGTGCCGGGGCCCGCGGGGAGGGTCGATTACCTCCGGGGTAACGGGCGGTCTCAGGAGTGGGCCCGCAGCGCCGCGTAGGCTCGCTCGATCTCGCCCAGGTATTGGTCCAGGCGGAAGCGGACCTCGTCGACGGCGGTGTCGTCGCGGCCCGCGTACATGAGGTCGGACCAGATGACCGTCTCGCCGCGGAGCCGGATCCGGATGGTCAGCCGGTCCGGCCCTGATCCGGGTGGTTTCTCGGTCGCCACGTCCGCCCTGCGCGGCATGTCCGTCGGATAGAGCGGCCCGCCCGGGCGGAGCAGCTGCCTCGGGCCGAGACCGGCCATCCTGCTGTCGCTGCGCGCCACCACGTCGAGGCCGTCGACGAAGAGGTAGGTGTGGACGGCCGCACACACCGGCGGCCCGGGGCACGCGCCGATGAGCAGCGTGCTCGTCTCGCTGTCGCTCTGCCTGTCGGGCGCGGCGGCCCGCAGCGCACGCGGAGATCTACGCGGCATCCGCCTGATGTGTGGTCATGGGCCGATCGTACCGGCTGCGGACCGCGCCCGATCCGTCGTCCGCGCTCCCGTCCAACACCTGCTGTCCGGACGGGGCTTGTCGTGCGGCTGCGGGGGGGGTGGGGGGATGCCAACCCTTTTTGAGCTGTACGGCAGGAAACGTTGGGGTTCCTCTGGTTCGGCCAGGGGCGGGAGGCTAGGCTTCACGGAGCCCGAATCACTCGAACGTCTTGTCGACATATGGAGAATCCGCCGGTGCGAGCCGCCGCCCGACCCGATCTCGCCGCCGTCTGGCGCCGCACCTGGGCACTGGCGCAGGAGCACGGGCAGGATCCGGCCGAGGTGCTGGCGGTGGAGCGGCTGAGTCATCTGTCCGGGGTCGAACCCGGGCGCGTACCCCAGGTGGTGGCGGGCACCGCCGTGGAGGCGCCGCTGGAGCGGCGGGTGCACCAGCGGTTCCTGCGGCTGCGCGCGACCCGGCGCGACAAGCACGGCCGGGAGTGGCCGCTGGCGGCCATCGCCGACGACTTCGACGCCCCCGGCGCCTCTCTCGGGCCGCTCAACGCCGGTACCGGGCTGCCCCGGATGGGTCACGCGGCCGGTGTGCAGCGGTTCTTCGGCGTCCACGCCGGTTTCCTCCTGGCCGACAGCAAGAGCGCGGTGGAACGCGCCCTCGCCCTGTCCTCCACCACCGTCTCGGACGGCCGGGACGACCTGGAGCACCTGTCGTACCTCACCGGTATGACCCCGCAGGCCATCCGGCTCACCCTCGACGGCAGGCCGCCCCGGCTGCCGCTCAAGGAGCAGGTGCACCTGCGGTTCGAGCACCTGCGCCGCACCCGCGTACGGGAGGACGGCCAGCCCCACTCGCTGGCGGCCATCGCCAAGTCCTTCGACGCGTCGGGGCAGTCGCTGACCCGCCTCGCCCAGGGCGAGGGCCTGCCGAACCTCGCCGCGGCAGCCGGCATCCAGCGCTTCTACGGCGTCGAGGGCGGCTTCCTGCTGGCCGACGACACCGAGGCGCTCTCGAGCGCCCTTGCCCTGATCGAGGGCGAGTTGGAGTCCGCGGTGCGGGACCGGGAGAACCCGATGCTGGCGGTGCTGCGGGCGCACGACGTGCGCAGCATCGTCACGCGGGCCGGGCGGCTGTCGCCCCAGGGCTGGAAGTCACTGGCCGACCACTTGGACGACCTCCTCGCGCGCGAGGGGCAGCTCGGAGTTCCGGGCGCGAAGAGCGGGGCGCCGACCGAGGGCGCCGCCGCCGAGGGAGACACACCATGAGGACCACACGGGCCATGCGCAAGCTGGGCTCCGAACTGCTGGAGGGTGCGCGCCTGACGCCGCCGGCCGACGCCGGGGAGATCATCGGGGCGCTGTGCGCCGCCTACGCCGAGCGGCGCGGCTCAGGGCGGAAGGTCGACGTCCATTTCACCTCCTTCCCGCCCGACACCGCGAGCGGGCTGTGGCTGGAGCTGGACGACGTCGACCTGATCGTCGTCGAGCAGCACACCCGGCCCGAACACCAGCTCGTCATCGCGTGCCACGAGCTGTGGCACCTGGACGAGGGCACCTGCGACAGCGTCGGTCCGGGCATGCTGGTGGCTGCCCGGCTGGCCGGACACCCCGGCCGCCTCGCCGATCTGCTGACCTCCGGCCCCGGGCTGGACGCGGTGGTCCGGCAGGCCGCCGCCCGCGCCGACCACGGGGATCCGGCGGAGATCCGGGCCGAGACCTTCGGCCTGCACCTCGGCAACGCGCTGCGCTCCTACCTGCCCTCTCCCCGGGAACAGCAGCTCCCCGAGGCCATCGAGCGCATCAAGTCCTCACTCGGCTGGGGAAGCCCCGTGCCACGCCGTGACCCGCACCAGCCGGTCGCCGCATCCCTCACGCCGATGCCCTCAGCACGGCCCTGACAGAGAGCACGCCACGATGAACCAGTCCACCCCGCCCCGCCACGCAGTCGTCATAGGCGGCAGTCTGGCCGGCCTCCTCGCGGCGGCTGTCCTCGCCGAGCACGCCGCGGTCACCGTCATCGACGCCGACCCGCTGCCCGAGGGTCCGGCCCCGCGCCGTGGACTCCCGCAGGCACGGCACACCCACCTCCTGTGGTCGGGCGGTGCCCGTGCCATCGAGCGGATCCTGCCCGGGATCACCGACGACTGGACGAAGGCGGGGGCCATCCGCCGCAGCCTGCCCACCGACCTGGTCACCAAGACCGCCCACGGATGGATCCCCCGGTGCGGGGAGAAGCAGTTCAACATCTCCTGCAGCCGCGATCTCCTCGACTCGGTGGTCCGCGCCCGGGTGACCGGGCTGAAGGGGGTCTCCACGCTCCAGCGGAGCCGGGTCCGCGCCCTGGAGGGCACGGCGTCCCGGGTCACCGGCGTCCTCGTCGACACCCCGGAGGAAGCGGGCCGGCTGCTGACCGCCGACCTCGTGATCGACGCGAGCGGCCGCGGCTCGCGCGCCCGGACCTGGCTCCAGGCGCTCGGCGTGACCGGGATCCGGCAGGCCGAGGTCGACTCGGGCCTCGTCTACGCGACGAGGATCTTCGAAGCCCCGGCCGGAGCCCACGAGATGGGCTTCCCCATCGTCAACGTCCAGTCCGACCCCCGGGTGCCCGTCCCGGGTCAGACGGCCACGATCGTGCCCATCGAGAACGGCCAGTGGCAGGCCACCCTCTCCGGGACCCGCGGCGGCCAGCCGACCAATGACCCCGACGCGTTCATCCCGTTCGCCAGGGCCGTCCGCGACCCGATCGTCGGTGAGCTCCTGGAGGGCCGCAAGCCCCTGACGGACGTCGCCGTCACCCAGGGCACCGCCAACCGCCGGATCTACTTCGAGAAGGCCGAGCTGCCCGACGGCTTCTTCGCCGTCGGCGACTCCGTCGCCACCTTCAACCCGCTGTACGGACAGGGCATGAGCGTCGCGGCCCAGGGGATCCTGGCCGTACGCACCCTGCTGCGGGCGAAGGGACTGGAGCATCCCGGGATCGGCCGCGAGGCGCAGCGCGCCATCGCGCCGCAGGTCAGCACCGCCTGGGAGCTCGCCACCTCGCAGGACATCCTGTATCCGGGGGCCACCGGGATGACGCCGCGCGCCGGCAGTGGTCTGCTCAACGGGTACGTCAACCGGCTGATGACGGGAGCCACCACCGACGAGGCGCTCACCGCCGCCCTGCTCAACGTCCTCACCATGAGCATCGCGCCCACCCACTGGCTCCGTCCGTCGGTGGTCTGGCACGTCCTGCGCGCCTCGGACCGGGGCGCGCTGAAGGCGCCGCCGCTCACCGCCGCCGAGCGGGCCGTCGCCGGGCTCGACCGGGCGCCCGTCACAAAGCCCGGTGCCGACACCGGCACGGGCACGGGCACCGGCACCGGCACGGGCGCCGGCCCGTCGGCGGACCCGGTCGGCCCCGCCGACGCCGTCGGACAGGCCCGATGAGCGGCAGGATCCTGCCGCTCCTGCCCGCGTCCCTGATGGTCCTGGCGCTGCTGATCAAGCTGCCGAAGCTGCGCCGGGACCGGGACCGGCCGCTGAACCGGACGGCGTGCGCGCTGCTCGCCGTCGGGGCACCCATCAACTTCCTCGCATCGCCGTCGACCATCGCCTCGGTCAACCGCCGCACCGGCGTGGTCAACTTCTCCGCGCCCCTGGTGTTCGGCCTGTGCACGGTGTTCTCCGGGCTGTGCGTCGTCCTGGTCCTGCAGTGGCGCGGCGGGCCGCCCGCGGCCGTGCGCCGGGCCACCCGGCTGACCACGGCCCTGTTCGGCACCGCGACCGCGGCCATCGTCGTCCTGTTCGTGATCGGCGACGCGCCGGTGGAACGGCTCCAGGACCTGGACACGTACTACGCGACCACGCCCTGGATCCGCGAGATGATCGTCTGCTTCCTCGTGGCGCACACGATGGGCACCTCGGCGCTGACCTGGCTGTGCGGCAAGTGGCTGACGCGCGCGGACCGCGCACTGCGCCCGCTGCGCACGGGGCTGGCCCTGATCGTGGTCGCCGGGCTGATGGACCTGGCCTACCTGGCCGCCAAGTGGGCCTCGGTCGTGGCCCGCTGGACCGGCCACGACCTGGTGTTCCTGTCCACGGACGTGGCGCCGCCACTGGCCGGGGCCGCCGGGCTGCTGCTCGGTGCCGGGTTCGTCGTGCCGCTGGTCGGCGGGTCGGCGACATGGCTGGCCCTCAGCCAGTACCGGCGGCTGCACCCGCTGTGGAAGGCACTGCGCGGATTCGCCGCGACCCAGGGACGGACCGTCCCGCTGGCCTGGTGGTCCCCGGTGGGGATCCGGCTGATCCACCGCGAGTCGGTCATCGACGACGGCATCCTGGCGCTGGCCGGCTGGTTCGACCCCCGGGTGCGCAGCGCCGCGTACGAGGAGGCCCTGGGCCGGGGTATGGGCGAGGCGCAGGCCGCCGCGGTCGCGGACGCGGCCGTTCTGGCGGCCGCATGCCGCCTGAAGGCCGCCGCCGCGGGCGGACCCCTGCCGGGACCGGCCGCGATCCCGGAGCCCTACCGGCTGGGCCGGCGGCCCCTGACCGCCCTGGCCGACGCGTTCCGTACCTCCGGCATCGTCGCCGCGGCCCGTGACGCGGCCACCGCCGGCACGCCGGACCTGAACCCCGACCCGGTCGGCGCCTGAGGCGCACGGCCCCGGGGCCCGGACACCCGGGGAAAACGCGACGCCCCGGACCGAGGGCCGGGGCGTGCGTGAGCGCGTGTGCGTGCCTGCGTCGTACGCGGGATCCGCGCGGTGGGATCAGAGCTCCGCGAGGTCCAGCCCGGCCTGCGCGGCGGCCGCCTGCACGGTCTGCTCCAGCAGTACGGCGATGGTCATCGGGCCGACACCACCCGGCACCGGAGTGATCAACGAGGCCCGGGCGGCGGCCGACTCGAAGTGCACGTCGCCGACGTTGCCCTCGTTGTAACCGGCGTCCAGGACCACCGCGCCCGGCTTGATGTCCTCGCCCCGGATGAACTCGGCCTTGCCGACGGCGGCGACCAGCACGTCCGCCTGGCGCACGATCGAGGGCAGGTCCTGGGTGCGCGAGTGGCAGTAGGTGACGGTGGCGTTCTGCTCCAGCAGCAGCATCCCGGCCGGCTTGCCCAGGATCGCGCTGCGGCCGACGACGACGGCGTGCTTGCCGGTCAGGTCCACGTCGTAGGCGGCGAGCAGCCGCATGATGCCGCCGGGGGTGCAGGAGACGAAGCCCGGCAGCCCGAAGCCCATGGCGGCGAAGGAGTGCATGGTGACCCCGTCGACGTCCTTGCCCGGGGCGATGGCCTCGAAGGCGGCGCGCTCGTCGATGTGGTGCGGGACGGGGTGCTGGAGCAGGATGCCGCTGATCTCCGGGTCCTCGGACAGCGCGGTGAGCGTGGCCACCAGCTCCTCGGTGGTGGTCTCGGCCGGCAGCTCGACGTGGCGGGAGGTGATCCCCGCCTTGGCACAGCGGTTCTGCTTCATGCGGACGTAGGTCACGGAGGCCGGGTCCTCGCCGACCAGCACGGTCGCGAGGCAGGGCGCGGTGCCGGTGCGCTCGGTGATCTTCGCCGCGTAGGCGGCGGTCTGCTCCGAGATGCGGCGGGCGAGGGCCGTGCCGTCCATAAGCTGGGCGGAGCCGGCGGCAGTGTCAGTGGCAGTCTGGGCAGTCGTCACGGGGTCTCCTGAACGTCGCTGCGGATCGCGGTTCGCCCAGGCGCGCGGCAGCCGACGTACCGGAGGTCCACAGGTACGCCGGGCCGCTCCCCGGTGGTGATCCACCCGAACGCCAGTCACGGCCCGCCGACCACTGTAGTCGACATATCCGGTGGTTGTCGGGCGTCCGACCTGGGACGATCAATGCATGACGCGTACTTTCGACCACCTTGTCGCCGAGGCCGAGTCCGTCTCCGTGGACGGCTGGGACTTCTCCTGGCTCGACGGCCGGGCCACCGAGCAGCGCCCCTCCTGGGGCTACCAGAAACTGATGAGCGAGCGCCTGGCCCAGGTCCGGTCCGCGCTGGACATCCAGACCGGCGGCGGTGAGGTTCTGGCCGGCTGCGCTCCGCTGCCACCGCTGATGGTCGCCACCGAGTCCTGGCCGCCCAACATCGAGAAGGCGACGCGGCTGCTGCACCCGCTGGGCGCGGTGGTGGTCGCCGACGCCGACGAGCCGCCGCTGCCCTTCGGCGACGCGGCCTTCGAGCTGGTGACCAGCCGGCACCCGGTGACCATCTGGTGGGAGGAGATCGCGCGGGTGCTGACGCCGGGCGGCGGATACCTCTCGCAGCAGGTCGGTCCGGCGAGCGTCTTCGAGCTCGTCGAGTACTTCCTCGGCCCGCAGCCGGAGGAGATCCGGCGCGCCCGGCACCCCGACGACGCGGTCGCCGACGCCACCGCGGCCGGCCTCGAAGTCCTCGATCTGCGCTCCGAACGTCTGCGCACGGAGTTCCACGACATCGGAGCCGTGATCTACTTTCTACGGAAGGTTATCTGGATGGTGCCCGGCTTCACGGTCGGGCAGTACCGGGACCGGTTGCGTGAGCTCCACGAACGGATCGAACGCGACGGTCCGTTCGTCGCTCACACCGCCCGCTTCCTCATCGAAGCCCGCAAAACGGGCTGATCTGAAGGGCGGACGGATCTGCGCCGGATCGGGTTGCGTGGCCACAGCGTGGCGCAGGTCACTCAATTCAGCGCGTAACGAATCGACTCGGGCATGCGATGAACCGACAGGTGTCCTCGCGCGGCCCGGAATACAGACCCCCCTCGGGTCTGTTTCCCGAGTTCGCGCGATGATGTCCCGCCCACCCTTATCTGTTCGCAACGAGAGGCTCCTTGTGTCGCTCAGCCCGTCCCGTACGTTCCCTCCGGAGATCGCCGAATCCGAGGCCCTTGTCGCGCTCGTCGAGCGCGGCCGCGAGCAGGGTCACATCAACGGTGACGACGTGCGCCAGGCCTTCGAGGCCGGCCGCATCCCGGTGGACCAGTGGAAGCGGGTCCTGCGCAGCCTGAACCAGGTCCTGGACGAGGAGGGTGTCGCCCTTCACGTCAGCGCGGCCCCCGCCACCAAGGCTGCCGCCAAGAAGCCCCGCAAGGCTGCCGCCGCCCCGGCCCGCACCGTGGCCAAGAAGGCCACCGCGGCGCCGCGCCCCATCGGTGCCCGTAAGACCGCGGCGACCACCGCGGCGACGGCCGCCACCACCGCCACGGCGATATCCGCTTCGTCGGCCGCAGCCATCGGGGACGAGGCGTCGGCCGAGGCCGCCGCCGAGCCGAAGAAGCGCACGGTCAAGAAGACCGCCGTGAAGAAGACCGCCGTGAAGAAGACCGCGGCGAAGAAGACCAGCGCCAAGGACGCCGACGAGGGCGAGACCCCCGCCGTCGAGGGCGAGGACTGGGCTGCCGAGGACCTCGCCGACGAGGCCGAGGACGAGGCGCCCAAGGCCGGCGGCACCCAGGGCTTCGTCCTGTCCGACGACGACGAGGACGACGCCCCGGCGCAGACGGTCATGGTGGCCGGTGCCACCGCCGACCCCGTCAAGGACTACCTCAAGCTCATCGGCAAGGTGCCGCTCCTCAACGCCGAGCAGGAGGTGGAGCTCGCCAAGCGCATCGAGGCGGGTCTGTTCTCCGAGTACAAGCTCGAAGAGGAGGAGGACCACAAGCCCGCCTTCAAGCGCGAGCTGGAGATCCTGGTCGAGGACGGCCGCCGCGCGAAGAACCACCTGCTGGAGGCCAACCTCCGCCTCGTGGTCTCCCTCGCCAAGCGCTACACGGGCCGCGGCATGCTCTTCCTGGACCTGATCCAGGAGGGCAACGTCGGTCTGATCCGCGCGGTCGAGAAGTTCGACTACACCAAGGGCTTCAAGTTCTCCACGTATGCGACCTGGTGGATCCGGCAGGCGATCACCCGTGCCATGGCCGACCAGTCGCGCACCATCCGCATCCCGGTGCACATGGTCGAGATCATCAACAAGCTCGCCCGCGTGCAGCGCCAGATGCTCCAGGACCTGGGCCGTGAGCCCACCCCGGAGGAGCTGGGCAAGGAACTCGACATGACCCCCGAGAAGGTCATCGAGGTCCAGAAGTACGGCCGTGAGCCGATCTCCCTGCACACCCCCCTGGGTGAGGAGGGCGACAGCGAGTTCGGTGACCTCATCGAGGACTCCGAGGCGGTCGTCCCGGCGGACGCGGTCTCCTTCACCTTCCTCCAGGAGCAGCTCCAGTCCATCCTGGGCACGCTCTCGGAGCGCGAGGCGGGCGTGGTCTCCATGCGCTACGGCCTCAACGACGGCCAGCCGAAGACCCTGGACGAGATCGGCCGCGTGTACGGGGTCACCCGTGAGCGCATCCGCCAGATCGAGTCCAAGACCATGTCGAAGCTGCGCCACCCGTCGCGTTCGCAGGTGCTGCGCGACTACCTCGACTGAGTCGATCTCCTCCAGCACGCCCCTGACCTGCGGATCCGCGGGTCGGGGGCGTTCTGCGTCTGCATCCGGTCACGGGTCGGGGCCGGCCAGGGGTCCGGTCAGAGGTCAGGCCAGGGGGTCCGGTCAGGAGGTCCGGCCAGGGGGTGCCGGTCAGGTCAGGCGGAAGACGGGTCCCTTGGGGGTGAACGGCAGGGAGGCACCCTGGGGGATCAGATAGGCGTGTTCGCGCCGGATGCGCAGGGTGTCGCACCAGCCGTCCGTGATCACCAGGACCGGGGCCCCGGGCGGGAAGTCCTCCGCCCGCTGCAGCAGGTCGATGCCCGGCTGCAGCTCGGTCCCGCCGCGCCCGCGGACCCGTACCCGGCCCGCGATCTCGGTCGGGGGCAGATAGCCCGCGTCGTACGGCGCCGCGTCGCAGAAGACGACGCGGGCCGCCGGTACGTCGCGGGCTTCCGCGTACGAGGCGATCGCGCCCAGCGCCTTGCCGAGCAGGGCGGCGTTCATCGACCCCGAGGTGTCGAGGACCACGCCGAAGGTGCAGCGGGCGACCTCCTCGGGCGGGAAGGAGCGGCCCGCGCGCGGGATGTCCGGGGTGGAAGCCTGGCGGCGCGCCGGGCGCGCGAAGCTCCGTACCGGCTCGGGGCGCGGCACGTACTCGTCGAACCAGCGGGCGAGCCGGGCGTCCCACGGCACGGGCGGGTGGGCCAGGGCCCGGATCTCCTGGATCAGCCCGGCGGGCAGCAGGCCGCGCTCCCCGTACGTGTGCAGGTCGAAGCCCTGGACCAGGCCGCGCCGGTAGAACTCGTCCAGGTCGGCGTACGGTGCGCTGCCCGGATGGGGCAGCGGGTCGCCCAGGATGTCCCCGCGGCCCTTGCCGCGCAGGGTGGCGAGGCGGCGCATCCGGCGCAGGTCGGTGGTGATCCGGTCGTAGACCTCCTCGACGGAGAGGTCCTTCAGCTCCGGGTCGTGCAGCAGCCCGGCGGGCATCTCGCCGACGCCCATCTCCACCAGCCAGCCGTTGACCACGTAGTCGGCGGCCACGTTGTGCAGGTACGGGTCCCGGGCCCCGCGGCGCTCGCCGTGGCGCAGGGCGGCGTGCAGCATCTCGTGAGCCAGGATGAACCGCCATTCCCCCTCCTCGAACCTGCGCAGCGGGTTGACGTAGATCTCCCCGGCGGTGGCACTGACCGCGGCGATGTCGATGTCCTGGGCGCGGGCCAGCTCGGCGTCGGCGACGATCTTCAGGCCGCTGGCGAGGCCGCCGAGGAGCGGGTAGGACGAGACGAACCAGTTCAGGGCGCGGTCCCACGGGCGCTGCGCCACGCGTTCCCCCGTGACCCGGTCGCGGCGCCCGCCGGCGACCTCCATGGCGGCGGAGACGCTGCGGGTCAGGGCGTGCGCGAAGGCGGTCTCCCAGTCGGGGACCGGGGTGGAGTTCCATGCGTTCCAGGTGACCAGGAGCTGGTCGGGGTGGTCGCCGGCGGTGCCGCAGAGTGCGTGGGCGGCGGGGATGCCGTCCCGGCGCCAGCGGGCCGCGAGCAGTTCCTCGTCACCGCCGGGGTACTCGGCCGGGAGGTCGTCCGGGGGCCGGACGGACGGCTGGGTCAGCAGGAAGCGGTTGACGACGGCACAGCGGGCGGCGAGGACGAAGCGGTCGGGCTGCACGCGGTCCCGGCCGGCCGCGGCCGGGACGTGGCCGAAGCCGAGGTGGAGCAGGGCGTGGGCGAGGGCCCAGGCCCAGGTCCGGGGCTCGGCGCGGAGGCCGGAGCGGACGTGGAGGACGCCGTTGGAGTCCACGGCGACCAGGCCCGCGGCGGGGGTCCCGGGGCACTTGGGCTGCTCGCACACGCTCCCGCCGACGGCGGCGAGGGCCGGGTTCCGCTTGACCAGGGCGAGCCCCTCGGCGAAGGCCTGGGCGGCGGGGTCGGGCTGGGTCTTCTTCTTCGGCCGGGGGCGCGACACGCTCACCGGCGGGCCTCGACCAGGCGCGGCATGTCCCGGGCGGCCTCCACGAGAAACCAGGAGGGCAGCACGGGCAGGCCGTCGGCGTCGTCGGCGATGACGGTCTGCGCCACCTCCACGGAGATCTCGGCGAGCTGGACCAGCAGTGCCTTGGCCCGGTAGGCGGTCTGGCGCAGGGCGGGCGAGACGTGCTCGCGCTGTGCGGGCAGCTCCTTGACCAGGCGGCCGCGGAAGGCCTCGGCGAGGTAGTAGAGCAGGTCGCGGTCGGCGGGGCGGGTGGGCCAGGAGGCGTCCCCCTTCATGATCGCCTCGATGCCGAAGCTGTGCCGCACGATCTTGGCGTAGCCGCAGAAGGAGACGGCGTGCGCGGGGGTGAGGGTGCCGTGCGCGATCACCTTGAGGGTCTGCTCGTCCAGTTCCGTGCCGAAGGAGTGCAGGGCGTCGGAGAGCATGTGCCAGGAGCGCGGGGTGGAGAAGGGCTCCTCGGTCTTGGGCGGCTGCGACCAGAGGTGGTCGGGGCGGTCGGTGAGGTAGTCGGTGACCCAGGGGTGGATGCCGTGCTCACCGGCCCAGACCAGCCAGTCCTGTGCGGACGCCTGGAGGTGGACGTGGGTGAGGCGGTTCACCAGCGCGGAGGCGATCGGCCGGGCCAGCGCGTTGTCGGTGGCCCGGTTGCCCGCGCCGATGACGATGGAGCCGGCCGGGAGCTCGTAGGAGCCGATCCGGCGGTCGAGGATCAGCGAGTAGAAGGCCTTCTGGACGTCCGGGCTCGCGGCGTTGAGCTCGTCGAGGAAGAGGCAGTACGGCTCGTCGCGGGCGATGGCCTCGGGCGGGCAGAAGACGGACCGGCCGTCGCGGATCTGCGGGACGCCGATCAGGTCCTCGGGGGCGAGCTGGGTGCCGAGCAGGCTGACGCACTCCAGCCCCAGCGCGTCGGCGAACTTCCTTACGAGCGAGGACTTTCCGATGCCGGGAGCCCCCCAGAGGAACACCGGCCGGACCGTGGCGAGGCCGAGCAGCAGTTCTGGGATCTGGGCGGGGGTGACGGTGACGGCAGCCTGCACGGGCGTGGATGTCCTCGGGGTGGGGCGGGTGTGTGGTGCGGCCAGTGTCGCCGCACCGCGCACCCCGGGGCATCCGGTTTTCCCCCCGCGCCGCGAGCCGTCAGGTTTCGAGGAGGTGCTTGAGCTTCTCCTCGCCCCGGGGCATCTCCTTGCGGACCATGGGCCTGACCACGAGGGGTACGAGGGCCCGGCCCACGCCGCGGCCCTCGAAGTCGACGTCCAGGGTGACGCGGGAGCGGGTGCCGCCGTCGAGGGGTTCGATGGTGCCGCGCACATCGGGTCGTACCGGCCCGTCGACCCCGTGCACGTGCCAGCTCCTCGGCGGGTCGAGCTCCACGAACTCCATGGTCGTGGGGACCCGCCGGCGGCCGATCTGCCGGGTGACGAGGACCCGCGAACCGACGTGCACGGGGAGATCGCCGATCGGGACGGCGGATACGGCGCTGTCCTGCCACTCCGGCAGGTGTGTGGGGTCCGTCAGGTACGAGTAGACGTCCTCGGGCCTGCGGTCGATGTCGATGCTCTTCCTCATCGCGGACATGGCGGTTCCTTGGCGCCCCCTGGCCGACCCCTTCCTCCACGCTACTCCGCGGGGGACGCGGCGGCGCGGTGCTTCCTCGCGGACATGGCGGCGTAGACGAGGACGCCCGCGAAGAGGAAGAGCACGCCCTGGTAGACGGCCGCGTAGCCGGAGCCCGCGACCAGCCACATCGAGAAGCCGAAGGCGAGGGCGGCGAGGACGCCGTCGCGGGCCAGGCGGCCGGGGTGGACCCGCTCGCCCTGCCCGGAGAGCAGGAAGTAGATCTGCGCGGCGGTGGCCAGCAGGTACGGGACGGTCGCCGTGAAGGTGGTGATCAGGACCAGGCTCTCGAAGACGCCCTGGGTTCCGGCGGTGTAGTTGTAGACGGTGAGGGCGGAGGCCAGGGAGACGGTGACGATCACGCCGACGACGGGGACGCCGCGCTTCTTGGTCTCGAAGGCCTTCGGGAAGAGCCCGTCCTTGGCGGCGGCGTAGGGGGTCTGCGCGCTGAGCAGGGTCCAGCCGTTGAGGGCGCCGAGCATCGAGATCACGGCGGCGCAGGCGACCACGGTGCCGCCCCAGGTGCCGCCGAACATGGCGTTGACGGCGTCGGTGAAGGGGGCGGTGGAGGCGACCAGCCGGTCGTGGGCGACCAGGCCGAAGACGGCGACCGTGCCGAGCAGGTACACGGTGGCGGCGCCCACGGTGCCCAGGACCGTGGCCCGGCCGACGTTGCGGGCCGGGTCGCGGACCTCGCCCGCGCTGACGGTGGCGGACTCGACTCCGAGGTAGCTGAACAGCAGGATCGCCGCGGAGGCGGAGACGGCGCCGGCCGCGCTCTGGTCGGTGGCCCGGAAGGGGCCGAGGTTGGCGGGGTCGAAGAAGAACAGCCCGCCCACGGCCACCAGGAGCAGCGGGGCGAACTTCAGCACGGTGGCGACGACTTGCACCGCACCGACGTAGCGGGTGCCCGCCAGGTTGGCGAGGGCCGGGAGCCACTGGACGGCGAGGGCGGCCAGGCACATGGACCACTTGTGCTCGCCCGCGGCGGGGAAGAGCACCGTGAGGTAGCCGACGGCCGCGACGGCCAGGGCCGCGTTCGAGACCCAGGCGGTGATCCAGTAGCTCCAGGCGGCGAGGAAGCCGGCGAAGTCGCCGAAGGCGGCGCGGGCGTAGACGTAGGGGCCGCCGGTCTGCGGGTGGCGTTCGGCGAGCCGGCCGAAGACTAGGGCGAGGGCGATCGCGCCGGCGGTGAGGACGGCGAAGGCGACGAGGCTGATGGTGCCGAAGGGGGCCACCGAGGCGGGGAGGAGGAAGATCCCGCCGCCGATGATGTTGCCCATGACCAGGCAGGTCGCGACGGGCAGGCCGAAGCGGCGCGCGTGGGGGTCGTGGCGCGCGTGGGGGTCGCTGCCCTGCTCGGGGGGTGCGGCGGCGGCCTCGGCGGGCAGGGTTGCGGTGCTGGTCATCGGTGGTGCGCCTCTGGATGTCTCACATGCTGGGCAGGTCGACACATGGTTGACCACCGTGAAAGCGCCACAAAATCAGCGGATTTCGTCCCGCGCGGGCACCCCTGCGGAAGGAAGGCTTCCGCTATTTTCGCCCCCGGGCGGGGTTTCCTCCACCGGCTCCCCCGCGGGCTCGCTCGCGGGCGCCCGCACGGCGGGGTCGCTCGCAAGCGCCTGCACGGCGGGGTCGCTCGCAAGCGCCCGCACGGCGGGGTCTCCCGACGACCGCTCCGCCGGCGGTGCCACGGGCGCGGCCACCGGTACCTGCGGCCCATCCGCCTCCCGCAGCCAGCGCCGCAGCACGGCGTGCACCGCCTCCGCGCCGGCCAGTTCCTCCCCGGGGTCCGACAGTTCCGTGGGCCACATCAGGAACGGGTGCCCCTGCTCCCCGCCCAGCCCGCCGTGCGAGCCGATCTGTTCCTCGAAGGCGTGCACCGCGCCCGTCCGCGGGTCGTACGCCGAGTTCACCATGACGTCCGCCACGTGCGGGAATGCGTCGGTCCGGCGGACGGCCCGCGCCGCGCCCGGGCCGAAGGGAGCCAGCAGTTCCTCCGCCTCGCCCGGGACGTCCAGCCGGGCCACCCTTCCGTCCCGGCCCAGTACCACCCCGTCCACCAGCAGGAATCCCACGCCCGGATGGTTCGCCAGGGTGGGCAGCAGGGCGGGGTGCGCACGCTCGACGCGCGCCCTTGAGGCCCGGCCGGGAATGTCCGGGAAGGAGATCAGGCCGAGGTTGCCCGAGGCCAGCACCACCGGATCGGAGCCCGGCCCCGGGTGCGCCTCCTCGCCCTCCTCCACCGGCCGGTGGAGCGCCGCGAGCACGGCCGCCCGGGCCTCGGCCCCGCTGGGGGTACGGCCGGCCCGGCGCGGGACCGGCAGCCCGCAGCCCGCCCGGACCAGGTCCTTGAGGCTCAGCCCGTAGCGGCCGAGGAAGGTCTCCCCCGGGCTTTGGCCATGGTCGGAGAGCAGCACGATCCGGTACCGGCGCGGCGCGTGCTCGGCGACCCGGACGATCAGCGCGAGGCTCCGGTCCAGGCGCTGCAGCACCCGGTCGGTGTCCCGGCCGCGCGGGCCCGAGTGGTGCGCGACCTCGTCGTAGGCCACCAGGTCGGCGTAGACCGCGGAGCGCCCGGCGAGCATGTCGCCGATCACGGCCGCGACGACCACGTCCCGTTCGACCACGGTCGCGAAGGCCCGGATGAGCGGGTACAGCCCGCCGCGCGACACCCGTGGCCGGTCCCCGCGGATCCGCGCCCGCAGTGACTGGACGACCTCCCGGACCACCTCGGCCACGAAGGACCCGGCCGTACGGACGGCGTTGGCCGGATCGGAGAAGTACGCGAAGTAGCCCGCGCGGGACCGGTTGGCCCGCCCCCGCCGGGCCGAGACCGACAGCACCAGCGCCAGCTGGTCGGCGCCGCCGCTGAACAGGTTGCCCCGGCTCGCCCCGTCCAGCGTGAGCAGTCCGCCGTCCCCGGTGCGCCCCATGGCCCGCCGCTGGAGCTCGGCGGCGCTGGTCGGCCGGTTGCAGACCATCACCTCGCCGGTGTCCTTCTCGTACCAGCGGAAGGCGGGCACGTCGAAGTTGGAGCCGTGCAGGATCCCGAGCTGGCTGGCACCGGTCTGGCTCGACCAGTCCGTGCGCCAGGACCGGGCGCGGTGGCTGCCCTCGAGCAGGCCGGCGACGGTGGGCATCAGCCCGCTGCCGCACGCCCGGCGCAACTCCTCGTACCCCACCCCGTCCAGCTGGAGCATGAGCAGGCCCGGCGGGGCCTCGGCGGCCCGGGACGCGCCCGCCCTGCCCTGCCTGCGGCGGCGCCGGTCGGCGAGCCGGTAGAGCCGCCGCCGGTAGGCCTCGTCGTCGCGCACGGCGAGGGCGGTGGAGGTCGCGGACGCCACCGCGGACATCACGGCGGCGACGACCACCGCGGTCTCGGGGGCCACCTCGCTGCGGCCGTCCGGGATCAGGCTGAGCGCTATCAGCAGGAGCGAGCCGTTGAGGAAGAAGACGAGCAGCCCGAGCACCAGGGCGGGCACCAGCAGCAGGGCCCGGACGAGCACCGGCCAGACCAGCGCGCTCAGCAGGCCGAAGGCCCCGGCGGCCCAGGCGGCGGTCAGTCCGATCTGCGTGATGCTGTCACCGTCGTCGGACTGGAGCCGGAAGTCCGGCAGGATCCCGGCCAGGGCGAGCATCGTGAGGGTGGACACGGCCCAGACGAGGAGCACCCGCACCAGGGCGCTGCCCGCGGTCCGCCACCGTCCTCGCCCCACGCCGCCACCTCCCGCGCGCCCGGTCCCGCCTCCAGGCTCGCACAGCCCGGCGCACCCGGTCGGGCGAAGCGGACGGCGCACAGGGGCGCATGGCGGGCGGGCCGGAGCGGGGCGGGGCAAGGCGGAGCGGAGCGCGTCAGGCGGCCCGGTCAGCTCAGCTCAGCTCAGGTCCGGTCCGGTCCGGTCCGGTCAGGTGCCGTCGTAGCCGGCGGTCGGCATGGACAGCCTGCGGTGCACCTCGGCCTTCATCGCGGAGGTGTACCGGGGCTCCTCGCCCCCGGCGGTCTCCAGCCGTACGCCGCGCCGCTCGCACTCGGCGGTGAACTCCTCGACGGAGCGCAGCGCGCGGGCCAGCACCCGGTGGTTGGCCGCGACGAAGAGGTCGACCTGCCCGGTGTCGACGTCGGACCAGAGCCCGCAGTGATCGGCGCGCAGCCCGTAGACCAGCAGCTGCTTCGTCACGACGTAGCCCCGGTCGGCGGCCCAGCGCGCGCACATGGCGTGCTGGCCGCGGGTGTCCACGGCGAAGGGGTCGGCGTCGAGGTCTTCAAGCGGGGCCAGGCTGGTGATCGCGGCCACGCGCAACTCTTCCATGCCGCCGGACCCTACTCCGATACTCCGCCGTAGAGGAGGGGGCGGCCGAGATCCGGTTCCGAGCGGCCGCGCGGGGCAGACTTTAGGCTCGTGAACGAGGCGCGAGGGAGGGAGGGCCGGGTGCCGGTGGAGATCACCTGGTGGGGTCATGCCACGTGCACCGTCGAGGACTCCGGGGTCCGGCTGCTCACGGACCCGCTGTTCGCGCGGCGGCTCGCGCACCTGCGGCGGCGGCGCGGGGCGGTGCCCCCGCCCGAGGCGGCGGTGGCGGACGTGGTGCTGGTCTCCCATCTGCACGCCGACCACCTGCACCTGCCCTCGCTGGCCCGGCTCGCGCCCGGCACCCGGCTGCTGGTGCCGCGCGGGGCGCGCCGGGCCGTGCCGGGGCTGGCGCGGGTCGCCGGGCTGCGCGGGCTGGCCGTGACGGAGGTGGTGCCGGGCGAGGAGGTCCCCGTACGGGACGGCGTACGGATCCGGGCGGTCGGCGCGCGGCACGACGGACGCCGGCTGCCGTTCGGGCCGCACCTGTGCCCGGCGCTCGGTTACGTGGTGCGGGGCGCGGCGCGGACCTACTTCGCCGGGGACACCGGGCTGTTCGACACGATGGCCGAGGAGGTCGGGCCGGTGGACGTGGCCCTGCTGCCGGTGGGCGGCTGGGGGCCGTACCTCGGCCCGGGGCACCTGGACGCGGGGCGGGCGGCACAGGCGCTGGCCCGGCTGGCGCCCGCGGCGGCGGTCCCGGTGCACTACGGGACGTACTGGCCCGTCGGGATGGACGCGGTGCGGCCGCATGAATTCCACGCGCCGGGCGAGGAGTTCGAGCGGCTCGCGCGGCACCTGGCGCCCAAGGTGACCGTACGGGTGCCGCAGCACGGCGAGCGGGTGCGACTGCCGTGACGTGGCGCGAGCTCGCGGCGGCGGCCGGCCAGGTGCCGCCGGAGAGCACCCAGCAGGCGGTGGGGTACCCGGCGCTGTTCCTGCTGGTGGCCATGGGTGCGCTGGTACCCGTCATCCCGACGGGTGCGCTGGTGAGTTCGGCGGCGGTGGTGGCCTTCCACCACCAGTCTCCGCCCTACGGGGTGCTGCTGGTGTTCGCGGTGTCGGCGCTGGCGGCGTTCACCGGGGACATGACGCTGTACTGGCTCGGGCAGCGCGGGGTGCGCTCACGGGGCGGTTCGCGCTGGCTGGAGACACTGCGCAGCCGGGCCACACCGGAGCGGCTGGAGCAGGCGCGGACGCGGCTCGACGAGCACGGGGTACTGGTCCTGGTCCTGTCGCGGCTGGTCCCGGCGGGCCGGATCCCGGTGATGCTGGCCTGCCTCCTGGCGCAGATGCCGTTGCGCCGCTTCGCCCGCGGCGACGCCCCGGCCTGCCTGGCCTGGGCGGCGACGTACGGTCTGATCGGCATCCTGGGCGGCACCCTCTTCGCGGAGCCCTGGAAGGGCGTGGCCCTGGCGGTCGGCCTGGCCCTCGCGATCAGCGCGGGCCCCTCGCTCCGGCGCCGCCTGCGGCCACGCCCCTGAGCCGGCCCCCGGCCGGGGCAGTCGGCCTCGGTCCAGGTCGCGACCGGGTCCCGGCGGACGACGGCGGGTGAGCCGTTCCACCACGCGATCTCGTTGCGGGTTCTTACCGGTCCCGGTGGGGTCCCGGCCGGGCGCCGGCCGGTGGGAGCGCGAGGCCCGTCGGCGTGTTGCGGCCGGTGGAGGCGAGCGTGACCTGTCCGCCGCCCGTCTCGCGGACCGGCACCACCCGGTTGTTTCCGTAGTCGGACACGTACAGGGGCGGGCCGGCGGGCGACGACCGTACGTCACCGGGCTGCGCGGCGCCCGCCGCACCTGCCGCGCCGGGAGGGTGATGTTCGCGCCGTTCGGTACGTCCGCCACGTACTCCGACACCGGATCGCTCAGTCGCAGCTTGCCGTCCTGGGCGAGGAGCATGATCAGCGCTGCGGTCATCGTCTTGGTGTTGGAGGCGATCCGGAAGTGGTCCCGCACGTCCGGCGGATCGGCCTTGCCCCGCTCGACGGTGCCGACGACGGCCCGGTAGGTGCCCTGCGGGGTACGCAGCAGCACCAGGGCGCCGGGGACCATGAGCTTCTTCGCCGCGCGTTCGACGGAGGCTTGGAAGGCGGCCGGGTCGATGGGCTTCAGCGCCGGAGTGGTGGGGACGGGGGTAAGACTGGGGGCGGGCACGGGGGCGGGGGCACCGGCCGTGGCCGGGGTGACGGGTGTGGGTGCGGGTGACGGGTCCGCGAGGGCCAGGGCGGCCGATCCGGCGGAAAGGGAGCCGCCCGCGAGCAGGAGGGCCGTACAGGGCGCCAGCAGGGCCGGGAGGCGGTGGCTCGCCCGGAAGGTCTTCATACGCGCATCACGACCGTCGCGCTCGGCCCCCGAAGCGGGTGGAACCACCCGATTTACCAGGGGAGGCGTCCCCTCCACCTCGCTGCACCCCAGCCACACCCCGCTGCACCCCAGCAGGGGCGGAATCGGGACGGGTCCCGCCGCGGGCTGGACCTCAAGTGCGGTTGAGTTCATAGGGTCTTGTCCATCGCACCACACCGCACCACGCCGCACCACCGACGGGGAGTCGATCCGCCATGGAGTACTCGCACGACGACGCCGAACTGATCCGCCAGCCCATCGGCTACTGGAGCTGGGCCGCCTACGACGCGATCGTGAGCCGCACCCGCGGCGCGCTCGCCGAGCTCGGTACCACCCAGCCCCAGTGGTGGATCCTCGCCCGGGTCGCCCTGGCGGGCGACGAGGTCAGGACCCGGGACGGGTTGACCGAGACCCTGCGGGGCTACCTCGCGGTGGGCGAGGAGGCGCTGTCCGAGGAGATGGACACGGTCATCGTCCGGGGCTGGATCACCGAGGACGCCGGAGGGCGCCTGGAGATGACCCCCGAGGGGCGGGAGTTCTTCGACAGGGCCGCGGCCCTGCAGAAGGACCTGTGGGACGAGCGGCACGCGGGAATCTCCGACGAGGAGTACCTGATCACCCTCAAGGTGCTCCAGCGGTTCATCCACAACGTGGGCGGTCAGGCCTGGCACCACTGAGCCGGGCGCAGCCGCTCACCCGCCGGTCCGGGAGGCCTCCGGGACCAGCGTGCGGGAGGCGCCGATCGGCAGGTCCCAGAGGTCCTCGCGGGGCAGGCCGGCCCGGTGCCAGGCGGCCAGGGTGCGGTGCAGGGGCTCCATGACCGGCTCCGCGGAGAGGACGAAGGTAGCCGATTCCCACCAGTCGAGGTCGGTGACCCGGGTGAAGCCGCGGCGGCGGAACCAGCCGGCCGGGCCCGCCGGTACGAAGAGGGGCGTGTGCCGGGGCAGCCGGTCCGCGAACGAGCGGGGCCAACGGCGGTGTGCGCCGAGCGGGCGCGGCGCGGACGCACGCTCCGGCGCCGCGGGGGCCAGGTCGGGTCCGGAGTCAGGGTCATGGGCGGGGGCATGAGCGGGGGCGGGGTCATGCGCGGGGGCGGGGGCGGGGGCATCCGTCCGGTCCCTCATCGCGAAGTCTCCGTTCAGCGGGGTCGGGTGGTCAGGCCAGCCCGGCCAGGACTGATCCGAGGAGTTCAAGGGAGTCGCGTACGTGCGGGAGCGCGAGCGGATCGCGGGCGGTGAGCGCGGCCAGCCGCTCCTGCGGGGTGGCGCCCAGCAGCGGTCCGGTGGACAACCGCACGCGCAGCGCGCCCAGTTCGTCGGCGAACCGCTGCCCGCCGGGCGTGGGCGCGCCGAGCCGGCCGCCGAGCCAGTCCTCCAGCTCCATCGCGTCGCCGACCCCGTGCCGGGCGAGTCCGGCGCGCAGCGGGGTGAGGTCGGCGTACAGGTGCCGGCCGGCCTGCGGGGGCCGGGCCAGTGCCCCGGCCTCCAGCAGCCGCCGGTGCGCGGCGGCAGCCACCACCCCGTGCAGGGCGGCGGCGGCGTTCGCGCGCCCGGCGACGGCGTCGGGTTCGTCGAGGGCGTGCGCGGCGGCCCCCGCGACGGGTCCGGCGACCATCGCCCCGGTGGCGGTGAGGACGTCGAGGGTACGGGCGCGCAGCCAGGTCCCGCGCGGGGTGTCGGGGAAGCGGACGACGGCGGCGGGCCAGCCGGCCGGCAGCATCGCCCCGGACAGGTCGATGAGGACGGCCGCCTGTTCGGGGAGCATCTCGGCGGGGCTCAGGACCAGGGTCTCGTGGGGCCGGTGGACGGTGTCGCGCCAGCTCTCGTCGCTGACGACGAACAGTCCGGCGGATTCGGCGGCCTCGCAGGCCTCGCGCAGCATCTCGGGCGGCGGCACGGTCGCGGTGGGGTCGTCGGCGACCGACAGCAGCAGCACGCGCGGGTCGCCGCCCTCGGCGCGCACCCGCCGGACGGTCTCCAGCAGGGCGTAGGGGTCGGGTACTCCGCCGCACTCGGCCGGGGTCGGCACGTGATAGGCCCGCCGTCCCAGCAGCCGGACCTGCGGGGTCCACCAGGCGGGACAGGGCCGGGGCAGCATCACGTCTCCCCCGTACGCCCCGAGCAGGGCCAGGAGCAGCGCGGGTGCTCCGGGGCCCGCGGCCACGTTCTCGGGCGAGGTGGTGAGCCCTCGCCGCCCCCAGTGCCGGCAGGCGGCCGCCCGTACGGCCTCGCCGCCGCCCGCGGGTTCGGGGGCGGCGCGTCCGGCGGCCGCGGCGAGCACGGAGAGCAGTTCGGGGAGCACGGGCAGGCCGGGCTGGGGGGCGGGCGGGCCGTACCGGACCGGGCCGCGGCCCTCCGCCGCCGTGCGCTGCATCCCCGCCACCGCTTCCCGCCTTCCGCGCTCGCCCTGCCACGCCCGCCGGACCCCTCGACGCACCGCGGTGCCCCACGATGCCCACGGCGCCCCGCCAGACCTGACCTTTATACGATTATTTAAGGCCATATGCCTGTTGTGCGGGATCCCCGCCTCGCGCGTCAGCCCTTGCGCCCCACCATCGCCAGGAGCCTGGTCTGCGCGTCCGCGCCCGCCGGGACCTCCACCGGCTCGGCGTACGCGCCACTGGCCGCGAGCCCGTCGGCGTACGGCATGATCTCCTTGATCGAGAACTCGACGAGGCTGTCGGGCAGCCGGTCCTGCGCGCCGATGCCCCGGGCGAGGTCCCAGGTGTGCACGACACAGTCGGCGGTCAGTTCCGAGCAGTACGCCGATCCGAGCGCGGGCCCGTACGACAGGCGCACGGTCCGGTCCATCGCGCCGGACGCGGCGAAGGCGGCGTGCGCGGCGGCCGAGGCCCGGTCCCAGGCCGCGACCGGGTCGTCGCCCAGCACGTCGCCGGAGAACCTGCCCGCCAGTTCCTCGACGGTCCGGCCCTCGGCGACCAGCGGCGGGATCCAGAGCTGTTCCGCGGTGACGTGGTTGACCAGCTCCCGCACGTTCCATTCCGTGCACGGGGTCGGCTCTCCCCACTGGCCGCCGCGGACGTCACGCACCCGCTCGCCGAAGAGCCTCAGCGCCTCGGCGTGCCGTTCGAGCAGCGTGTCCGTCATGACCCTCACCGCCCTCTGCCATGGGGATGTGTCCCCCTGCTGCCACTCTCCTCGCACCCGCATCAGCCTGCCACCGCCCCACCCGATCCCCTTGGCGCACACCATCCATGTCCACATGTCAAAACGCCGATCTCAGATGACGAACTGATCGTCTACGGTGGGGACAACGCTTCGACGAGGAAACGAGGAGGGGTCCGGCCATGAACACCGCCGGCGAAACCGCCACCAGGGAAGCCGCAGCCAAGGAGACCGCCGTCTACACGCACGGCCACCACGAGTCGGTGCTGCGCTCGCACCGCTGGCGCACCGCCGAGAACTCCGCCGCGTACCTGATCGGCGAGCTGCGCCCCGGGATGCGGGTGCTGGACGTCGGCTGCGGCCCGGGCACGATCACCGCGGACCTGGCGGAGCTGGTCGCGCCGGGCGGGCACGTCACCGCGGTCGACGCCGCCGAGGACGTCCTGGAGCAGGCCCGCGCGTGCGCCGAGGAGCGCGGCCTGGGCGAGGCCGTGTCCTTCGCCACCGCGGACGTCCACGCGCTGGACTTCCCGGACGGCTCCTTCGACGTGGTCCACGCCCACCAGGTGCTGCAGCACGTGGGCGACCCGGTCCAGGCGCTGCGCGAGATGCGGCGGGTGTGCCGGCCGGGCGGGATCGTGGCCGCGCGCGACGCCGACTACGCGGCGATGACCTGGTATCCGGCCGCGCCGGGCCTGGACGACTGGCTGGGCCTGTACCGGCGGGTGGCCCGCGCCAACGGCGGCGAACCGGACGCGGGCCGCCACCTGCGGGCCTGGGCCCGGCAGGCCGGTTTCACGGACGTGGCCTCCTCGGCGACGGCCTGGTGCTTCGCCACCCCGGAGGAGACCGCGTGGTGGTCGGCCCTGTGGGCGGACCGTACGCAGGCCTCCGCGTACGCCTCCGTCGCCACCGGCGGCGGCCACACGACGGCCGCGGACCTGGCGGCCGTCGCCGACGCCTGGCACGCCTGGGGCGCGGAACCCGACGCGTGGTTCTCGGTCCTGAACGCCGAGATCCTGTGCCGGGCCTGACGCCGGGCGGCCTCGCCCTCGGGAGTGCCTGCCCGTTGATATAGCGTGTGCACGTCAATACGCATCTCACGCACACCGGGGGACACACCCATGACCGGACCGCCGCAGGGACCCTCGCCCCAGCAGGGGTCCGGCAAGCGGTTCGTGCTCTGCTTCGACGGGATCAAGAAGAAGTAGGCGGCCGCATCCTGAAGTCGTAGCGCGCGGGCAGCGGGCACTCGGTGAGGGTGGACCAGACCTCGGCGAGGGTCTCCTCACCCTCCCGCAGGTCCGGGAGTTCGAAGCCGTCCTCGAAGACCCGGCGGGCCGCCCGCACATGCCCCTCCGCCGCGAGGAGCCGGGCCGCGAGGAGCCGGAAGCGGCCCTGTTCGCGCAGGGCGGGCCGCAGCCGGTCCCAGACGGCGCGGGCCTGCGGCAGCCGGCCCGCCGCGAGGAGGGCGGCCATCGCCTCCTGGCCGAGCGCCGACTCGGCGGCCGTCCACGGCTCGCCGCCTCGGCTCTCCACGGCCAGGTCCTCGAAGGCCGCCGCGAATCCGTCGGCCGCCCTCTCCGCGTCGCCCGCCAGGGCGTCCGCCACCGCCAGGCACCGCAGCAGCGGCCACCGCGAGGGGGCCAGCGCCATCCCGCGCTCCCAGCTGCGTACCGCCTGGGCCACGTCCCCGGCATGCCACTGGGCCACGCCCAGGTGGTACTCCGTCAGCGGATCCGCCGCGGCCGTCTCCAGCATGTCCCGCCAGTGCGCGGCGACCAGGCTCGGCCCCGGCGGGACCACCCGGGGCGGGGCCGGCAGGACGCCCGTGCGCCAGAGCTGCAGCCACGGCTCCTGCTCCTCCCCGAGCATGTCCTCCGCGAACGGGGTGCCCGGCAGCTCGAATCCCCCGCACAGAAGCTCCAGCGCGCCCCAGCCGGAGCCCTGCGCCAGCCGCTCCCCCGGCTCGGTGTCGGCCCGGCCCCGCCACGCCTCGTACGCCGCGTCCACCCGCTCCCGCGGCAGTGCGGCGTCCAGCGCACCCTCGGCCGCGCCGCGGGCCGCCGCCCAGTCCGCGCCGTGCACCTGCGCCGGATCCGCCGACAGCGGCCCGTACGCCTCCAGCCAGCTGAACTCCGACCCGCCCTCCAGCCGTACGTGCTCCAGCTGGGTCCGGGCCAGCCCGGCCTGGATCTCCGCGTAGCCGCCGGTGCCCGGCTCGGTCAGCCACTCCTGCCAGCGCCGGCCACCGCCGCCCGCGCCCCACACGAACAGCTTGCGCCCGCGCAGCCGCGCGGTGGAGGTCTGCACGAGCCCGTGCCCGGCGGCGTCCAGGGCGGCGATCCAGGGCCGGGCCCCGCCCTGGACCTCGTAGAAGAAGTCGGCCGGATACTCGCCGCGCAGGGGGTACGTGCGGTCCGCGCCCTCCCACTCCGGTACGGGGATGCGGCGCAGCGCGCGCTCGTAGCCGAAGTGCCAGGCCTCGTCGGCGGGGGCGAGCACCCGGGTGCCGGGGTCCTCCGGGACGGCGATGTTGGACCACCAGTACACGGGGGCGGGCCGCTCGTGCGGGTTGCGCACGCGGACGCCGACGTAGAGGAACTCCGAGTCCTCCGGCAGCCACAGGTCCACCTGGAAGGGCAGGTCGCGCAGCCGCTCCCACTCCCACAGCCGGACCATCACGCCCCCGTCGGGGGCCGGGACGAGCGCGGCGTGCACCGGGGCGCAGGACAGGGTGGTGTGTCCGGTCGCACCGGTGTTCCACTCGATGCCGCCGGAGAACCAGGCCCCGTTGAGCGCGAAGTTGGCCGGCTGGAACACCGGGTTGCGGTAGAGGAGTTCACGGCCGGTCGGCAGGTGCACGAGCGAGTGGACGCGCCCGCCCAGGCCCGGGAGCACGGTGACCCGGAGGTGGTCGTTCTCGATGACGATCGACTCGAACTCCCGCTCCACACGCTCCCGTCCGTACCCGTCGCGGATCCGTACGGGCAGGAGCGAGCGCAGTGGCTCGTAGCCGATCTGCCGTGCCATGTCGCGCGGCATCCCCTCGCGCGCACGCTCGTCCAGTACGTGCGCGTCGTCGGGCGCGCGCAGGGCCGGCAGCGGGTTGTCCGGGCCCAACGGGGCTGCGGGGAGGGTCAGTACGGCACGTCGGACGGTGGTGGCCATGAAGGAAATGGAACACGCCACGGCGGCCGGTGCACAGGGGTTCCGCGGATCACCACCGGTCAGGATTACGCAAAGGCGCCCGCGACCAGGTCGGCGAGGAGGGCGCCCGCACGTCCGTCCGGATCCAGGTCCGGGTCGTAGATCGTGACGTTGAGCCCGGCGCAGCGCGGTGATCCCACCAGGACGGCGAGCAGTTCGGCGAGTTCGTCGGGGAGCAGGCCGCCGGGGTCGGGGCTGTCCACGGCCGGCATGACGGCCGGGTCCAGCACGTCGGCGTCCAGGTGCACCCAGAACCCGGCGGTCTCCGGCGGGTGCAGCCCGTCCAGGGCCGCCCGGGCCACCGGTCCCGCGCCGCGCCGGCGGATCTCCCCGACGGTGGCGACGGAGATCCCGGCCGCGTGCAGCTCGGCGAGGTCCGGGTCGCCGTCGCGCAGCCCGAAGAGCCGCACGTCCTCGTCGCGCAGGTAGGGGCCGCGCCCTTCCAGGTCGGCGAGATCCGCCTGGCCGCGGCCGGTCGACAGGGCCAGCTCCTCGCCGCCGGCGGCGCCGACGGGTCCGTTCACGGCCTCGTTGCCGGTGTGGCGGAAGTCGGCGGAGCCGTCGATCGCGGCCAGGCCGTAGCGTCCCAGGCGGCGCATGGCGAGGGCCGCGCCGAGCTGGATGGAGCAGTCGCCGCCGAGCACGACGGGGAACTCCCCCGCCCGCAGGTGCCGTTCGATGCGGTCGGCGAGGGTGACGGTGTACGCGGCGAGGGCCTCGGCGTGGAACACGCCGTCGCCCTCCCGCCAGTCGCCGCGGTCGTAGCGCGGCGGCACCACCTCCCCGCCCTCGATGGCACCGAGCCGGGCCAGCAGCCCTTGCTCGCGCAGGGCACCGGCGAGCTTGTAGACGCCCGGCACGGTGCCGGGCGCGGGCGGGCGCAGCCCGAGATTGGAGGGGGCGTCGAGGAGCACGAGGGTTCGCATGCCCTCATCCTGTGCGATGCGGCCCCGCGGGGCCCGGCATTTCCCCGGCGCCGCCCCGCGGGGCCCACCGCGTCACCGGTTCCCGTAGTTCTCCACCAGGTCGGCGATCAGCGCGGACAGGGCGTCGGCCCGGTGCCGGTCCTCACGCTGGTTCCGCAGGGCCTCGTCGGCGGCCCGCAGCCTGGCGAGGGCGGCCGGCTCGCGGTCCGTCACCTCGTCGATCAGCGGCACGGTGACCAGATCCAGGCATGCGGTGAACAGGAGCCGGGTGGCAGGGGCGGGGGCACCTGGATCAGGCGGGGCAAAGGTGGTGGTCAGGTAGCGCACCGGGTCGGTCAGGCTCCAGCCGACGACGGTTCCGTGCTGGACCAGGAGCGCCACGTCGGGGGCGATGCCGATGCGGGCTTCCAGAGGCTCGTCGAGAACGTCGAGGTCACGCAGGCAGGTCAGCACGGTGTCCCCGGGGGCGCGGCACAGCTCCGTGGTCACCTCCAGGCGGAAGTCCCGGACCTCCTCCGCGCGAAGACCGGCCGGGCGGACGAGCGGTGCCACCGGGACACGGGCCGCGTCCTCGGCATCGGTGTCCCCGCAGGGCAACTGGACCACGACGCCGACCAGTTCCCGGGAGCCCGGGTCGAAGCAGAGCTCGTCGGGGGTGTCCCACAGCCACGGCCGGCTGCCGAAGGTCTCGCCGAGGAACCGCTGCCATTCCTCCACGTCCGCGTACGGCGCGACGCGCACGCAGAAGTCCCGGAAATCGAAACGCGGGGCCATGCCCAGGGGTTCCCCCGTCACCGTCGCGGTCCAGTCGCCGTCAAGGGCCAGCTTCACGGTCATAGTCGGTCCGTCCGATCCGCCCCGCCCCGGCGCGGCCGCGCGACGAGCGTCAGCACCACGGACCGGGACGAGCCGGACCCGCTCGGAGCCCAGGCGGAATGTGACGGCTCGAGGCCACCTGCATCTCGCCCCAAAGCTAGGATTCCCGCCTTTCGAGGTCACCCCAAGAGAGCCCTCTCGACTCAAGGAACTCGCTGAGATAGTCCTCCGTCTCCTCGGACGTGTCCTGGCGACCCAGCCAAATCGATTCACACTCCGGGCACATAAAGAACTCCTCGCCCGTGGATTTGACTTCGTACTGGGCCAGCCAGTCCTGCTGACAGTGACGACAGATGACCTTGCTACTCATGGGAAGCTCCTGGGAAAGGCGGTGATAACTTCATTTCCGTGCTCGACGGTTATCGATATATAGTCCTGCCCGAATTCGTAGCCGACTTGTCTGCCCATGGGGATGATATAGGTGGTACGCGCCCCCTGGACGTTCACATTCACGGCAAGGTCTCGCTGCACCCACGCCTCGTCAACTGTTTCGAGGATGCCCTTGCTACCCGTATCGAAGACACCGTGATCAGGCTTGGAGGGATTCGGATGTCCATGGTCCATCACATGCGTGATCCGATGCTCGCCGTTCCGACCCGGTCCGTAGTCCAGCCCCTCCCGGCTACGGAACCAGCCGTCACCCAAATCCTCCAGATCGTACGGAGAGAGGCCGAGCGGGTCGGCCCACCGATGAGGGTTCTGGACGTAGGCCACTGGGTTTGCAGCAGGGGCCAGCCCTAGCGGGTCGGGGGAAAGATACCGAGCGGTTTCCGGGTCGTAGGTGCGGAAATAATTGTAATGCAGACCTGATTCGGGATCGTAGTACTGGCCGGGAAACCGCAACGGAGTGTACGCGGAGGCATCGCGATTCCATGTTGTGCTGCCCCAGAGGGTGGATCTGGTTCGCCAGGCGATGTTGCCGTCTTCGTCCACCAGCTCGCGAGGTGCACCGATGAGGTCTGTGACGATTGCGAAGAATCGCTCATCGACCACTTCTGCGTCCGAGAGGACGCGCTCGGTCTGTGCGATGGGTATGGAGCCTTGATGGTCCCAGGTGATCGCCACTCCGGTCGACCGACTGCCTGCAGGAGAATGGGTCACTTGCTCGCACAGCACCTCGCCGTCCCAAGTGAAGACCGTCCGCTCGGCCACCTCCCGGCCGTCGGCCGTCAGCCTATCCTTGGCGGTGCGTCGGCCGAGTCCGTCGTAGGTGTACCGCCATCGGGTGCCGGCCGGATCGGTGACCTCGGTGATCTGGTCCTCAGCGTTCCAGTTGAACAGCCAAGTGTCGGGCTTGCGCGACAGCCGGGTCTTCTGGCGGAGGGTGATGCGACCAAGTCCGTCGTACTCGTACCGCACTCCACCCGCACGGACCAACCGACCGTTGTCGTAGATGCGGGGACCGCCGGCTTCCTGGCCGCCCGGGTGGGATTCGGGCCAAGAGGCCGACGTCTGGTTGCCGCCCACGTCGTAGGCATACCGTTCGGTCCAGTCCTCGGCGTGGACCGCCGTCACGCGGCCGAGCACGTCGAGTTCGAAGGTGCGCGGCCCGGCAAGGAGATCGTCCATGCCGGTCAGGTGTCCGTCGGCGCGGTAGGCGTAGCCGCGGCGCTGAAGAACGCGCCCGTCCCGGTCGGTCAACAACTGGCCCGTCAGCCTGCCGACCGCGTCCCGGTTGCTGGCCAAGGACACCACGTCACCGTATGCGCGGCCGATCTCGCGGCCCAGAGCGTCGCGAGTGAACGAGATCGGCCGTCCGGAGGTGGTGAGCGTCTCTCGACGCCCCACCGCATCGAACCCAGCCTCTGTACTCGCGCCGGTCGGAGTGGTTCGACCCGTACGACGGCCAGTGGCGTCATAGTCGAAGGTGAGGGTGCGACCGTCGACGGTCTCCTGCAGGAGCCGTCCCGTGCGATCACGCAGACGGACCAGTACCGAGTCGGCGCTGGCAGCCCTTGCCACCTTGTCGAAGGTGTCGTACTCGTACGACGTCACAAAGCCTTGAGCGTCCTTGCGGATGACCTGGCCCATGGTGTCGCGCTCGTACGTGACCCGCTGTCCCAGCGCGTCGGTGCGGGCGACGAGCCGTGATGCCGCGTCGTATTCGTAGCGCAGACAGCGACCGTCGAAGTCCGTCTCCGTGACAAGCCTTCCGGCCGCGTCGTACTCGTACTCCCAGAGCAGGCCCTGCGGATTTCGTACCCCTGTCAGGCGCAGGGCGGCATCGTAGGTGTATTCATGGCGTGCACCGTCCGCGTCGGTCCGCGCAGCAAGAAGATCAAAGTGGGTGTACTCGAAGCGCGTGGATGTCGTGTCGGAACCGTCGTCCTCCGAGACGCAGTTGCCCTCGCCGTCGTAAACCCAACGCTGCTCCCCGCCATCCGGTCCGACCCGGCGCAGCAGGTTGCCTTCGACTGACCATTCGGTGCGGGTGACCCCGCCCGCGGCATCGGTGACCTCGATCGGCCGTCCGAAGCCGTCCCTCTTGCACGCGGTGGTGGCGCCCAGCCGGTCTGTGACGGCTACGGTAAGACCTGCCGAATTGCAGGAGATACGGGTCACCGACCCAAGCGGATCCGTGATCGTGGTGAGGTGCCCACGTTCGTTGTAGGTATACCGGGTGACGGTACCGTCTGCTCGAGTGATCAACGTCCGGTTGCCCCGATCGTCGAAGGTCTGACGGATGACATTGCCGTCCCAGCCAACCAACTTGACCGCGTTCCCGTGTACGTCGTACTCGGCTCGTGCCGCGCGGCCGTCCGGACGCGTGACCGAGACCAGACGCCCTTCATCGTCGTAGGCGTTCTGCGTGGTGATGCCGAGCGACCCGATCTGGGCGAGTCGGCGGCCTTTGAGGTCGTACGTATTGCGGGTCTGGGCACCCAGCGGGTCGATCTCCGCGACGACTCGGCAGCGCTTGTCGATGAGGTAACGGTGGGACTGGCCGGCAGCCGTGGTCAACCGGGTCGTACGGAGGCCAGTTTCGGGGTCGGCCTCCCCGTACGTGATGGTCAGGGCGATGTGACCGGCTTCTCCTGCTTCCGCGACACACCGGTCGAGTTCGTCGTAGGTGTATGCGTAGCTGCTCCCGTTGCTGTCGGTCCAGGAGGTGATGCGTGCGCGCTCGTCGTAGGTGAAACGCAACGGCAGGCCGGACGAGTTGGTGACATCGGTCAGGCTCCCGTCGGTGTAACCGTACGAGAGGATGCGCGGCCCACCGTCGAGGTGCAGCGCAGTGATGCGACCATCGGCGGAATCGAGGCGGAGTCGGTAACCGCCGTTGTGGCTGATGCCGTTCGGAGTGCCCTGCTCGTCGTATTCGAACGTGATGAGGTTGCCGTGGCGATCCTCCAGCTCGACGATCGGTGCAATGCCGTGCACCTCGCCGTACTCGTCTCCCGCGGTGGATCCGGCAGGCAGGCTGAAACGGCGGGAGTGGCCGGTGACCGGGTCCGTGACCGTCCAGTCACCTTCCGGTAGGCGCTCGAGCCGGCGCTGCGGCGCCGACGCGGAGACGGGTAGTACCGGAATGCCGGGCGCCCCGTGCGGATAGGCGATGACAAGGCCGTCCTCGGTGACGAGAACGATGCCCTCGGGATCGATCTCCAGATGCTGGTCGATCGTGGACGACCAGGTCGGCCCGAACCAGCGTCCGGCGGTGTACCCGGATTCCGCTCGGCGGCTGAAGACGAGGGGGAGCGTACCCGGAAGGACCACATCGGTCTGGGGGAGGTACATCCGCCCTGTCGCCAAGTCGATGGGGTCCGTCTTACCGCTCGTCTTGGCGTTGTCCGGCCGTTCCGAGGGGTGCGGACCATCCGTGTCCAGTCCGTTGCGGGCCGGGCCCTTGGCATCGTCCAGGTGCTTGGTGGCGGTGGCGAGCCGCTTGGCCGCGCCGGTGCCCTTGGAGCCGATGGCTTCGGCGATGAGTTTGCCGACTCCTTCGGTGGGGTCCTTCATGAACTCGTCGAGCATCTGCTTGCCCGCGCCCACGGGGTCGTTGGCCATGACGACCAGGCCGGCAGCCGTGGAGCTCAGGTTGGTCCGGTATTCGGCGGGGTGGGACAGGTTGTACAGGTCGAGCGGATTGAGGCCGCGCGCGAAGTTGACCACGCCGGCGGATCCCTTGACGAGGCCGCCGACCAGGTGGGTGGAGGCCAGGTCGAGGTAGTCGACGCCGTCGGCGAACTGCTCGCTGTACGAGGGCTTGGGCGGGGCGGAGTCCCGGGCCGCGCGGACGGCCGCCGCGACGGTTTCGGCCTGCTCGTCGCGCTGCTTGCGGGCGCTGTTGAGCTTCTCCTTCGCGGCCTTCTCCATCTCCTTCCCGGGGTCGGGGTACTCGTCCGACGGCCGCGGCGGCAGGTGCTCCGACTTCGCCTTCAGGGCGTCGTTGTAGGTCTTGCGGAGCTTCTCGTGCGCGTCGTAGGCGTCCTGGGAGGCCTTCAGCGCCTTGTTGCAGTCCTCCAGCGCCTCCTTGGCCTTGCCCTGGGCCCACTCGACGGTCTCGGCGAACCGGCCCATGGCATCGGCGGCCTTCCCGAAGGCGTCGGCCGCGTCGAACCAGCGCGGCGGCTCCTTCGCGACGGACTCCCGGAACGCGGTGGCGGCCGCGCCCTTGAGCCCGTCGGGCTCGGCGAGGTTCTTCAGGCCGTTCCCGACTGACTCGAAGGCCTTCTTGAAGTCGTTCAGGTGGGCGACCTGTGCACGGATCTCGGCAGGGCTGCCGAAGACCAGCTTCTTCGGGTCCTCGGTCTGCCCGAGTTCGAGCTCGGCGACCTCCGCGCCGAGCTGGTTCGCGGCGGAGCGGCTCTTCTCGCGGAGCCAGTCGCCCGCGCCGTCCGCGCCGACCTCGTCGGCCCAGCCGGCAGCCTTGTCGCCGCCCCACTCGACGAAGTCACCGACGTCCTCGGCACGGTCCTCGGCCCAGTCCTCCGCCGAGTCCGGTACCCAATCCCGCCAGCCCATCTAGCGCTTCCCCCCATTGCCCACGCCGGACTGGTCCAGCAGGTCCATCAACGAACCGATCTTGCCGTTCGAGGTCACCGTGTCCTTGGTGTCCGACCAGGTCTGCTTGATGTCCTTGGCGCCCTTCTCGAACGACTCGTCGCTGTAGTCCGGCTTGTAGACGTCAGCGCGGAAGATGTCGCCCCACTTCTTCTTCTCGATCTCGTCCTCGCTCGCGTACGGATTTCCGTACGCGGCGTTCGCGGCGACCTTGAAGGCGCCCTCGATGTACTGGTCCTCCTCCCACATCGTCCCCGCCGCGATCCCCAGGTTCGCGGCCAGCGTCGACGCGTCCTGGATCAGGGCGCGCACACCCCACTCCCAGCGCTCGCAGAAGTCCTCGAAGTCGGTCGCCAGCCCTGCGTGCCCGGTCTCCATCCCCGTCATCGACAGGTTCTCGAAACCGGCGCCCTGCGAGGCGCCCGCCGCGTCCCCGGACTCGCGCAGCTCCGATATCGCCGCCCGCAGACCGCTCTGGACCGCCGCGACCGCCTGTGGGGAGACCTCAAGGTCACCGTCGCCCGCCATCAGGCCACCGCCCCGCGGTCGTTGTCGGCATCCTGGCGCAGGTCGACGGCGAAGGCATCCGGGACGATCCCGGCCACCGGCGGGAACAGCATCGCCCCGTCGCCGTCCGCCACGTTGACGGCGACGCCCGTCGGACCGTCCGACTCCGGCACCACCGCATCCATCAGCCGGGCGCCGAGCATCGCCAGGTACGGCCAGTCCCGGCCGCCCTCTCCGCGCGCTTGTGCAAAGCGGACGAGGGCCTCCTCTTCTGTGAACGCGTACAGCCAGCGGATCCCGCCCGACACCGCCGCCATCAGACCGCCAGCGGCATCACCGGGAGGTGAGGCGTCCTCATCACCGTCAGCCGTGGTGAGCGGCACGAGCAGGGCAGTACGGCGGAACTCCCCCACCAGACTCGCCGGATCCCCCGATCCTTCACGGTAACGGGCTATCTGTTCGGTCAGTCCCACGGCGTCGCGCCCCTCCACCCGATGCATTCACAAAGAGGGAACAGTACCTTGATCACATAATCAGATGGACATTGCTGCCGGGGTGTGTTGCATTACCAGCGTGATCATGGACGAGACGAGGATGGCGCTGCTCCGCAGGGCCGCGGTGAACAACGCCGCCTGGTGCGAGGCGGTGTGCCGTGCGCACGGGCTGGCGCCGCGGTACGACGGCGAGCAGCTCTGGTTCAGTGCGCGGCGGACTCCGCCGATGTATCCCGATGCCGTGACCCTGGAACCGGCCGTGCCGGCCAGGAGCGTGGTCCGGGGCGTCGACACCGACTCCCCCGGCTGCTCGGTGAAGGACAGCTTCGCCGACCTGGACCTGGCCGGGGCGGGCTTCGAGGTGCTGTTCGAGGCGCAGTGGATCCATCGGCCCGCCGGGGCGCCGCTCCCCGAGGCGGAGGCGGAGGCGGCCGGGCTGGAGTGGTCCGAGGTCTCGGGCGCCGAGGAGCTGGCGGCCTGGGAGGCCGCCTTCGACGGCGGGGAAAGCACCGAAGGCGACGGGCTGTTCCGGCCCGCCCTGCTCGGCGAGGGGATCGTCTTCCTGGCCGGGCGCGACGGCGGCCGGATCGTCGCCGGGGCCGTCGCGAGCACCGGCGGGGGTGTGGTCGGCGTGTCCAACCTCTTCGGGGCCGCCTGGGAGGGTGTCCTCGGTGCGGTTTCCGCCCGGTGGCCGGAGCTGGACGTGGTCGGCTACGAGCACGGGGAGGACCTGGAGGCGGCGGTCCGCTGCGGCTTCGCCCCCATCGGTCCGCTGCGGGTCTGGCTTTTTGCCCAGTGATCAACTTCGGGTGAGACCGGCGCCGTGACATCGCATCAGACAAGCCGACTCATCGGCGCCATATCCGGACTCGTCTTCGTCGTGGCGAATGCCGGAGCCCTGCCCACGGCCGCCGCCGTTCCCCTGCGCCTCCTCGCGATCGCCTCGTTCATCTGGCTGTTCATCGCACTGCGGCGGGCACGTACGTCCCCGGCCGGCGGCGTGGGCGGCGACGCCCGCCCCGGTGCGGCGCCGAGGATGTTCGGGCGGGGCTACGTCCTCGTCGTGGCCGCCGAGGTGGTCGCCGCGCTGGCCGGCGTCCTCGTCATCAACCTCGTGCTGCACGTCCCGCAGGCCACGGTGGCCTGGATCTCTCTGATCGTCGGCCTGCACTTCTTCGGTCTCGCGGTCGTCTGGCGCATGCCGGCGCTCCGGCTGCTGGCGGCCGCGATGGCCGCCTGCGGTGCCGCCGGTCTGGTCCTGGCCGCCTGCGGGGCCTCCCTCGCCGTCATCGCGACCGTCGCGGGCATCGCCCCCGGCGCCCTGCTGCTCGGCTCCGTCGCCCGGAGCCTGCGCGCCCCCCGCTAGGCCAGGTCCAGCCGTGGCACGTCGGTGCGTTCGATGCCGAAGACCTGCGCGTACAGCGACAGTTCTGCCTCCAGCGCGCGGATCATGGTGTCGGCCCGCCGGAAGCCGTGGCCCTCGCCCTCGAAGGTCACGTACGCGTGCCGCACCGGCCGGCCCCGCAGGGCGTCGAGCAGCCGCTCCGCCTGGGCCGGCGGGCAGATCGGATCCTCCAGTCCCTGGAGGAGGACGAACGGCGCCGTGATCCCGTCGGCACGGGCCACCGGGGAACGCTCGCGGTTGAGTACCGCCAGGGTCTGCGGCGGCCCGGCCAGGCTCTCGACGTAGCGGGATTCCAGGTCGTGGGTCTCCCCGGCGAAGCCCAGCAGGTCCAGCACCGGGTAGATGATCGCGGCGCACGCGTACAGGTCGGTGGCGGCCAGCGAGGCCGCCGCCGTCCAGCCGCCCGCGCTGCCGCCCCGGATCGCGAGCCGGGCGGGGTCGGCGGTGCCCTCGGCGGCCAGCGCGCGGGCGACCGCCGCGCAGTCCTCCACGTCCACCACGCCCCACTGCTCGCGCAGCCGCTCCCGGTAGGCGCGGCCGTAGCCGGTGGACCCGCCGTAGTTCACCTCGGCCACGCCGATGCCGCGCGAGGTGAAGTAGGCGATGTGCAGGTCGAGTACGGGCGGCACGTGGTCGGTGGGTCCGCCGTGCGCCCAGATCACGTACGGGGGCAGTTCGTCGGCGGCGGCCCGGCAGGCCGGGTGGTGCGGCGGGTAGACGTGCGCGTGGATGTGGCGGTTGTCGGGGCCGAGGAAGATGCGGCTCTGCGGCTCCGGGTAGTAGGCCGGGTCCACCGGGTCCGGGCGCTGCCCGCCGACCGCCCGGGCGTGCCCGGTGGCGGTGTCCAGCTCGACCACCTCGTACGCGCTGCGCGGGCTGGCGGCGACCCCGTAGACCCGGGTGCCGTGCACGGCGAGGGTCGGCTGCCAGGCGGTCCACGGCCCGGCGGCGTCCACCAGGTCGCCGCTCTCCGGGTCGAGGATGCCGAGCACCGAGGCGCCCTGCCCGTGCAGGACGGCGACGAGCCCGGCCCCCGAGCCCGCCGGGTGCGGGGCGTCCCCGGGGAGCGGTGCGAGCCAGCGCAGCCCCGGCTTCCACAGCGGGCCGCCGAACTCCTCCTCCCGCGGGCAGAGGTTGATCGCCCAGCCGGTCCGCGGGTCCACGCTGTACGGGTTCCACCAGCCGCCGCGGTCGCTGACCGCGAGGAGGGTCCCCTCGGCCGTCCACTCGACCTGGGCGACGGCCTCGTCGGGGCCGCCGAGTACGGTCCGGGCGTCGGCAAGCTCCCCGTCCCCGGTGACCTCGGCCACCCTGAGCTCGGTACCGTCCCACGGCATCAGCGGGTGGTCCCACACCAGCCAGGCGGCCCGCCGGCCGTCCGGGGAGAGCCGGGGCCCGGTGGTGAACCGGTACCGGTCGTGCGTCAGCTCCCGCACCGCGCCGCGGTTCCCGGCCGCCGAGCCGTCCAGCGGTACGGCGGCCAGTACCCGGCGCACATCGGTCGGCGCGGGCCCGGTGAACTCCTCCAGCACGCACCACACCTCGCCGCCGCGCAGCACCGGGTCGGCCCAGCGCAGGCCGCCGCCGGTCCGGGAGACCGGGGTCAGCGGCCGCGGCTCGGGGCCGCCGGGGGCGTCGGGCTCGTACGCGTACAGCCGCTGGTCGGCGAAGTGGACGAAGACCAGCAGGGGTCCGCCGGCGGGCCGTTCGAGCCCTGCCCAGGGCAGGCCGCCGTACTCGGTGACGCGGCTGCGCACGTTCCACGGTGCGGGCAGTTCGGTGATCTCGGGCCCGCCGTCGGCGAGGCGGCGGCGCACCAGGGTGCGGCGGCCGGCCTCCTCGGGCCGGGGTTCGGTCCACCACACCTCGGGGCCGACCGTGCCGAGGTACTCGGGCCGCCCGTCGAGGGAGGCCGCGAGGCCCGCGTCGATGGGTGAGGGCCAGCTGCCGTAGGGCCGGGTCGTCGCCGCCATCACCGGGCCCCGTTCACAGGGTCCGCAGCGCGCGGTCGAGGACGCGGACGCCGAAGTGCAGGGCCTCGACGGGCACCCGCTCGTCCACGCCGTGGAAGAGGGCCCAGTAGTCGAAGCCGGGCGGCAGTTTCAGCGGGGAGAAGCCGTAGCCGGTGATGCCGAGGCGGGAGAACTGCTTGGCGTCGGTGCCGCCCGCCATGCAGAAGGGGATCACGTGGCCGGCCGGGTCGAACCGCTCGACCGACTCACGCAGGATCCCGTACGTCCGGCCGTCCACGGGGGCCTGGAGGGCGACCTCCCGGTGGTGGAACTCCCAGCGCACGTCGGGGCCGGTGAGGGCGTCGAGGGTGGCTGCGAACTCGGCCTCGCCGCCGGGCACGGTCCGGCCGTCGACGTAGGCGGTGGCGTGCTCGGGGATCACGTTGAGCTTGTAACCGGCGCTGAGCATGGTCGGGTTGGCGCTGTTGCGCACAGTGGCGCGGACCAGGTAGCCGGCCGGTCCGAGTGCGTCGAGGAGCTCGTCGACGTCGAGGCCCGGCCGCCGCGGGTCCACCGACAGGCCCTGCAGGGAGGCGAGTTCGGTGATGCAGGCGGTGACGGTGTCGGTGAGCCGGACCGGCCATGCGTACTCACCGATCCGCGCGACGGCGGCGGCGAGCCGGCTGACGGCGTTGGCCCTGTTGGGCTTGGAGCCGTGGCCGGCGGTGCCGTGGGCGGTGAGCTTCAGCCAGGCGGTGCCCCGCTCCCCCGCCGCGATCGGGTAGAGGGCGCGGCCGCCCGGGCCGCCGTGCACGGTGAAGGCCCCGGACTCGCTGATGCCCTCGGTGCACCCTTCGAAGAGGTGCGGGTGGTGGTCGGCGAGAAAGCCGGAGCCGTCGACCGCGCTGTCCTCCTCGTCGGCGGTGTAGGCGATCACGATGTCCCGGCGCGGCTTGACCCCCGCGCGTGCCCAGGCCCGTACGACGGCCAGCACCATCGCGTCCATGTTCTTCATGTCGACGGCGCCGCGCCCCCAGACCACGCCGTCCCGCACCTCGCCGGAGAAGGGGTCCACGCTCCAGTCGGCGGCCTCGGCCGGGACCACGTCGAGGTGGCCGTGGACGAGGAGGGCCTCGGCGGAGGGGTCGGTGCCCCCGATCCGGGCGACCACGTTGGTGCGGCCGGGGGTGCGCTCCAGCAGGAGCGGCTCCAGGCCGGCGGCGGCGAGCCGCTCGGCGACGTACTCGGCGGCGGGGCGCTCGCGGCAGTCGCCGCCACCCCGGTTGGTGGTGTCGATCCGGATGAGGCCGGAGGTGAACTCGACGGCCTCGTCGAGAGCCACCGCGTCCACCACGTCCGCCACGCCCGCCGCGTCCAACCCGCGCACGGCGTCCACCGGGTCCGCGGTGTCGACGGCGCCGGCGCCGGCGCCCGCGGGGATCTCGGCGTTGATTGCGCACATGTCAGCCATACTGCTCCTCCACGGCCGCCGAGACGACCGTCGTGACCGCTTTGAAGGCCCGGATCCCCTCGTACATGGTTTCGCTGGTGTACGCGACCTTGCGCTCCCCGCTCCGCTCCACGCCGGGGACCACCGTCGCGGACATGGCCAGGTGCGCGGCGTCGAACTCCAGCTCCACGGTGAAGGGGCCGCCGCGGACCGGATCGTGGCGCACGGCCAGGGCGGTGGCCTCCTTGGCCGCGGCCCGGATGTCGGCGGCGGTACGGGCCGGGGTGCGGCACACGGCGGCGTAGCGCGAGACGTGGTCCTTGACGGCGACGGTCGCGGCTCCGGGGGCGTATCCGGCGGCGTCCACGCAGGTGAGGTCGTCGCCGGTGACCAGGATGACGGGGACCCCGTACTCGGCGACGACGTGTGCGTTGAGCAGACCCTCGCTGGCGCGCGTCCCGTTGACCCAGACTCCGGTGATGGAGTTGGCGAGGTAGGTGTGGGCGAGGACCCCTTCGGAGCCGGCTCCGGTGTGGTAGCCGACGAAGGCGATGCCGTCGACGTCGCCGTGCTGGACGCCCTCGACCATGGAGAGGGTCTTGTGGCGGCCGGTGATCATCTCGGCGCGGGCGTCGAGCTTCTCCAGCAGCAGGTTGCGCATGGTCCAGTGCGCCTCGTTGATGAGGACCTGGTCGGCTCCGCCGTCGTAGAAGCCGAGTACGGCGGCGTTGACGTCGGAGGTGAACATCGCGCGGCAGCGTTCCCACTGCGGGGTTCCGGGCAGCACGTCCGCGGGCCAGGTGACGCCGGTGGCGCCTTCCATGTCGGCGGAGATGAGGATCTTCATCGGGCCCCCGGGCGGTCGGTTGCGCTCAGGGTGCCACCCTAGCCGCCGAGGCCCCCGGTGGCTGTGGGGCTCACGCCCCGGCGCGGCGCGCGGTGCGTGACCCTCGGCACGCGGCCCGTGGTGCGCGGCCCGTGGGTGCGCGGTACCTCGGTGCGCGGTACCTCGGTGCGCGGTACCTCGGTGCGCGGTACCTCGGTGCGCGGTACCTCGGCCGCGGCCCGTCGGCCCGCCGGCCGGTCGGCCGGTCGCGCTGTCGGCCGGTCGCGCTGTCGGCCGGTCGCGCCGTCGGCGCGGGGGACTACGGCCCTCGGACACGCCGGGTTCACCCGATCCGGTGAGGCCGCGGTCCCGGCCTCACCGCCAACGCCGTTGCTCAGCGCTCCACTTCGGTGGCCAGGTTCTCCAGCACGGAGTCGTAGATCCGGCCGAGACCCTTGGGCGCGAAGGTGCGCTCGAAGAAGCCGCCGATGCCGCCGGCGCCGTTCCAGACGGTGGTGACCACGGCCTTGGACTTGCCCTCACCGGCCGGGGTGACCCGCCAGGTGGTGACCATGGAGGAGTTGCGGTCCTTCTCCACCAGCTCGCCGTCCGTGGGCTCGCTGACCTCCAGCAGGCAGTCGCGTACGCGCTTGCTGGTGGCCTGCAGCTTCCAGTGCACCAGGGTGCCCTCGCCGTCGCCGCCCTCGCGCACCTCGTACTCGCTGAAGTGCTCGGGCAGCAGCTTCTTGCGGGTCCCGGTGTAGTCCGCCAGCGCGTCGAACACGGTCTCCGCGTCAGCCGCGATGATCCGCTCCGTGGTGGCCTCGACCTGCGCCATAGCTGTTCCTCCAGCAGTTGTGTCCGCTCGTCACGGCGAAGCCAACCACCTTCGGAGCGGTGGCCCAAATCCGGATCAGACGTGGCAGCGGACGTACACGAGGAGGGTGTCCCCGGGCAGCTCCTCCAGGTACCTGGTCGTGGCGGTGGCCCGGGGCCCGGGCAGGGGCGGGCGGTGGACGCAGGCGTCCGGGCCGTCGCAGTCGCCGTGGACGGGATCGCACCCCTCCTCGCACCACCAGCCGTCGAGGGTCAGGACGTTGCCGTACCCGACCGCCCGGTCGGCGCCGAAGGCGAGGAATTCCTCCCGGCTGCGCCCGCCGACCATCCTGAGAGGGTCGTCCGCGCGGCGCAGGACGGCGCCGAAACTGCCGGCATCCGGGTGGTCCGGCAGCCCGGCGGCCCACTCGCGGAAGGCGGGGGCGGGCGGCTGCGCGAGGTACCTCTCCCACCCCGCGTGCCGAGCTTCGGTGTCGACGCCGGGGCGAACTCCTCCCACGACCGGCCGGGCGGGTGCTCCGCCGCCATCTCGTGCCAGCGGTCCCAGGCGACGCCGGCCAGTTCGGCGGCCCGCTTCTGCGGCTCGCCCGGGGCGAGCAGTCCGCGCGGCCCGCCCGTGCACCAGCCCGGTCGGCTCGGCCTGCGGGTGCCGTCCCGCAACGACTGGTCGTGAATGATCCGGGGGTCCGCTTCGTGACCGGGACGGATCGCGTAGGCACCCCCTCCCCCACCGCCCGGCTGGGCGCCGTACGGACGCTCACCGACGCCGGGATCGAGTGCGGAGTGCTGATGGCCCCGGTGATCCCCTTCCTCGGGGACTCCCCGGAGCAGCTGCGGGCGACCGTACGGGCCGTGGCCGAGGCCGGCGCGACCTCCGTGACACCCCTGGTACTCCATCTGCGGCCCGGGGCACGCGAGTGGTTCACGGCCTGGCTGGGAGCCCGCCACCCCCACCTGGTCCCCCGGTACGAGCGGATGTACGCGGGCGGGTCGTACGCGCCCACCTGGTACCAGCGCCGGATCACCCGCCAAGTCCACGAACTGGCGGCCGAATTCGGCATCGGCCCGGCCCGGCGGGGCGAGGCCCGCAAGATCGTCGCACCGGAGCGTCCGGACGGCTCCGCGCCCGCCGAAGCCACACAGCTCAGCCTCCTGTGACGGCCGGCACCGCCTGAACGGTCATCACATCGGGCCAATCGGCGGCCCAATCCCGCCTTCCAGGCGTGGTTTCCGGGACGATTCCGCCCAGAACCCTCGGCTGGGAGGCCCCATGCTCCACCCCTTGAAGAAGCGCGCCGCTGTCCTGCTGTCGATCTCCACCGTCGCCGCCACCGTCGCGGCCGCCCTCGCGAGCCCGGTCACGGCCGCGCCCGCCGCCCCGGCCGATCCTGCCGCCCAGGCGCCGGCGCGGGCCGCGCTGCGCTGGACCGGCTGCGCCACCCCGCGGTACCCCACGCTGCAGTGCGCGTCCCTCAAGGTGCCCCTCGACCACGCACGGCCGGACGGCCGGCAGATCGCCCTCGCCCTGACCCGGGTCCCCCACACCGGCCCCACCTCCCAGGGCCCGCTGCTGGTCAACCCCGGCGGCCCGGGCGGCAGCGGCCGCAGCCTGGCCGGTTACATCGCCTCCGCCCTGCCCAAGGAGGTGGCCGCCCAGTACGACGTGATCGGCTTCGACCCCCGGGGCGTCGGCAAGAGCGAGCCCGCCCTGGACTGCGCGGCCGGGCACTTCAAGCCCGCCCGGCCGGACTCCGTCCCCATGGACGAGGCCACCGAGCGGGCCAACCTCGACCGGGTGCGCTCCTTCGCCGAGTCCTGCGGGGCCAAGCACGCGGACGTACTGCCGTACATCGACACCGTCTCGGCCGCCCGGGACATCGAGGCGCTGCGCGGCACCCTCGGCGCGGAGCGGATCAGCTACTTCGGCTACTCGTACGGGACCTACCTGGGCGCGGTGTACGCCAAGCTCCACCCGGGCCGCGTCCACCGGCTCGTCCTGGACTCCGTGGTCGACCCGGGCGGCGTCTGGTACGAGGACAACCTCGCCCAGGACCACGCCTTCGACGCCCGCCACAAGGCCTTCCTGGCCTGGGTGGCCCAGTACGACGCCACCTACAAGCTGGGCACCGACCCGGCGGCGGTCGAGGAGGCCTGGTACGCGATGCGGGACGCGCTGCGCGAGAGTCCGGCGGGAGGCAAGGTGGGCCCGGCGGAGCTGGAGGACACCTTCATGCCGGGCGGGTACTTCAACGGCTACTGGCCGAACCTGGCCGAGGCCTTCGCCGCGTACGCGGTGGCCAAGGACCCGAAGCCGCTGGTGGCCGCCTACGAGCGGTTCGGCGCGGTGGAGCCCTCCGCGGGCAACGGCTACAGCGTCTACACGGCGGTCCAGTGCCGGGACTCGGCCTGGCCGAAGGACTGGAACCAGTGGCGCGCGGACATGTGGCGCACCCACGCCAAGGCGCCGTTCATGACCTGGAACAACGCCTGGTACAACGCCCCGTGCGCGTTCTGGCCGACGGAGCCGCTCCAGGCCCCGGACGTGACCAACGCGGATCTCCCGCCCGCCCTCCTGCTCCAGGCGACGGACGACGCGGCGACCCCCTTCGAGGGGGCGCTCAGCATGCGGGAGAAGCTGTCGGGTTCGGCCCTGGTGGTGGAGGAGGGCGGCGGCAACCACGGCATCGCCCTGAGCGGCAACAAGTGCCTGGACGAGAAGGTGGCGGCCTACCTGACGACGGGCAAGGCCACGGACGCCACCTGCCCCGCCCAGGCGGCGCCGAAGCCGACCACGGCGACCCGCGCCGTGCCCGCCTCCGCGGGGGGCGCGGCCCTGCACGGCCTGCTCGGCTTCCGGGGCTGACACCCGGCGGGCTCCCGGCCGGCGGGCTCCCGACCGGCCGGCTCCCCGCCTCCTCGGCGGTGCGGGTCGCGGCGCTGTTCCGGCCCGAACTCCTCGCCGACGTCGAGGCCTTCGTGATCACCGTCGCGCAGGCGGGTCGCGACCTCAGCCCAGATTGCGCAGCGCTGCCGTCGCCGCCACCGCCAGCCGGGGGTGGGACTGGGCGCGGGTGAGCACGTCGCGGGCGCGGGGGTCGGCGAGGGCGCCGAGGCCCTCGACGCAGGCCAGGGCCACCCGCCAGTAGGGGTCGTGCGGGGACAGCAGCCGCGACAGGGTGGCCATCAGAGCCGGTACGGACTCGGGGGCGCGCAGCGCGGTGAGCAGCCGCACGGGCTGCAGGGCGTAGGCCGTGCGGAGGCTGTTGGTGGCGAGGGCCGCCGCCGCGCGGGCGGTGCGCGGGTCGTCCAGGACGGCCAGCGCCTCGGCGGCGGCCGCGCAGCGGGCCGGGTCCCGGTGGTTGAGGAGCAGGACGAGGGATTCGAAGGCGCGGCGGTCTCCCGCGAGGCCCAGCCGGTACGCGGCCAGCTCGCGGGCCCACAGGGGCAGCCCGGCCGAGGTCAGGGAAGCGGCCAGAGCGTCGGGGGCGGCCGTGAGCAGCACCTCGTACTCGGGTGACGGTCCCGCCTCCGCCCGCAGGCGCTCCAGCACGTCGTTCACCCGGCCACCCTAGGGGGACACAGCGGTCGCCGTGCCGGGTTTCGGGACATCGGAGACAGCCGGTTGATCGATGATCGATGATCGGTACATTTGGGCGGTACAGGTCACATCTCCGCGCTCTGGCGGACCAGTTACCGGCGGGTTACTGTCGTTGCAACACGTACGAGGGCGGCCTGGTGACGCAGCCGCCTCGTGCCGGTCGGTTCGTTTCTTCACGGTGTGACCCCGGGACAGGGTTCCGCCGTTTCCGCCCCAGGGACTCGCTCCCCGCGGGCTCCTCTCCTCGGGCCCGCTCACCCCGGGTCCTTCACCGCACGGCTCTTCCGTACGGCATCCGCGCGCGCCGTGCGCCGCGCGCCCCCTCAGTCGTCACCCTCTTCCACTGGAGTCCCTCGATGGACCGTCAGTCCAGTCAGTCCACCCTCCAGACCATCGCCGTCGTCGGCCTCGGCACGATGGGCACCGGCATCGCCGAGGTCCTCGCCCGGGCCGGCCGCGAGGTCATCGGCATCGACATCAGCGAGGCCGCCGCCCACCGGGCCGCGACCGCCCTCGCCGCGGCCACCGCGCGCTCCGTCGCCCGGGAGCGGCTCACCGAGCAGGAGCGGGCCGACGTGCTCGCCCGCTTCCGCACCTTCACCGATCTGGGCGCCGCCGCCGAGGCCGATCTGGTCATCGAGGTCGTCCCCGAGTCGTACGAGATCAAGCAGCAGGTGTTCCGCGAGCTCGACGCGATCGTGCGGCCCGACACCATCCTGGCCACCGGCACCAACGCCCTGTCGGTGACGCGCATGGCCGCCGAGTCCCTGCGCCCCGAGCGCGTGCTGGGCCTGCACTTCTTCACCCCGGTCCCGGCGATGAAGCTGGTCGAGATCGTCTCCTGCGTCCTCACCGCCCCGCCGGCCGTCGAGGCGGTCACCGAACTGGCCCGCGAGCTCGGCAAGGAGCCCGTTCCGGTCGGCGACCGGCCCGGTTTCGTCGCCGACGGCCTGCTCTTCGGCTACCTCAACCAGGCCGCCGCCATGTACGAGGCGCGGTACGCCTCCCGCGAGGACATCGACGCGGCGATGCGGCTGGGCTGCGGGCTGCCCATGGGCCCGCTCGCGCTGCTCGACCTGATCGGCGTGGACACCGCCCGTACCGTCCTGGAGGCCATGTACGCCTCCTCCGGCGACCGCCTGCACGCCCCGGCCCCGATCCTGGGCCAGCTGGCCGAGGCGGGCCTGACCGGGCAGAAGTCCGGCCGCGGCTTCTACACGTACGAGGCGCCGGGCAGCTCGGTGATCGTCCGCGACCTGCAGACCCCGCTCGACGGGTCCCTGGTCGGCAGCGGCCGTCCCGTCAGCTCGGTCGGCGTGGCCGGCTCGGGGACCATGGCGAGCGGGATCGCCCAGGTCTTCGCGCAGGCCGGTTACAGCGTGGTGCTCGCCGCCCGCAGCCAGGAGAAGGCCGAGGCCGCCAAGGCCGCGATCGGGAAGTCCTTGGGCCGTGCGGTGTCCAAGGGCCGCCTGACCGAGGAGGGTGCGGCCCAGACCCTGGACCGGATCACCCCGGCCGGCTCGCTGGACGCCTTCGCCGAGGTGGACCTGGCCGTGGAGGCCGTCGCCGAGGACCTGGCGGTCAAGCAGGAGCTGTTCACGGCCCTGGACAAGGTCTGCAAGCCGGGTGCGGTGCTGGCCACCACCACCTCCTCGCTGCCGGTGATCGCGGTCGCCCGCGTGACCTCGCGTCCGCAGGACGTGATCGGCATGCACTTCTTCAACCCGGCCCCTGCGATGAAGCTGGTCGAGGTGGTCCGGACCGTCCTGACCGCCGACGACGTGCACGCCACGGTCCGCGAGATCTGTCTCAAGGTGCGCAAGCACCCGGTGGACTGCGGCGACCGGGCCGGCTTCATCGTGAACGCGCTGCTGTTCCCGTACCTCAACAACGCGATCAAGATGGTCGAGCAGCACTACGCCGACATCGACCAGATCGACGCGGCGATGAAGCTGGGCGGCGGCTACCCGATGGGCCCGTTCGAGCTCCTCGACGTGGTCGGCCTGGATGTCTCGCTGGCCATCGAGAAGGTCCTGCACAAGGAGTTCCGCGACCCGGGCCTGGCCCCGTCCGCGCTGCTGGAGCACCTGGTGGCGGCGGGCTGCCTGGGCCGGAAGACCGGCCGCGGATTCCGTGAGTACGCCGCCCGCCGGTAATCCGTCGGGCCACGAGCCGGATGCGTGGGGAGGGCTGCTCGGGCCCGCCGGACCCTCACGGCGGGCCAACCCTCACGAGCCCAGTGCGGGCTCTCCCCCGCATCCACCCCTCTCCCACCCCCCGCAGGCGCGCACCCCTGCACGAATGAAGTACTTTCGCTCTATGTCCCAGCCCGCCAAGACCTCGCCCCGCGCCGCCACGGCCTCCGACACCCCGGAGAGCCCGGCGGGCACCAAGGCGGCCGCTCAGCGGCTCAAGATGCGCCGTGAGCTCGCCGCCGCGGCCATGGAGCTCTTCGCGACCAAGGGGTACGAGGCGACGACGGTCGACGAGATCGCCGCGACCGCCGGGGTGGCGCGGCGGACCTTCTTCCGGCACTTCCGGTCCAAGGAAGAGGCGATCTTCCCGGACCACGACGACACCCTGACCCGCGCCGAGGCCGTGCTGGACGTGGCCCCGGCGCACGAGCACCCGCTCGACACGGTGTGCCGCGGGATCAAGGAAGTCATGAAGATGTACGCCGCCTCGCCGGCGGTGTCGGTGGAGCGGTACCGGCTGACCCGTGAGGTGCCGGCGCTGCGGGAGCGGGAGATCGCCTCGGTGGCCCGGTACGAGCGGCTGTTCACCCGCTACCTGCTGGCCCATTTCGACGAGCACGACCACCACGACGGCAACGACGACCCGCTGCTGGCCGAGGTGGCCGCCTCGGCGGTGGTCACCGCCCACAACCACGTGCTGCGCCGCTGGCTGCGCGCGGGCGGCCAGGGGGACGTGGAGGCGCAGCTGGACCACGCGTTCTCGATCGTCCGGAAGACCTTCGGTTCGGGCATCGGCGCGGGCCGCACCCTGAGCACGGCCCCGGCCGCGCCGGCGGCCGTCCGTACGCAGGGCGAGGTGCTGGTGGCGGTGGCCCGCACCGATGCCCCGCTGGACGAGGTCATGCGGACCATCGAAGAAGCCCTGCGCGCCAAGCAGTAGTCACTCTCGTCACAGCGGCCGCTCCCGATCCGGGGGCGGCCGCTTTCGTATGTCCGGCTTGCCCCTACTCGCGGGTAACTTTGATCGATCATCGCTCATCGGTGCAGGTCAATCGGCAAATGAGAGAAAGTTTTGGCACGCGGTGCCTTGCCGGGTGACACGGGGTGCCATACGTTGAAGACGTCCGGATGTCCCCGCGGCCCGCGCCCACACGGCACGGAACGCGCCCCGGATCGCCTGCGTCACCAGGCACCGCACGCCTCACCACGGGCGTCGCCCAGCACCACCGCAGCAGCCGGACCGACGGCACACCACACCTGCACCACGCACCCCCGTTCCCCTCAGCGCACCCTCATCAGCGCTAGCCGGAGGCTCTACCGTGAAGGACATCCTGGACGCGATTCAGTCGCAGTCCGCCACCGCCGCAGACTTCGCGGCCCTGCCGCTGCCCGACTCGTACCGCGCGATCACCGTGCACAAGGACGAGGCGGAGATGTTCGCGGGGCTGACGACACGCGAGAAGGACCCGCGCAAGTCCCTTCACCTGGACAACGTCCCGGTGCCGGAGCTGGGCCCGGGCGAGGCCCTGGTCGCCGTCATGGCCTCCTCGGTCAACTACAACTCCGTGTGGACCTCGATCTTCGAGCCGGTGTCCACCTTCAGCTTCCTGGAGCGCTACGGGCGCCTGTCGGAGCTGACCAAGCGCCACGACCTGCCGTACCACATCATCGGCTCCGACCTCGCGGGCGTCGTGCTGCGCACCGGCCCGGGCGTCAACGCCTGGAAGCCGGGCGACGAGGTCGTCGCCCACTGCCTCTCGGTCGAGCTGGAGTCCTCGGACGGCCACAACGACACGATGCTCGACCCCGAGCAGCGCATCTGGGGCTTCGAGACCAACTTCGGCGGCCTGGCGGAGATCGCCCTCGTCAAGTCCAACCAGCTGATGCCGAAGCCCGGCCACCTGAGCTGGGAGGAGGCCGCCTCCCCCGGTCTGGTCAACTCCACCGCCTACCGCCAGCTGGTCTCCCGCAACGGCGCCGGCATGAAGCAGGGCGACAACGTCCTGATCTGGGGCGCCAGCGGCGGCCTCGGCTCGTACGCGACCCAGTTCGCGCTCGCCGGCGGCGCCAACCCGATCTGTGTGGTCTCCAGCCCCGAGAAGGCGGACATCTGCCGGGCCATGGGCGCCGAGGCGGTCATCGACCGCAACGCCGAGGGCTACAAGTTCTGGAAGGACGAGCACACCCAGGACCCGAAGGAGTGGAAGCGCTTCGGCAAGCGCATCCGCGAGCTGACCGGCGGCGAGGACGTGGACATCGTCTTCGAGCACCCGGGCCGCGAGACCTTCGGCGCGAGCGTCTACGTCACCCGCAAGGGCGGCACGATCGTCACCTGCGCCTCGACCTCCGGCTACAACCACGAGTACGACAACCGCTACCTGTGGATGTCCCTCAAGAGGATCGTCGGCTCGCACTTCGCGAACTACCGCGAGGCGTGGGAGGCGAACCGCCTGGTCGCCAAGGGCAAGATCCACCCCACCCTGTCGAAGGTCTACTCCCTGGAGGACACCGGACAGGCCGCCTACGACGTCCACCGCAACCTCCACCAGGGCAAGGTCGGCGTCCTCGCGCTGGCCCCCGAGGAGGGCCTGGGCGTGCGCGACCACGAGCTGCGCGCGACGCACCTCGACGCGATCAACCGCTTCCGTAACGTCTGAGACCGTTCAAAGGCCTAAGGGACAGCCTGAGATGACAGAGCGCCAGAAGGACCGTCCGTGGCTCATGCGGACGTACGCCGGCCACTCCACGGCCGAGGCGTCCAACGAGCTGTACCGCCGCAACCTCGCCAAGGGCCAGACGGGTCTGTCGGTCGCCTTCGACCTGCCGACCCAGACCGGATACGACCCCGACCACATCCTCGCCCGCGGCGAGGTGGGCCGGGTCGGGGTCCCGGTCTCCCATCTGGGCGACATGCGGCGGCTGTTCCAGGACATACCCCTGGAGCAGATGAACACCTCGATGACGATCAACGCCACGGCCATGTGGCTGCTGGCGCTCTACCAGGTGGCCGCCGAGGAGCAGGGCGCGGACATCGCCCAGCTCCAGGGCACCACCCAGAACGACATCGTCAAGGAGTACCTCTCGCGCGGGACGCACGTCTTCCCGCCGGGGCCGTCCCTGCGGCTGACGACGGACATGATCGCGTACACGGTCAACCACATTCCCAAGTGGAACCCGATCAACATCTGCTCGTACCACCTCCAGGAGGCCGGGGCCACCCCGGTCCAGGAGATCTCGTACGCGATGTCCACGGCGATCGCGGTCCTCGACTCGGTGCGCGACTCGGGCCAGGTGCCCCAGGAGCGTTTCGGCGAGGTCGTCGCCCGGATCTCCTTCTTCGTGAACGCGGGCGTCCGCTTCATCGAGGAGATGTGCAAGATGCGCGCCTTCGGCCGCATCTGGGACAAGGTCACCCACGAGCGCTACGGCATCGAGAACGCGAAGCAGCGTCGCTTCCGTTACGGCGTCCAGGTCAACTCCCTGGGGCTGACCGAGGCCCAGCCGGAGAACAACGTCCAGCGCATCGTGCTGGAGATGCTCGCGGTCACCCTGTCCAAGGACGCCCGGGCCCGCGCCGTGCAGCTGCCCGCCTGGAACGAGGCGCTGGGTCTGCCCCGGCCCTGGGACCAGCAGTGGTCGCTGCGCATCCAGCAGGTCCTGGCGCTCGAGAGCGACCTGCTGGAGTATGAGGACATCTTCGCCGGATCCCACGTCATCGAGGCCAAAGTCGGCTCCCTGGTCGCCGACTGCCTGGCCGAGATCGACCGGATCCAGGAGATGGGCGGCGCCATGGCGGCCGTCGAGTCCGGGTACCTGAAGGGCGAGCTGGTCTCCTCGCACGCCGAACGGCGGGCGCGGATCGAGGCCGGCGAGGACAAGATCGTCGGTGTCAACTGCTTCCAGCAGACCGAGGAGAACCCGCTCACGGCCGACCTGGACGGCGCCATCATGACGGTCGACGGCGCCGTGGAGGCGCTGACCGTCGAGCGCATCGGCCGCTGGCGCGCCGAGCGGCAGGAGTCCTCGGACCGCCAGGGGAACGGCGACCCGTTCGTCTTCCCCACCACCCAGCAGGCGCTGGAGCGCCTCAAGGAGGCCGCGGCGGGCACCGAGAACCTGATGGAGGCCACGCTGGAGTGCGCCCGCGCCGGTGTCACCACCGGCGAGTGGGCCGGCGCCCTGCGCGAGGTGTTCGGCGAGTTCCGCGCCCCCACCGGGGTCTCCTCGGCCCCGGTCGCGGTCACCGCCGAGCCCGGTACGCCGATGCACGAGGTCCGCGAGAAGGTGTCCCGTACGGCCGACGAGCTCGGCTCGGGCCGGCTGCGCCTGCTGGTCGGCAAGCCCGGCCTGGACGGGCACTCCAACGGCGCCGAACAGATCGCCGTCCGCGCCCGCGACGCCGGCTTCGAGGTGGTCTACCAGGGCATCAGGCTGACGCCGGAGGAGATCTCCTCCGCGGCGCTGGCCGAGGACGTGCACTGCGTGGGACTGTCCATCCTGTCCGGCTCGCACAGCGCTCTGGTCCCGGACGTCCTGGAACGGCTGCGGCTGGCGGGGGCGGGTGACATCCCCGTCATCGTCGGGGGCATCATTCCCAACGCCGACGCCGTAACCCTGAAGGCCGCGGGTGTCGCCGCGGTCTTCACGCCCAAGGACTTCGGCATCACGGAGATCATCGGCCGTATCGTCGACGAGATCCGCAAGGCAAACAAGCTCGCCCCCCTCGACATCGACAACGAAATCGTTGCAAGCACGGAGGTCCCCGCATGACCACGCCCGTCCACCCGGTGAACCGCCTTCGCCCGCGTCGCTCCTGCCTCGCGGTGCCCGGCTCGAACCCGCGGTTCCTGGAGAAGGCCCAGGGCCTGCCGGCCGACCAGGTCTTCCTGGACCTGGAGGACGCCTGCGCGCCGCTCGCCAAGGAAGGCGCCCGCCACACCATCGTGGACGCGCTGAACAACGGCGACTGGACCGGCAAGACCCGCGTCGTGCGCGTCAACGACTGGACCACGCACTGGACCTACCGCGACGTCGTCACGGTGGTCGAGGGCGCCGGCCAGAACCTCGACTGCATCATGCTGCCGAAGGTCCAGGACGCCCAGCAGGTCGTGGCCCTGGACCTGCTGCTGACCCAGATCGAGAAGACCATGGGCTTCGAGGTCGGCAAGATCGGCATCGAGGCGCAGATCGAGAACGCCAAGGGCCTGGTGAACGTCGACGAGATCGCCGCCGCCTCGCCGCGGCTGGAGACGATCATCTTCGGCCCGGCCGACTTCATGGCCTCGATCAACATGAAGTCCCTGGTCGTGGGCATGCAGCCGCCCGGCTACCCGGCGGACGCCTACCACTACATCCTGATGCGGATCCTGATGGCGGCCCGCATGCACAACCTCCAGGCGATCGACGGTCCCTTCCTGCAGATCCGCGACGTGGACGCGTACCGCGAGGTGGCCGGCCGGGCCGCCGCGCTGGGCTTCGACGGCAAGTGGGTGCTGCACCCGGGCCAGGTCGACGCGGCCAACGAGGTCTTCTCCCCCTCGCAGGAGGACTACGACCACGCCGAGCTGATCCTCGACGCGTACGACTGGTGCACCTCGGAGGCCGGCGGCAAGAAGGGCTCCGCGATGCTCGGCGACGAGATGATCGACGAGGCCAGCCGCAAGATGGCCCTGGTCATCGCGGGCAAGGGCCGGGCGGCCGGCATGGAGCGCACCACCAAGTTCGAGATTCCGGAGGCCTGATCCCGATGCAGTTCGGACGCACGTACGAAGAGTTCGAGGTCGGGGCGGTCTACAAGCACTGGCCCGGAAAGACCGTCACCGAGTACGACGACCACCTCTTCTGTCTGCTGACCATGAATCACCACCCGCTCCACATGGACAGCAATTACGCGGAGAACACGACCGACTTCGGCAAGAACGTGGTCGTGGGCAACTACATCTACTCGCTGCTGCTCGGCATGTCCGTGCCGGACGTCTCCGGGAAGGCCATCGCCAACCTGGAGATCGAGTCCCTGCGGCACGTGGCGCCGACCTTCCACGGCGACACGCTCTACGGCGAGACCACGGTCCTCGACAAGACCCCGTCGAAGTCGAAGAACGACCGCGGGATCGTCTACGTGGAGACCAAGGGCTACAAGCAGGACGGCACCCTCGTCTGCGTCTTCCGGCGCAAGGTGATGGTCCCGACCGAGACGTACATCAAGGAGCGCGGCGGCGAGCAGCCCGGCCGCCCCACGCTGAAGGAACAGGGGAAGTAGCCATGGCCCGACTCGCCCAGACCGCCGGGCTGACCGACGTCCAGCGGGAGATCCTCAAGACCGTCCGGGAGTTCGTCGACAAGGAGATCATCCCGGTCGCGACCGAGCTCGAACACCGTGACGAGTACCCGCAGCAGATCGTCGACGGCCTCAAGGAACTCGGCCTCTTCGGCCTGATGATCCCGGAGGAGTACGGCGGCCTGGGTGAGTCGCTCCTCACCTACGCCCTGTGCGTCGAGGAGATCGCCCGTGGCTGGATGTCCGTCTCGGGCATCATCAACACCCACTTCATCGTGGCGTACATGCTCAAGCAGCACGGCACGCAGGAGCAGAAGGACCACTTCCTCCCGCGCATGGCCCTGGGCGAGGTGCGCGGCGCGTTCTCGATGTCCGAGCCGGCGCTGGGCTCCGACGTGTCGGCCATCTCGTCCAAGGCGGTGAAGGACGGCGACGAGTACGTCCTGAACGGCCAGAAGATGTGGCTGACGAACGGCGGCAGCTCCACCCTGGTGGCCGTTCTCGTCCGGAGTGACGAAGGACACCCCGAGGGCACCGCGCCCCACAAGTCGATGACGACCTTCCTCGTCGAGAAGGAGCCCGGCTTCGGTGAGGTCCGTCCCGGACTGACCATCCCCGGCAAGATCGACAAGATGGGCTACAAGGGCGTCGACACGACCGAGCTCATCATGGACGGACTGCGCATTCCGGCCAATCGGGTACTCGGCGGTCAGACGGGCCGAGGGTTTTACCAAATGATGGACGGGGTCGAGGTCGGCCGCGTCAACGTGGCGGCGCGTGGCTGCGGCGTCGCTCAGCGTGCTTTCGAACTGGGTGTCTCCTATGCCCAGCAACGTCACACTTTCGGCAAGCCGATCGCCGAGCACCAGGCGATTCAGTTCAAGCTGGCCGAGATGGCTACCAAGGTCGAAGCCGCCCATGCGATGATGGTGAATGCAGCACGCAAAAAGGACTCCGGGGAACGAAACGACCTCGAAGCAGGGATGGCGAAGTACCTCGCCTCCGAGTACTGCAAGGAGGTCGTCGAGGACGCCTTCCGTATCCACGGTGGATACGGGTTCTCGAAGGAGTACGAGATCGAGCGTCTCTACCGGGAGGCCCCGATGCTGCTGATCGGTGAAGGTACCGCCGAGATCCAGAAAATGATCATCGGGCGACGCCTGCTCGAGGAGTACCGGCTTCAGGGCTGAAAGTCCCTTTTGCAGCGAATCGTCCATGGGTTCGTTGCGAAAGGATCACTGGCAGTGACTGGCTGACCGTCATCGACTCGGCTTCTGGCTTGCCCAGTTGTTGCGCGCAACCGATAGCATTCCAGTAAAGCCGCCGTCCCGTCCCCCCGTTTACGGCGCGGCAATCACCCGCTACGAAGGTCATCCATGCCCCACAGCCAAACCTCTGCACCTCGCGACAGCCTCCTTGGCGTACGCCTCGCGCGCGGAGCATCGCCGTGGCTTCTGCCGACCGTCGCCACCGCGGCGCTCAGCCTCACCCGGGCCCGCAAGTCCGGACGCTGGGCCGCGGCGGCCGTGCCCGCCACCGCGCTCGCCGCGGGCATGCTGTGGTTCTTCCGCGACCCCGAGCGTGAGATCGCTCAGGGCCGTGTCATCTCGCCCGCCGACGGTGTGGTGCAGAGCATCATGCCGTGGAAGGACGGACGGACCCGGGTCGCGATCTTCATGAGCCCGCTGAACGTCCACGTCAACCGTGCGCCCCTCGCGGGCACGGTGACGTCCGTGGAGCACATCCCCGGCGGATTCGTTCCGGCGTTCAACAAGGAGAGCGAGAACAACGAGCGCGTTGTCTGGCACTTCGACACCGAACTCGGTGACATCGAGATGGTGCAGATCGCCGGCGCCGTCGCCCGTCGCATCGTCCCGTACCTGCCGGCCGGAACCAAGGTGGAGCAGGGCGAACGCATCGGTCTGATCCGCTTCGGCTCCCGCGTCGACATCTACCTCCCCGAGGGCGTCGAGGTCGCGGTCGAGGTCGGTCAGGCCACCACCGCGGGGGTGACACGAATTGACCGTGACTGACCCTGAGACTCCGGCCGCCGGCTGGGTTCCCGAATCTGCCGAGGAGGAGTCCGCCGAGGACGACATGCCGCTCTCGCTGCGGCTGTCGATAGCGGACACCCTCACGCTCGGTAACGCGACGTGCGGATTCATGGCGGTGTACTTCACCACCACCGGAATCCTCATCCCGCACCTCACCGGCAGTGGCGAATCGGGCATGGCCCGGAACAGCGCCGCGACGGCAGTGATACTGATGCTGCTCGCCGCGGTCTTCGACCTCTTCGACGGCATCGTGGCCCGCAAGCTGCGCAGCTCGCCGATGGGTGCCGAGCTGGACAACCTGTCCGACCTGATCAGCTTCGGCCTCGCGCCGGCCTACTTCGTGCTCGTCTACGGCATGGTCGCCGTCGACGCGCACCAGAAGATGTCGGCGCTGGCCGCGATCGTGGTGCTGCTCGCCGTGGTGCTCAGACTCGCGAGATTCAGCTGCGTGACGATGAAGGACGGCATGTTCCAGGGCATGCCGAGCCCCTTCGGCGCGCTCACGGTCGTCTCGATCGTGCTGCTGGAGCTGCCGTTCGTCCCGACGCTGCTGGCGATCATCGGGGTGGCCTGGCTGATGGTGAGCCGGGTCGAGTACCCCAAGCCGCGGGGTGTTCTCGCCGTGGCGATGCTCTGCTGGATCATCAGCGCGATGGGGCTGCTGGCGGCCTGGGCGTTCGACGCCCCGGGCGGTCAGCTGCTGCTCCAGACCGGCTGCGCCCTGCAGATCGCGATGGCGGCGACCATTCCGCTCTTCGCGACGACCCGGAAGGCCAACACCTTCCGGCACAACCGCCGCGAGGCCCGCGCCACTACGCTGCGCTAGCTGTACCGGAGAAGGCCCCCGGATGCCGATGGCATCCGGGGGCCTTCTGCCGTTCCCGGGGGCCGTTCCCGGGGCCGGGGTCGGAGCCGGGGTCGGAGCCGGGGCCGTTCCCGGGGCCCGGGCGGAGCCGGGGTCAGGGCCGGAGCCGGGTCGGGGGCGGGATGGGGCCGGGGGCGGCGGGGCGGGGAGTGTCCGGCCCCGCCGCCGGACACGGCCCTGCCCGGCCCGCCTCCGAGCCCCGGCCAGGGGCACGGCTAGCCTTGATGTCGGAAAACCGCCAGCCGGCGGTTCCGCGACACCGGATCCTAGAGCCATGCACACCGACACCGAGCGCTGCGTAAGGGCCGTGCAGTCGAAGGACGCCCGCTTCGACGGCTGGTTCTTCACCGCCGTCCTGACCACCCGGATCTACTGCCGGCCCAGCTGCCCCGCCGTGCCGCCGAAGGTCGAGAACATGACCTTCCTGCCCAGCGCGGCCGCCTGCCAGCAGGCCGGGTTCCGCGCGTGCAAGCGCTGCCGCCCCGACACGAGTCCCGGTTCCCCCGAGTGGAACGCCCGCGCCGACGCCGTCGCGCGCGCGATGCGGCTGATCCAGGACGGTGTGGTGGACCGGGAGGGGGTGCCGGGCCTGGCCACGCGGCTCGGCTACTCCGCCCGCCAGGTCGAGCGGCAGCTGAACGCCGAGCTCGGGGCCGGTCCGCTGGCCCTGGCCCGGGCCCAGCGCGCCCAGACCGCCCGGCTGCTCATCGAGACCTCCGAGCTCCCGATGGGCGACGTGGCCTTCGCCGCCGGGTTCTCCTCCATCCGGACCTTCAACGACACGGTCCGCGAGGTCTTCGCCCTGTCCCCCAGCGAGCTGCGGGAGCGGGCCGTCAAGGCCGGCCGCAGCCGGAACGCCCCGCCCCGGATCCCGGGGACGATCAGTCTGCGGCTGCCGTTCCGGGCCCCGCTGAACCCCGACAACCTCTTCGGGCACCTCGCCGCGACCGCCGTCCCCGGGGTCGAGGAGTGGCGCGACGGCGCCTACCGCCGCACCCTGCGCCTGCCCTACGGCACCGGTGTCGTCGCCCTGACCCCGCAGCCCGACCACATCGGCTGCCGGCTCGCCCTGACCGACCTGCGCGACCTCACCATCGCCATCAGCCGCTGCCGCTGGATGCTCGACCTGGACGCCGACCCCGAGGCGGTCGACGAGCAGCTGCGCTCCGATCCGCTGCTGGCCCCGCTCGTGGACAAGGCCCCCGGGCGCCGGGTACCCCGTACGGTCGACGCGCCGGAGTTCGCCGTACGGGCGGTGCTGGGCCAGCAGGTCTCCACCGCGGCTGCGCGCACGCACGCGGCCCGGCTGGTCACCGCGCACGGGGAGCCGGTCGAGGACCCGCTGGGCGGGCTGACCCACCTCTTCCCCTCCCCGCAGGCGCTCGCCGGGCTGGACCCGGAGTCTCTGGCCCTGCCGCGCAGCCGGCGCGCCACGCTGACCACCCTGGTCTCGGCGCTGGCCGACGGCTCGCTGGCGCTCGGCTTCGACAGTGACTGGGAGGCGGCGCGGGCACAGCTGACGGCGCTGCCCGGCTTCGGCCCGTGGACCACCGAGGTGATCGCGATGCGGGCGCTCGGCGACCCGGACGCCTTCCTGCCGTCCGATCTGGGGATCCGGCGGGCGGCGCAGGGGCTCGGGCTGCCGTTCACCCCCTCGGCGCTCACCGCGCGGGCGGCCGCATGGCGGCCCTGGCGCGCGTACGCCGTCCAGTACCTGTGGGCCACCGACGCCCACCCCATCAACCACCTGCCCGCCTGAGGAGCACCAGCGATGCGATCCACCATGAACAGCACCAAGACGCACGCCGTCGTCGACAGCCCCTACGGCCCGCTGACCCTGGTCGCCACGGACGGGGTCCTCAGTGGCCTCTACATGACCGGGCAGCGCCACCGGCCGGCCGAGGAGTCCTTCGGGGAGCGGGTGGCCGCCGCCGAGGAGCCCTTCCCCGAGGTGGCGCGCCAGCTGACCGCGTACTTCGCCGGGGAACTCACGGAGTTCGACCTCCCGTTGCGCCTGCAGGGCACCGATTTCCAGCGCAGCGTCTGGGACCAGCTCGTGCGGATCCCCTATGGCGAGACGTGGTCGTACGGGGAGCTCGCGGCCAGGCTGGGCAAGCCCAACGCCTCGCGCGCGGTGGGCCTGGCGAACGGGAAGAACCCGGTCGGCATCATCGTGCCCTGCCACCGGGTGATCGGCGCGTCGGGTGGGATGACCGGCTACGGCGGCGGGCTCGACCGCAAGGTCCGACTGCTGGCCTTCGAGTCCGGCGAGCAGGCCTCAGTTCTGTCCTGAAGGCCGTTCCGGCCCTGCCCCATTCCGAAATGCGGAGTTTTTGAAGCGGTTGTATGAATGGAATACCGCTACATGATCGGAGTCGGGCATGGACGACTATCCGCTTCTCAACATCTTCTGGACGATGCTGTACCTGTTCCTGTGGATCATGTGGTTCTTCCTGCTCTTCAAGATCATCACGGATATCTTCCGTGACCACAGCCTCAGCGGCTGGGGGAAGGCGGGATGGCTGATCTTCGTCCTCCTGGTGCCCTTCCTGGGCGTGTTCGTCTACCTCATCGCCCGGGGCAGGAGCATGGGCGAACGGGACCTGAAGCAGGCCCAGGAGAACCAGGCCGCTTTCCGGGACTACGTCCAGAAGACGGCGGGCTCCGGCGGCAGCGCGGACGAGCTGCACAAGCTCTCCGCCCTCAAGGACAAGGGCGACATCACCCAGGAGGAGTTCGACCGCGCCAAGGCCAAGCTGCTGGCCTGACCCGGTCGGGTCAGACGACGAGGAGCGGAACGAGCAGCGCGAAGGCGGCCCCGGCCTCCACGGCGTAGCCGTACAGCGAGGGGTGCTGGACCGGGGCGGCGAGCAGGACCACGCTCTGCTGGGTGGCGGCGGCCGCCACCCAGTCGGGGTCGGCGCCGAGGTTGCCCTGGTACCAGCCCTCGCAGGAGCCGGGTCCGGTGACGGCGAGGAGGTCGTCCTCGCGGCGGTAGAAGGCCTGCCAGCCGGCGGCCGGGACGGACCAGCTCTCGAAATCGGTGAACAGCGCCCAGCCGCCCTCGCGTATCGCGGTGTCGAAGAGCCAGACCGGGGTCCCCTCCGGAGTGACTTCACCACCGGCCTGCTGGTCGGTGGTGAAGTGCACCATGGGAAGGGCGTCGGGCCCGTCGGCGGTGCTGGGCCAGGCGTACATCGTGATCATCTGCTGATTCTGTCCTGGTCGGGGTAAGTCCGGTGTTACGGCGCGTCCTGTCACGAGGTGACCGGGCGCCGTCCGTTCTCCAGCTCCACGGTGCCCTCGCCCGACTGCACGATCCGGTACGCCTCTTGGGTGCGCAGTGCGAGCGATTCGGGCAGGTAGGCGGTGAGTTCGGCGGGTTCGACCAGCCGCCAGGAGATCAGCTCCGCCTCCTGCAGCGTGACGGAGGCGAGCTGGGTCTCGTCGAGTACGCCGCCGTCGTAGACGTAGGCGACCAGCGGCGGGCGGCCGGGGCCCAGCACCCAGTCGACGGCGAGAAGACGGCCGAGGGGGAGGTCGAGGCCGATCTCCTCGGCACTCTCGCGCCGGGCCGCGGTGCGCGGCGACTCGTCCTGGTCCGACTCGATGGTGCCGCCCGGCAGGGCCCAGCCCTCGCGGTAGTTGGGCTCGACGAGCAGGACCCGGCCCTCGGCGTCCCGGTAGAGGGCGGCCGCGCCGGCCAGCACCCGGGGCAGGCTCGCGATGTACGTGGCGTAGTCATCTGCGGTGGTCACTCCGCAACCCTACCGAGGCGTCGGAGCCGGGCGGTGCGGGGTGTTCGGTCCACTCGGGACCGGAGATGGTCACACGATGATTGCTTTACCTGATGATATTGTTGCCGCTCGCCCGGGTCACTCACTTCTGCCCTGTGGCACCAAGGGCTCCGGTAGCTGGTGCGCCTCCGCATTGTCGGCCTGGTGGTCCACTGCCGACGTCCTGCTCTCGGCAGGTCAGATCGTCAGGCACCCGCCGGCGGTCTTCCGCACTCGGAGATTGAAGACAAGCCCCTCCATGCAGAACGCAGCAGCCCCGGCACGCGACGCAGCCGACCGGTCGGCACCCGTGCTGTCCGTCGTGATCCCGATCTACAACGAGCAGGAGGCCCTGCCCCTGACCGTGGCACGCCTGCGCCCGATCCTGGACGGCATGGGGATCAGCTACGAGGTGGTCGGCATCGACGACGGCAGCACCGACGCCACTCCGATGATCATGCAGAAGATCCGCCAGGAGTGGCCCGAGCTGCGCATCGTGCGCTTCGCCCGCAACTCCGGGCACCAGGCCGCGCTGACCGCGGGCATCCACCGGGCCTACGGCGAGTACGTCGTGAGCATCGACGCCGACCTCCAGGACCCGCCGGAGAAGATCGTCGAGATGTACGAGCTGGCCCGCGAGAAGAACCTGGACATCGTCTACGGCGTCCGCGGCGACCGCGGCACCGACACCTTCTTCAAGCGGCGTACGGCCGGCGTCTACTACTGGCTGATGCGCAAGCTCGTCGGCAAGAACATGCCCAACCAGGCCGGCGACTTCCGCCTGCTCAGCCGGGCCGCCGTCGACGCGCTCAAGTCCCTGCCCGAGCACCAGCCGGTCTACCGGCTGCTCGTGCCGTGGCTCGGCTTCAGCAGCGGCGAGGTCGTCTACGTCCGCGAGGAGCGGGTCGCCGGCAGCACCCATTACCCGCTGTCCAAGATGGTCCGCCTGGCCCTCGACAGCATCACGAACTTCTCGGCCAGCCCGCTGCGGCTCGCCACCTGGCTCGGCCTGCTGAGCTTCCTCGTCTGCTTCTGCCTGGCGATCTACACGACGCTCCAGTACGCGTTCGGCTCGACCGTGCCCGGCTGGTCGTCGCTGTTCATCGGCATGCTCTTCATCGGCGGTGTCCAGCTCATCTGTGTGGGCCTGCTCGGCGAGTACATAGGCCGGATCTACTCGGCCGTCCAGGCCCGGCCCGCCTACTTCGTCGGCTACGACTCCGCCGAGGACGCCGCGGCCGCCGACCGCGACCAGCGGGTCTCCGAGTACGCGGCCTGATCCCTGGCGCCCCGGTCCGGGGCGCTCCCGGCCGCCCCCGTCCGGGGCGGCCGACGCATAGCAGGTAGGGAAGAACAAGACATATGGGCACAACTGGCAGCGCCACGCCCGAGCGGACCGACCTCGGAGCGCGGCCGCTGAGCGGCTCGTCCCCGTCCCGCACGACCGACCGGCCCGGACCGCACGCGTTCTGGCGTTTCCTGCCGGCGGCCGCCGCGTACCTTCTCCTGGTCTCCCTGCTGCTGGCCTCGGACACCCCGGTCAGCGACATCGCCCGGTACACCTTCTACGTGCTCTGGGGCGTCATGCTCCCCGGCACGCTGGTCTTCCGGGCCCTGCGCCGGCGGCCGCACTCGCTGGTCGAGGACCTCGCCTTCGGTGCGGTCACCGGCCTCGTCCTGGAACTGGCCGCCTGGGCGGTCCTCGTCGGGGCCGGCGCCCAGGGGCTCGCCCTCGCGTGGCCGCTCGCCGTGGTGGTCCCCTTCGCGGCCGTACCGAAGCTCCGCCGGCACTGGCGTCCGCGCGGGTACACCAGCCCCTCGCCGGGCTGGTCCTGGTCGGTCTCCGGGACGGTGATGCTCAGCAGCGTCTACTTCCACCAGGTCTTCCTGTCCCTCTACCCGGTGCTCCCGGACAAGGAGGACAGCAGGCTGTTCGGCGACATGCCGTACATGCTGTCGCTCGCCGCGAACGCGAAGCAGAACGTCCCGCTGACCCTTCCCCAGGCTGCCGGCGAGCCCCTGTACTACCACTGGTTCACCTTCGCCCACATGGCGATGACCGACATGGTCGGTCAACTCGACCTCGCGGTGATCGAGTCCAGGCTCATGGTCCCCGCGCTGGCGGCTCTCGGCATGGTGATCACCGCCGTGGTGGCCCGCCGGCTCATCGGGCGGGCCTGGGCGGGGCCGCTCGCCGCGCTGCTGGTCTTCGCGGTCGCCGAGTTCACCGCCACCTACCCCAACCCCGTCCCCACCTGGACCTTCGGCGCCCCCGCCGTGCGGCTGATGTCCTGGTCGAGCCTCTCCCAGACGTACAGCCAGCCGCTGCTGATCGCGCTGATGGGGGTCGTCGGCGACGCGCTGCGCCGGAGCCGCAAGGACGGCGAGGCAGCCACGGACGGCGAGGGGGTCGACCGGGCCCCGCTCTTCGGCCGCGGGGTGTACGTCCTCGTCGCGCTGTTCGCCCTGGCCTCCACCGCGGCCAAGGCGAGCACCCTGCCCGTCACCCTGGCCGGCCTGGCCCTGACCGGCCTCGTCCTGCTGATCACCACCCGGCGCATCCCGTGGCACGTGGTCGGGCTGGGCGCGGTCCTCGGCGGTGCCCAGCTCTTCGCGACGGCCGTCATCTTCAACTTCGAGAGCTACGGACTGGAGATCATCCCGTTCGGCAACGTGCGCAACTACTGGGCCGATCCGGGTCAACTGCGCTCACCGGCGTTCCAGGCCCTCGTGGTCGTGGGCACCCTGGCCGCCTTCGTGCTCAACCACCAGCTGAAGCTGCTCGGCATGATCCCGCTGATCTCGAAGCGGCGCTTCCGGCTGGAACCCGTCCAGTGGTTCCTGCTCGGCGCCTCCGTGGCGGGACCGTGTGCCTACCTGGCCGTCAACGGCTACAACGCCAGCTACTTCACCCTCGCCGCGCTGCCCTTCGGGGCCGTGCTCTCGGCCTGGGGCTTCTGCGAGACCTTCGAACGCGCCGCGCTCGGCGCGCGGGGCAAGGCCGCGCTCGCCTTCGGCGTGATCGCCTTCTCCGCGCTGCTCACCTTCGGGATCTACCGCTACTCCGGCCGCTGGTGGGCCTACGTGCTGCGGCTCGCCGGGGACGAGCGGGGCGCGGCCACCCCCTACTCCGTGCTGCTGCCCGCGCTCGCCCTGGCCGCCGCGCTGGCCCTGGCCGCCCTGGTCGGCGCGGTCCTGTGGCGGCTCGGCGGCCGGGTGTGGCCCGCGCTGCGCGGCCGCGGCGCGATCGTCCTGCTGACCGCCGCCCTCACGGCCGGCACCCCGGGGCTCTTCCACGACGTCCTGCAGTCCCGGGAATCCCTGTGGTCGTACTCCTGGGTCATGCCCGGCTCGCAGGTGCAGGCGGCGCGCTGGATCCGTGCCCACAGCGAGCCGTCGGACGTGCTGGCGACCAACAGCCACTGCTGGGAGCTGGAGGGCCCGCTGCCCGCCGGGGCGCCGTGCGACAACGTCCGCTCGCAGTGGCTCAGCGCGTACTCGGAGCGGTCGGTGCTGATCGAGGGCTGGGCGTACGCGCCGCGGGCCATGGCGCTGTCGGGCGGCTCGGCCGCCTACGGCGGCCCCTTCTGGGACCAGGAGCTGTTCCGGCTCAACGAGGACGCCGTCTACCGGCCGACGGCCGCGATCCTGGGCCGGCTCCACGACCGGCACCACGTCCGCTACGTGGTGGCGCACCGCCCGTCGGGCGCCGAATCGCCGCTCCTGGCCGAACTCGCCAAGAAGGTCTACGACAACGGCCGGATGGCGGTGTACGAGCTGTCCTGACGGGCCCGCAGGACCCGCCGGTTCGAGGCCCGGGGCCCCGAGGCGTCACGCCTCCGGGGACCCCGGGCCTTCGCCGTCCTCGTGCTCCCGTCCCCTGGACCCGGCCACGCGCCGCAGCCGTGGATGGCGGGCCGCCCCCTGTTCGGCGAGGGCGTCGCCGACCATGGCCCGGACCGCGTCCCGCATCCCGTGCAGGGGGTGGTGGCGGGCGGGTCCGGCGCCGGGGTCCGAGGAGTCCCCGGCCAGGGCCGCCCAGGCGACGACGGCCACCACGGCGATCACACCCACGGTGACGACGCCGTGGTCGGGCGCGCCGGCCGCCGGGCCGCCGGATCCCCCTCCCGGGGGTCCGGACGTGGCCGTTCCAGTGATTCCGCGCTCATCCGGCCACACTATGCAGGCGTATATCCCCATTTAGGGGCATGGCGCGCCGGGTGTGGCCCAGGCCACTCATGGGCATAGGAGGATCCTCCGGATAAGCTCGTGGCGGCGCGACTGCACTGTTCGATAGCAAGGGAATAGCAAGGTGACGGACGGAGCAGTAACTGAGGCCGCGCGCGTGCTCATCGCCGCGGACAAATTCAAGGGTTCACTCACGGCCGTGCAGGTCGCGGAGCGGGTCACGGCCGGCCTGCGCAGGGCCGTACCGGACGTGGAGATCGAGACCCTCCCCGTCGCGGACGGCGGCGACGGAACGGTCGCGGCAGCCGTGGCAGCGGGCTTCGAACGCCGGGAGGTACGGGTCACCGGACCCCTCGGCGACCAGGTCACGGCCGCCTTCGCGCTGCGCGAGGGCACCGCGGTGGTCGAGATGGCGGAGGCCTCCGGGCTGCAGCTGCTGCCCGCGGGCACCTTCGCCGCGCTGACGGCGACCACGTACGGCTCGGGCCAGCTGCTCAAGGCCGCGCTGGACGCGGGCGCGCGCTCGATCGTCTTCGGCGTGGGCGGCAGTGCCACCACCGACGGCGGCGCCGGCATGCTGGCCGCCCTGGGCGCGGTGTTCCTGGATGCGAACGGCGAACCGGTGGGTCCGGGCGGCGGCGCGCTGGCGGAGCTGGCCTCGGCCGACCTGTCCGGTGTCGACCCGCGCTTCGCGGAGGTGGAGTTCGTCCTCGCGAGCGACGTGGACAACCCGCTGACCGGCCCGAAGGGCTGCGCCGCGGTCTACGGCCCGCAGAAGGGGGCGTCGCCCGAGGACGTGGCGACGCTCGACGCGGCGCTGGCGCACTTCGCGGTGGTGCTGGAGAAGTCGATCGGCGCGAAGGCCGCCGAGTGCGCGGTGCTCCCGGGTGCCGGTGGCGCGGGCGGCATCGGCTACGGGGCCCTGCTGCTCGGCGCGACGTTCCGTCCCGGCATCGAGCTGATGCTGGAGGTGCTGGGCTTCGCCCCCGCGCTGGAGCGGGCCACGCTGGTCATCACCGGTGAGGGCTCCCTGGACGAGCAGACCCTGCACGGCAAGGCCCCGGCGGGTGTCGCGGCCGCGGCGCGCGCGGCGGGCAAGCCCGTGGTGGCGGTCTGCGGCCGGCTGCTGCTGACCCAGGAGGCCCTGGAGGGGGCCGGGATCCGCAAGGCGTACCCGCTCACGGACCTGGAGCCCGACCCGGCCAAGTCCATCCCGAACGCGGGTCCCCTGCTGGAGCAGGTCGCCGCCGACATCGCCGCCGACATCCTCTGACCCGGCTCCTGGCTCCTGGGGGCCCGGACTCCCTCGCCGGGGTCCGGGCCCCCCCTTTTTCGGCCTCGCCTTTTCAGCCTCGCTGGATGTGGGCCCGGCAGGGCTGGAGGAGGCCCGGCGAGACCGGTGGCGGCCAGGCGGCTACGCCGCGAGGAGGTCGGCCGTGGTGACCACGCGGGCGAAGCCGCCGCCGTGCAGGCTCACCGCGGTGGCGGTGGCGAGCTCGTCCGCCGTCAGGGCGAGATCCCCCGGCCCGGCGAGGTCGAAGGTGTGCGTGGCGTCGAGCGGGACGAGCACGTCGTAGCCCAGGTTCCCTGCCATCCGGGCGGTGGTCTCGACGCACATGTTGGTCTGGATGCCCACCAGCACCAGCTGGCCGATCCCCTGAGCCTTCAGCCAGTCGTCCAGGTCCGGGGTGCCGTAGAAGGCCGAGTTCACGGTCTTGGTGATCACCAGGGCTCCCTGGCTCCGCTTCTCGACCAGGTCCTTGAAGGCGTGGCCGGGGTGGTCGGCGGCGAGGACGGAGCCGGGCTGCACGGACGCGTGCCGGACCAGGACCACCGGGCGGCCGGCCGCCTGCCAGGCGTCCATCAGGGCCGCGATGTTGTCCTCGGCCGCCGGGTTGTTGCGGGGCCCCCAGAAGGACTCCTCGTCGAAGCCCTTCTGCACGTCGATGACCAGCAGGGCACTGTCGGGGGCGATCTCGATCGCGGTCGTTGTCATGGCTCCATGCTGTCCGCCGGGCCGCGGGCCCGACAGCGCCCGCGAGGCCCCGTATCGATGGGATCCTGCCAGACTGGCAGTTCCGGCCCCCTGGCAGACTGGCCGGATGCGCCGTGTCGCGATCGTCGTCCAGCCCGGTATCCGCAGCTTCGACCTCGCCGTCATCACCGAGGTCTGGGGCCCCGACCGCAGCCACGCCGGGGTGCCGGGCTTCGAGCTGCGCCGGTGCGCCCTGGAGCCCGGTCCGATCCCGCTGCCCGGCGGGCTGACCCTGTCCCCCGACCGGGGGCTGGACTGGCTGGCCACCGCGGACCTGGTCGTCGTACCGGCGCTGGCCGAGCCGGCCGATCCGACGCCCGCGCCGGTCCTCGCCGCCCTGCGTGAGGCGCACGGCCGGGGCGTGCCGGTCGCCGCCCTGTGCGCCGGGGCGTTCATCCTGGCGGAGGCCGGTCTGCTGGAGGGCCGCCGGGCGGTCACCCACTGGTGGCTGGCCCCGCAGCTCGCCGCCCGCTACCCGGGGATCGTGGTCGAGGACGCCCCGCTCTACGTCGAGGACGGCGGGCTGTGGACCTCCGCCGGGGTGGCCTCCGGGATCGACCTGTGTCTGCACCTGGTCCGGGAGGCGCACGGCGCCGAGGCCGCCGCCGCCATCGCCCGCTCCATGGTGACGGGCCCCTTCCGCACCGGGGACCACGCCCAGTACCTGGACCGGCCCGTCCCGGCCGCGGACCGGACCGCCGAGGCGCTGGCCGCCGTACGGGCGCGCGCCCTGCGTTCGCTGCACGAGCCCCTGTCCGTGGCGACCATGGCCGGCTGGGCCGGGATGTCCCCGCGTTCCTTCGCCCGGCACTTCGCCGCCGCCACCGGCACCACCCCGCACCGGTGGCTCCTGGGCCACCGGCTGGACGCGGCCCGCAAGCTGCTGGAGCGCACCGACCACCCGGTGCCGGAGGTGGCCCGGCGAGCCGGTTTCGCCAGCGAGGTCACCTTCCGCCAGCACTTCACCGCGCACGTCGGGCTCGGCCCCCGGGCGTACCGTGCGGCCTCCTCCGTACCGGCAGCCGCACCAAACCCCCCGGACAGTGTTAGAAAGGGCTCATGACCGGACGTTTTGGTCGCCAGCCGACCGGGTGGGGCTCGCGGCTGTTCGCGCGCCTGTCCCGGTGGGCACACAGCGTCGCCGGTCAGGTCTTCGCCCTCCAGGCGATGATCGTGCTCCTGCTGATCGCCGCCGCCGCGGCGGCCCTGGTCTTCCAGGCCCGGTACGACAGCGAGCGCGACGCCCGTCACCGCTCGCTCGCGGCGGCCGAGTCCTTCGCGCACGCCCCCGGTATCGCGTCGGCGCTGCTCTCGACGGATCCGACCGCCCTGCTCCAGCCGCTGGCCGAGGCCGCCCGCCGGGGCTCGGGCGTCGACTTCATCGCCGTCATGAACACCGACGGGATCCGCTACACCGACCCGCGGCCCGAGCTGATCGGCCGGCGGGCCACCGGAGACCTCAGTCGCGCCCTCGCCGGGCATGCCTTCACGGAGACCTTCCGGGGCGAGCCCAGCGACGCCGTCCGGGCCATCGTCCCGATACGGAACACCGACGGCGTCGTCATCGGCCTGGTCGGCACCGGCATAGACATCGAGAACGTCTCCCAGGTCGTCGAGGGCCAGCTCCCGCTCCTGCTCGGTGCGGCCGCCGGCGCCCTGCTGCTCGGCACCGGTGGCGCCGCCCTGGTCAGCGGCCGGCTGCGGCGCCAGACCCGGGGCCTGGGCGCCGCCGAGATGAGCCGGATCAACGAACACCACGAGGCCGTCCTGCACGCCGTCCGCGAGGGCGTGGTCATCATCGACGCCGACCAGCGGCTCGTCCTGGCCAACGACGAGGCCCGCCGGCTGCTCGGCCTGCCGCCCGACCACGAGAACCGGCACGTCACCGACCTCGGCCTCGACCCGCGCACCGCCGAACTGCTCGCCTCCGGCCGGGTCGTGACGGACCACGTGCACCTGGCGGGCGACCGGCTGCTCGCCGTCAACGTCCGGCCCACCGCGCAGTACAAGGGCATGTCCACGGGAAGCGTCGTGACCCTGCGCGATTCCACCGAGCTCGCCGCGCTCTCCGGCCGGGCCGAGGTGGCCCGTGGCCGGCTGCAGCTGCTCTACGACGCCGGTGTGCGGATCGGTACCACCCTGGACGTGGTGCGGACGGCCGAGGAGCTGTCGGAGGTCGCCGTCCCCCGGTTCGCGGACTTCGTCACGGTGGAGCTGCTGGAGCCGGTGCTACACGGTGACGAGCCCTCGCTGGTCACCGGTGTCTACACCGAGATGCGCCGGGCCGCCATCACCGGCGTGCGTGCCGACTCGCCGCTCCAGCCGGTGGGCGACATCATCCGGTTCGTCGTTCCGACGGCCCCGATGGCGGCCGCCCTGGACGCCGGGCACGCGGTGCTCGCGGCCGACCTGAACGCGGCCATGGGCTGGCGGGCCCAGGACTCCCACGGCACCCGGGTGGCGCTCGACTACGGGCTGCACTCGCTGATCTCCGTACCGCTCCGGGCCCGGGGCGTGGTCCTGGGCATGGCCAACTTCTGGCGGGCCGACACCCCGGAGGCCTTCGACGAGGAGGACCGGTCCTTCGCGGCCGAGCTGGGTGCGCGCGCGGCCGTCTCCATCGACAACGCCCGCCGCTTCACCCGCGAGCACGCGGTGGCCGTGGCGCTCCAGCGCAGCCTCCTGCCCCGGGTGCTGCCCGCCCAGAACGCCGTGGACGTGGCTTTCCGCTATCTGCCCGCGAAGGCGGGGGTGGGCGGGGACTGGTTCGACGTGATCCCGCTGCCGGGAGGCCGGGTGGCGCTGGTCGTCGGCGATGTCGTGGGGCACGGGGTGCACGCCGCGGCCACCATGGGCCGGCTGCGGACCGCGGTGCACAATTTCTCCACCCTGGACCTGCCCCCCGACGAGCTGCTCGGGCACCTGGACGAGCTGATCGACCGGATCGACCAGAACGACACCGGGAGCGGGCTCGCGGACGGGGACGGGGAGGGCGGTGCCGAGGACGCCGCGGACGGGGCCGCCGAGCCCGCCGGGGTCACCGGTGCCACCTGCCTCTACGCGGTCTACGACCCGGTCTCCGGGCGGTGCCTGATGGCCAGCGCCGGCCATCCCGGGCCCGCGCTGGTCCGCCCCGGAGGAGACGTCGAGTTCCCCGAGCTGCCGGCCGGGCTGCCGCTGGGCGTCGGAGGCATGCCCTTCGAGGCCGCCGAGTTCACGCTCCCCGAGGGGAGCCGGCTGGTGCTGTTCACCGACGGCCTGGTGGAGGACCGCGACCGGGACTTCGACGCCGGACTGCAGCTGCTGGGCGAGTCGCTGGCGCGGCCCGGCCGCAGCCCCGACCAGGCCTGCTCGGACGTGCTCGCCGCGATGCTGTTCCCGGTGCCGAGCGACGACATCGCCCTGCTGGTCGCCGATACCCGGCGGCTGGAGGCCGACCGGATCGCCGAGTGGGAGGTGCCGGGCGAGGCCTCGGCCGTCTCGCGCGTGCGCAACGCGGGCGCGGCGCAGCTCGCGGCGTGGGGGCTGGAGGAGATCTCCTTCTCCGCCGAGCTGATCCTCAGCGAGCTGATCACCAACGCCATCCGGTACGGGAGCGCGCCCGTGCGGGTGCGGCTGCTGCGCGACCGCAGCCTCGTCTGCGAGGTCTCCGACGGCAGCAGCACCTCACCGCACCTGCGGTACGCGGCGACCACCGACGAGGGCGGGCGCGGGCTGTTCCTCGTCGCCCAGTACGCCGACCGGTGGGGCACCCGTTACACCGAGCGCGGCAAGGTCATCTGGGCCGAGCTGCCGCTGACCGGGGGCCCGGAGGCGCGGGCGGCGGACCCGCTGGACCTGGACGCGCTGGAGGACCTGGCCTGGTGAGCCGCCCGCCGACCGGGGTCGGGGTCACACCGGCCGGGTGCGGGCCAGCAGCACCGCGACGTCGTCCTGCTGTGCGTACGGCAGCAGCAGCCGCAGGATCCCCTCGCACAGCTCCTCCAGGGGCTGCTCCACCCGCTGCAGGGCCCCCGCCAGCTGGGCCATGCCCTGGTCGAGGTCCCGGTCCCGGGCCTCGATGAGGCCGTCGGTGTAGAGCACGAGCAGGCTCCCCGGCGGCAGCCGTACCTCCTCGGTGCGGAAGTCCTGCCCGCCCGTGCCCAGCGGGGTCCCGGGCGGGCCGTCGAGGAAGGTGATGGCCCCGTCGGGGGTGACCACGGCGGGCGGCGGGTGGCCGGCCCGGGCGATCACGCAGCCGCCGGACGCCGCGTCGTGGACGGCGTACACACAGGTGGCCATCTCGTCCTCGCCCAGGTCGGCCACGACGGCGTCGAGCGAGCGGAGCAGCTGGGCCGGGGGCACGTCGTGGCGGGCGAGGGTGCGTACGGCCGTCCGCAACTGCCCCATGACGGCGGCGGCGTGGACGCCGTGGCCCATGACGTCCCCGATGACCAGCCCGGTCCGGCCGCCGGGCAGCGGGATGACGTCGTACCAGTCCCCGCCGACGTCGTGGTCGCTGGCGGGCAGGTAGCGCCCGGTGAGTTCGAGGCCCGGGACCTCGGGCAGCGCGCTGTTGGTGAGGCTGCGCTGGAGGGTCAGGGCCGCCTGGCGCTGGAGGGTGTACATCCGGGCGTTGTCGATGTTGAGGGCCGCGCGGGCGACCAGCTCGTCGACGACGATGCAGTCCTGCTCGTCGAAGGGTTCCCGCTCGCGCGTACGGGTCACGGCGACGGCGCCGAGCACGGTGCCGCGGGCGACCAGCGGGACCAGGCGGGCCGAGCCCAGGGTGGCGAGGTAGGTGCGCAGGGCCTCGGCGCGCGGGGAGGTGATCAGTGCCGGGATGTCGGCGAGGTAGAGGTTCATGGGCCGTCCCTCGGCGATGACCTGCTCGTAGGTGGTGCCCATGGGGATCTGGAAGGTCTGGCCGGGGGCGAGTTTCGCGGTGGGGGCGGTCGGGTCGGGGAAGTGGGCGGCCAGCCGGCGCAGGACACCGCGTGTGGAGGCTGCGTGGACCGGGCCCTCGTCGGGGAGCAGGACCGCTTCGAGCAGCTGTACGTCGGCCGAGTCCGCGAGCTGCGGCACCAGCACGTCCACGATCTCCTGGGCGGTCTGGTGGAGGTCCAGGGTGGTACCGATGCGGGTGCCCGCCTCGGCGAGCAGGGCGAACCGGTGCCGGGCCCGTTCGGCGTCGGCCTGGGCCCGCTGGCCCTCGGTGATGTCGATGAGCGAGGCGATCACGCCGAGGGCCCGGCCGGAGCCGTCCAGCAGCGGGGCGTACGAGCAGGACCAGGTCCGGTCGTTCTCCGGGTCGGCGGGGGTCCGCCCGGTGCGGCGGACGTCGACGACGGCGGTGCCCCGGTCGAGGACCTGCTGCATCGTCGCCTCCAGCGCGGCGGCGTTGACCCCGGGGACCACCTCGGTGAGCCGCCTGCCGAGGTGCTCGGCGGCGGAGACGCCGTTCATCCGGGCCAGGGCGTCGTTGACGCGCAGGAACCGCAGGTCGGTGCCGAGGGTGGCGAGACCTATGGGTGACTGGGTGAACAGGCTCTGGAGCGCGGCGAGGGAGTCCCGCATGTGGAGCACCTCGGAGGTCTCCACGGCGATGAGCATGGCCCCCGTCCGGCCCTGCGGGTCGGCGGCGGGGACGATCCACATCTCCATCGGGACGCGGTGACCGTCGCGGTGGCGCACGGGCAGGGTGCCGACGACGGTCTCGCCGGACTGGACGCGCCGGGTCAGCTGGTCGGCGAGCTCGTGATTGGCCTCGGGGACGAGCACGGCGCTGCCGGGGAGGCCGATGATGTCCTCGGGGCGGTGCCCGAGCAGGTCCTGGGCGGCCAGCGACCACTCCACGATGCGCCCGTCGGCGTCCTCCCGCCAGAGGGCGATCGGCAGCAGCTCGTTGAGTACGCCCGCGTACCCGACAGCCGCAGCCGGCGGGTCCGGCACCTCGCTCGTCGCCTGGTAAGTGTCCAACGCACCGACCTCACCCCGGGGCCTGATTCCTACCGATTCACCCTATCCGAGGGGTGGGCGTGGGGCTCTGTGTCGGCCGATCCCGGCCGGGGCGCGTACCGGGGTGCGGCAGCACCGGGACCGGCCGCGTCGCCTGGTGCGCGTGCCTCACCCGCCTCGCTCATACGACCACCACCTCGACGGCGGCCACGGGGTTGCAGCCGTAGCCGCGGGCGTTCCACGGGGCCTGCGGCGGCTGCGTGTCGCCGTGGGCGTCGGTGGCACGGGAGACCAGCCGGTACGGTCCCGGCCGCCGCGGCGTCCACCGGTACGACCAGCTGCTCCAGCCGTAGGGGCCGGCGGGCGCTTCGAGGAGGGCCTCGTGCCAGCCGCGCTCGCGGTGGCGGTCGTCGTCCTCGTACTCGGCGCGCACCTCGACGCTCCGCAGCGGCACCCCGCCGCCCGACCAGGCGCGGCCGCGGACGAGGGTCTCGTGGCCCCGGCGCACGGCCGTGTCCGGTTCGGGCTCGGTGATGAGCGACTTGACCCGCACGCTCGTCACCGGGCCCTCGGGGGTGCCGCGGGCGGCCACGTAGAGGTATTCCTCGCTCTGGAAGACACCGGCGAACGGGCGGGTCACGGCCCGGGCCCCGACCAGCCACTTCACGTCGGCGACCGCGTAGCGGCCGGGGACCACCAGGCGGACCGGGGCCCCGTGCTCGGGGGCGAGCGGCTCTCCGTTCATGCGGGTGACGAGGAGGGTGTCCGGGTGGAGGGCCACGGCGAGCGGGAGGCTGCGCTCGAAGGCCGCCCGGCGGCCGCGCACCGGGCCGGAGTCGGCGCCGGTGAAGACGACCTCCACGGCCGGCGGTCCGATCAGGGCCCGCTCGGCGAGGAGGCGGAAGGGCACGCCGGCGAAGTGGGCGCAGCCCACCGCCTGCTGGCCCCAGGGCAGGCCGGGCGGGCGGGGTGTCATCAGGCTGCGGCCGTTGCCCGCGCACTCCACCACGACGTCGAGTTCCCGGTGGTCCATCGCGAGCAGCTCTTCGTAGCCGATGGCGAAGGGGGCGGCGCCGCCGATGCGCAGCCGCCAGCGGCCGGGCGGGGTCCGCGGGATGCCGAAGTGGTCGCGTACGAAGAAGGCCCCGACGGGGGTGACCGGCTCGGCCAGCGCGGCCGAGGGGGTCTGGGCGTTGTACGGGTCCGCGGTGACCGTTTCGGGCGCCCAGACCGTGGCGCCGGGCCCTCGGGCGGCTCGTGAAACCGGCCATGTGGTCATGGCAGCACCTTCCGTCGGGCTCGTGGCGGGCGCGACGCGGATTTCTTTACAGACTACGTCCGAACAAAGCCTTGACTAGGTGCAAATTGGGAGGAAACTCATCAATACACCGGATAACCGGAAAGTGCCGCACCTCCCTCTGGAGACGTCCTCAGGCCCGCGTGACCCTTGTCCAGGCTCTGGCCAGGCCCCCGGCAGCACTTGTCGACCAGGGGAGCCATCGGCGACGGCGGATGGCTCATGGAATCGACGGACTGCCGGGGACTGTCATGTCTCCCAAGAACTCTCCTACGCCTGAACGGCGGCGGCCGGTCCGGACTGCTGCTGCCGCGGGAGCGTCGGGATCGAGCGGGGCGCTTCGGCCGTGCCGAGGACGCCGGCGATGCCCCGGGCGAGGCAGGGGATCCGGTGCGCCGGGATGCCCGCGATGTTGATCCGCCCCGAGGTCGTGCCGTAGACGGCGTACTGCCTGCGCAGCCGGAGCATCTGCTGCGCGGACAGCGGCAGCATCGAGAACATGCCCTTCTGCCGGGCGAGCGAGCGCGCCTGCTCCGCGCAGCCGAGCGCGCTCAGGTGGGCGATCAGATCGGCCCGGTTGTCCATGATCCGGCCGCGCATGACCTCCAGTTCCGCCCGCCAGGCGGCCCGCAGGCCGTCGTCCTCCAGGATCGTGGTCACCACCGCCGCGCCGTGCTCGGGCGGCATCGAGTAGAGCGTCCGGGCGGCGTTCTGCAGGGCGGTCTCGGCGTGCCGGACGGCCTGGCCCGAGGCGCCGAGCACGATGGCGCAGCCGACGCGGTCGCTGTAGAGGCCGAAGTTCTTCGAGCAGCTGACCGCGATCAGCATTTCCGGCACCCGCGCCGCCAGCATCCGCGTGGGCAGCAGGTCGGCCTCCAGGCCGTCGCCGAGCCCGTGGTAGGCGAGGTCGACGAAGGGCACCCAGCCCCTGCGGGCGGCCGACTCGGCGAGCGCCTCCCAGTCGTCCAGCAGCGGGTCCACGCCCGTGGGGTTGTGGCAGCAGCCCTGGAGCAGGACCACGTCGTCCCGCTGCGCTTCCTGCAGTTCCCGCAGCACACCGGCCGTGCCGAAGCCGCCCTCGGCGTCGCGCCAGCCGTACGTGCGCACGCGCAGCCCGGCGGCCTCCAGGATGGGCCGGTGGTTGACGTAGGCCGGATCGCTGATCCATACCGTGGTGCCCGGGCGGGTCCGGCAGATCAGGTCGGCCAGCAGCCGCAGCGCGCCGGAGCCCGCGACGGTCTGGACGGCCGCGGCCCGGTCGGTCGGCCCGGCCGGGCCCAGGACCAGCCCCAGCAGGGAGCGGTTGAAGGCCGCGTTGCCGGAGAGCCCGCGGTACTCCTTGGACTCGGAGCGCTCCGCCAGGCGCATCTCGGCCTCGCGCACGGCGGTCATGACGGGTGTGGTGCCCGTCTGGTCCCGGTAGACACCGAGGACCAGGTTGAGGCGTTCGGACCGCTCGTCACTGCCGAACTCGTAGGTCAGGTCCCACAGCGGGTCGGTGGGCGGCGTGGGGAGGAGCTCAAGCATCTGCGGGAACCTTGGGTCGTGGGCGGCGGTTGGCGAGGACGACGCCGGCGGTGATGAGGGGTACGCCGACGAGTACGGCGAGGGTCGGCGTCTCGCCGAGCAGCGGGATGGCGAGCAGGACGACGGCGACGGGGCTCAGGCTGCCGACGACGGCGCTGCGCTCGGCGCCGAGGCGGCGGATGGCGAAGGCGTACAGCAGGCCCGCGCACAGGCCGACCCCCAGCCCCTGCACGACGAGGAACAGCGCGATGTCGCTGCCCGCCGCGTGCGCGATGCCGGTGGGGAGCACCCCGGTCAGCACCAGGACCCCGATCACGGCGAAGGAGGGCAGGCACAGCAGTCCGATCGACCCGATCGGGTCGAGGTCGACCTCGCGCAGGCCCACGGTGTAGAGGGCCCAGAGGCCGCTGGCCACCAGGAGCGTGCCGGCGCCGGCGAGTACGTCGGTGTCGACGGGGACGACGTAGCGCCAGACGAGGGCGGCCACGCCGGCCGCGATCAGGGCGAGCCCGGCGGCCTGCGTGCCCCGGGGGGCACCGTGGCCCCGGCGGATCATGATCGCGGAGACGAACAGCGGGACCATGCCGGGGACGATGGAGCCGACGAAGGCGGCGGACGTCAGCGCGCCGCCGTGCATCGCGGCCAGGAAGAACGGCACCCCGGCGCCGCAGACGATCTTCACCGCGGGGCCCGGCCGCACCGCGGCGATGGCGCGCCGGCGCCGCCACAGGGCCGGGAACAGGACGACGAGGGGGACACCGAAGCGCAGCAGGGCCGCGTCGGCGGGCAGCAGGGAGGAACCGCTCAGGGCCCGGGCGCTGAGCGCGAAGGCCGCCCAGATCGACACGGTGACCAGCAGGGCCAGCATGCCCTCGGCCTGTGGGGAGAGCCCGCGCCGGCCGGGGTGTCCGGCCCGCGGGCCCGCCGCATCGGGAGGCAGGGTCGCCCGGGTGGTGTTCGTCGCGACCAAGGAATTGCTCCAGCCTCTGAGACCCGGACCGGTCCGGTCCGTGCCCGGGCAACGCTAGAGCCTGGGGCGGGGCAGCCGATTGCCAGTTCTGCCTCTCGGACATACGTTTGGGGCAGATTCTGCCAAGGAGCGACCATGGACGCAGTGGATCTGCAGATCATCAGGGAATTGCAGGCCGACGGGCGCCTGTCCAACCAGGACCTCGCCGACCGCGTCCGGCTGTCCCCGTCGCCCTGCCTGCGCCGGGTGCGGCGGCTGGAGGAGGCGGGCCTGATCCGCGGCTACACGGCCATGGTCGACCAGGTCGCCTTCGGGCTCCCGGTCACCGTCTTCGTCCGGATCCGCCTGGAACGCCACACGGCGGAGGCGGTGCGGCTGTTCGAGGAGCACGTCGCGGTCATCGAGCACATCCAGGACTGCTACCTGATGGCGGGCAGCAGCGACTACCTGCTCCGGGTCGTCATCGAGGACCTGGAAGCCTACGAATCCCTGGTGCGCCACCGGATCCACGCCATCCCCGGGATCGCCTCGATCGAATCGAGCTTCGCGTTCGGCAGCGTCAAGCAGTCCCGGACCTACCCGCGGCCCGCCCCGGGCGCCTCCGGGCGCCCGCCGCGCTGACGGAGCGGGGTCCACCTCAGGCGGCGGCCGCCACCGCCGTCTCGAAGGCCTCGTAGGCGGCCGCGCCGAAGAGCACGAACCGCACCTCCTGCACCTCGGTGCGGGCGCCGCGCACCGTCTCCACCGCGATCCGCGCCCCGTCGTCCATCGGCCAGCCGTAGATGCCGGTGGAGATGGCCGGGAACGCGACCGTACGGGCCCCCAGCTCGTCGGCGATCCGCAGCGACTCGCGGTAGCAGGAGGCCAGCAGCGCCGACCGGTCCTCCTCGCGCGACCAGACCGGGCCCACCGTGTGGATGACGTGCCCGGCGGCGAGCCGCCCGGCCGTGGTGGCGACGGCCCGGCCCGTCGCCAGCCCCTTGCCGTAGTGCGAGCGCCGCAGGTCCTCGCAGGCCGCGAGGATCTCCGGCCCGCCGCGCCGGTGGATGGCTCCGTCGACCCCGCCGCCGCCGAGCAGCGAGGAGTTCGCCGCGTTGACGATGGCGTCGGCCTTCTCCGCGGTGATGTCGCCGCGGACCAGGGTGATACGGACCATCAGGAGCCCTTTCGCAGGTGCCGCCAGACCGCCTTGGCGGCGTTGTGCCCGGACATGCCGTGCACGCCCGGGCCCGGCGGGGTGGCGGAGGAGCAGAGGAAGACGGCCGGGTGGGCCGTCGTGTACGGGGTGAGGGAGAGCTTGGGGCGCAGCAGGAGCTGGAGGCCCGAGGCGGCCCCGCAGGCGATGTCCCCGCCGACGTAGTTGGGGTTGCGGGCGGCGAGCTGGGGCGGGCCGGCCGTGGCGCGGGCGAGCACCAGGTCGCGGAAGCCCGGGGCGAAGCGCTCCAGTTGGGATTCGACGGCCTCGGTGAGATCGCCGTCCCAGCCCGCGGGGACATGTCCGTACGCCCAGAACACGTGCTTGCCCTCGGGCGCCCGGCCGGGGTCGACCAGGCTGGGCTGCGCGGTGATGAGGAAGGGGGTGCGCGGGGCCCGGCCGCCGGAGGCGAGCTGCAGGGCGGCGTCGATGTCACGGGCGCGCGGACCGATCTGGACGGTGCCGGCGCGGCGCGGCGCCTCGGCCGTCCACGGGACCGGTCCGTCCAGCGCGTAGTCGAGCTTGAACACGGAGGCGCCGTACCGGTAGCCGTCGTACGCGCGCCCCAGGCGGGCGATGCGGGCCAGCGCGGTCGGCGAGGTGTCGAAGACGTAGGCGCGGGCGGGCGGGAGGTCGTCGAGCCGCTTGACCTCGAAGCCGGTGTGGATGGTCCCGCCGAGGTCGCGAAGGTACCCGGCGAGGGCGTCGGACACGGACTGCGAGCCGCCGCGCGGCATGGGCCAGCCGTTCGCGTGCGCGGCCAGCGCGAAGACCAGGCCCACCGCGCTGGTGGCGATCCCGCCGAGCGGTGCGATGACGTGGGCCACGAGGCCCGCGAACAGCGCCCGTGCCCGTTCGTCGCGGAAGCGGCTCAGGAGCCAGGTGGCGGGCGGCAGCCCGGTGAGCCCGAAACGGGCGAGCGTGAGCGGGTCCCGGGGCAGCGCGGTGCTCGGCAGGGACATGAAGTCCCGGGCCAGGGTGTCCCATTTGCCGAGGAACGGCCCGACCAGACGCCGGTAGGCACCCGCGTCGCGCGGCCCGAGGGACGCCGCCGTCTCCGCGACCGAGCGGGACAGGACCGCGGCCGTGCCGTCGTCGAAGGGGTGCGCCATGGGCAGCGGGGCGTGCAGCCACTCCAGCCCGTACCGCTTCAGCGGCATCGTGGCGAAGACCGGCGAGCCGGCCCCGAGCGGGTGCACCGCCGAGCAGGGGTCGTGCCGGAAGCCGGGAAGGGTGAGCTCCTCGGTCCGGGCCCCGCCGCCGACCGTGCCGGCGGCTTCGAAAACGGCCACCGAGAAGCCGCGCCGGGCCAGTTCGACGGCGGCGGTCAGCCCGTTCGGCCCCGCCCCCACCACGACCACATCGAGAATCGACGGCACTTGCGACTCCTTCGTCTCCGGCGGCGCCTGCGCCTCCAGGATATTCCGCCGCCCGGACCGTCCGGACCCGGCCGGACCGCACCGGACCCGGTCAGGCGCCCCGGAGCAGCTCCCGGATGCGTACGGTGGTGGCCTCGTCCCGCCCGACCGCGAACGGCAGCGCGTTGTCCCGGTCCACCCGGAAGGGGACCCCGTCGACCGTGCTCTGCGTCCCGCCGGCCTCGGCGACCAGCAGCAGCCCGGCCGCGTGGTCCCAGGCCGAGGGCCAGGTGAAGGCCAGGCCGTCCATCTCGCCGCGGGCCACCTTCAGGTACTCCAGGCCCGCCGAGCCGCAGGGGCGGGCCGCGACCCCGGGTACGTCCAGCCGGGCCAGCGTCCGCTTGTTCTCGTCACTCGTGTAGAGCGGGTGGGCGATGGCGACCCGCAGCGCGGCGCCCGGTTCCGGCGAACCGCTGTGGATCCGCTCGCCGTTGACGTACGCACCCTGCCCGCGCACGGCGGTCGCCAGCTCCTCCAGCGCCGGGGCGTAGGTCCAGGAGGCGAGGATCTCCCCGCGCAGGGCCAGGGCGACCAGGGTGCAGAAGGCGGGGTCGCCGTTCACGAACTGGCGGGTGCCGTCGACGGGGTCGACGATCCACACCGGGGCGTCCGCGCGCAGCGCCGCGTACACCCCGGGGTCGGCGTGCACGGCCTCCTCGCCGACCACGGCGGAGCCGGGCAGCAGCAGGGTCAGGGCGGCCGTGAGGTACTCCTCGGCCTGGCGGTCGGCCACGGTCACCAGGTCGTGGGGGCCGTTCTTCTCGTCGACCTCGTGCTCGGCGAGCTGCCTGAATCTCGGCATGATCTCGATCGCCGCCGCCTTGCGGACGGCCTCTTCCACATCGGACAGGCCATGGGCCAGGAACTCATCGATCATGCCTCCAGCAAAGCACGCCCGACCGACAAACCCCACTGCCATTCCCGTACCGGCCCCTGGACACCGGGTGTCCACCGGGTGAAGCGGCCCCGGGGAAGGCAGGTCTCGCGCGGCGGGCTCCGTCGCCCCGTGTCCGCTCGCGCCGCCTTCGAGCACGTTCCCGGCGGCGATCCGCTGTGAGGGAACGACGACCCGTACAGCGAGAGCCAGTTCACGAACTCGAAGTACGCGGGCGACCGCCCCGAGCGGTTCGGCCTCCCGAAATGCCGCAGACGTCATGAATTAACGATCCGGCCAAGCGCAGGAAACCCACACCAGAGGCCACATGGCGACACAACCGTCTCACCCGACTCGAAATCTTCCGCACGGCACTCAGGCGGTTACCCGCATTCCCGGCCGACCCGACCTCCCGTCGGATTCGAGAAAACGCGAGAGGGGAGGAGAGCGGAAACCCTACGATGAATTCCATGAGTGCGCTGATCTTCCTCCTGTCGCTCGGCATAGTCTGTCGCGTCACCCGATTCATCACCAAGGACGCCCTTGCCGCGGGGTTTCGCTCCCGGATCGCCGACCGTTTCGGCGAAGACTCCCACCCGGCGTATCTGGTCACCTGCGGATGGTGCGTCAGCATCTGGGTCGCGGGCGCCGTCACCGTGCTCGCCCACTGGGCCGGTGGGGAAACGTGGTTCCAGGCGGGCGCCACGGCGCTCACTCTTTCCTACCTCACCGGCCTCGCCGCCAACTGGCTTGATTGACAGCCACGTTGGGATAATCCGGATCATCGCCGCCACGTATAAGTATGACTATATGGCGGCGAGTGTCGGCGTGCGGTGCCCGGGGATAAAGGGTAAAGGGAACGGGCCGGGGGCCCGGCCCTACCCCGGAACTCCCCCGGCCCTCCCCTTGACCGGCCGCCGGAGCGGCCGAACAGAAGGAGGAAGACCATGGCATGCAACTGCGGACGCGCCAGCCGGTCCACGTTCGTCTACCGACTAGTCCTCCCCAACGGGGTCACGCGCCAGTACCCCACGCGACAAGAGGCCGACGCCGCCAACAGGAGGGCGGGCGGGCACGGTTCCATCACGGCGGTCCGCCAGTAGGCCCGCTGTCTGCACCGGGAAGCGGCGGGCTCCCGTGGACGCACGTCCTCCGGGACGCCACGGACACACAACGGGCCGTACGCCGCACCGCACGACCGCGCCGGTGACACGGCGCGGGCCCCGGTGGGCACCCCGCCCCCACCCCGGCGGACCGCCGGAAGGGTAACGCCCCACCAGCAGCCCCTCGGCGTACCGGACGGCCGGTGCACCGAGGGGCTGCGGCATGCCGTGGCACCCCTGGAATTGCGAATACCGCGGAGGAATACCACGGTTCGCTCAGCGCGGAATCCTTTCTCTTCCGCCCGTGAGTCCGCCAGACTGTCCTGGGAGCGCGAGTACGCCCCGGCACCGCCCAGCTATCCACCCGGAAAACGACGGAAAGGGAAACCTTTCCTCTCGCGAGAATGCATCAAGGCGCCGCATAATCCGGGTTTATCGCCTCTCGTGCGCCTGAGTGCGCTGAGCCGAACGAGTGGTGTTTTGTTCACCCATCTAGCCCAAGTCCTCAGCCGGAAGGCCTACTGCTGATATCGGCAGGTGATGTGCCCCGACTCCGCGTGGACAAGGGCTCTTAACGGAACGTCCCACCAGTGTTTTCTCGTGCGTTCCGTGCTCCGCCAAGCGCCATACGGGCGAAGAGAATCATCTGCTTCCGCGGGTCATCCGAAAGGGAGCCACACCATGGCCAGTTCGACCACCACCGTGACCTCGGCACCGGATCCGTCCGTCTTCGGCCAGTCGGTCACCTTCACCGCCACCGTCCAGCCGGAAGTCGCCGGCCCCACCCCGACCGGCAGCGTCGAATTCATCGTCGACAGCGTGCCCGTCGTGACGGTGCCGCTCGACGTGAGCGGACAGGCCCAGTACACGACTAGCGGTCTGGAGGTCGGTCTCCACTGGATGGAGGCCAACTACTCCGGCGACGCAGAGTACGACCCGTCCACGGGTGCGGACACCCAGGAGGTCACCCTCGCGAACACCACCACCACGCTGGCCTTCGACCCCGAACCCTCGGTCTGCGGCGAGACGGTGACCGCCACCGCCCAAGTGACCCCCGTTCCGCCGGGCGCGGGAACCCCCACCGGGCTGGTGTCCTTCATCGTCAGCGACGACGGTCCGGTGCTGACCGCCCCCGTGGACGTGAACGGGCAGGCGCAGGTCAGTTTCAGTGGCCTGGACGTCGGCTTCCACCAGGCAGCCGCCTTCTACACCGGCGACGCGGACTTCAACGGGTCGAACTCCCCGCTGACCCTCCACGTCGTCAACCCCGCGCCCGTCTCGGTCACCGTCTCGGCGAACCCCGACCCGTCGGTGTGCGGTGAGACGGTGACGCTCTGTGCCACTGTGGCACCGGTCTCCTCGGGCGTCGGCAATCCGTCGGGCTCGGTGACCTTCACCGGCCCCGGCGGGCTCAACGAGACGGTGGCGCTGGACGCGGGCGGCACGGCCTGCGTCACCACGACCGTGCTGGAGACCGGCACGGTCACCGCCTCCTACGGTGGCGACGAGTGCTACGCGAGCGGGACCGGCACCTTCGACGTGACGGTCAATCAGGCGTCGAGCACGGTGTCGGTGACGGTGGAACCCAACCCGTCGGTGTGCGGCCAGTCCGTAACGGTGTGCGCCACCGTCACCGCAGTGGCACCCGGCAGCGGCACCCCCACCGGAACCGTCACCTTCACCGGCCCCGGCGGACTGAACGAGACGGTGACGCTGGACGCCGGCGGCACGGCCTGTCTGGCCACGACCGTGCTGGAGACCGGCACGGTCACGGCCGCCTACAACGGCGATGGATGCTTCTCCTCATCGACCGGCACCGCACCGGTGACCGTCAACCAGGCCGCCAGCACGGTATCGGTGACCGTGGAACCCAACCCGTCGGTATGCGGCGAGACCGTAACGGTGTGCGCCACCGTCACCGCAGTCGCACCCGGCAGCGGCACCCCCACCGGAACCGTCACCTTCACCGGCCCCGGCGGACTGAACGAGACGGTGCCCCTGGACGCGGGCGGCACGGGCTGCCTGACCACCAGCAGCCTCACCAGCGGCACGGTCACGGCCGTCTACAACGGTGACGGATGCTTCTCCTCATCGACCGGCACCTTCGACGTGACGGTCAACCAGGCATCGAGCACGGTGTCGGTGACCGTGGAACCCAACCCGTCGGTATGCGGCCAGTCCGTAACGGTGTGCGCCACCGTCACCGCAGTCGCACCCGGCAGCGGCACCCCCACCGGAACGGTCACCTTCACCGGGCCCGGCGGACTGAACACGACCGTGACCCTCGACGCCGGCGGCACGGCATGCCTGACCACGACCGTGCTGGAGACCGGCACGGTCACGGCCGCCTACAACGGTGACGGATGCTTCTCCTCATCGACCGGCACCGCACCGGTGACCGTCAACCAAGCCGCCAGCACGGTATCGGTGACGGTGGAACCCAACCCGTCGGTATGCGGCCAGTCCGTGACGGTCTGCGCCACCGTCACCGCAGTCGCACCCGGCAGCGGCACCCCCACCGGAACCGTCACCTTCACCGGCCCCGGCGGACTGAACACGACCGTACCCCTGAACGCAGGCGGCACGGCATGCCTGACCACGACCGTGCTGGAGACCGGCACGGTCACGGCCGCCTACAACGGCGAGGAATGCTTCTCCTCGTCGACCGGCACCGTGGACGTGGCGGTCAACCCGGCGTCGAGCACGGTGTCGGTGACCGTGGAACCCAACCCGTCGGTATGCGGCGAGACCGTGACCGTGTGCGCCACCGTCACCGCAGTCGCACCCAGCAGCGGCACCCCCACCGGAACCGTCACCTTCACCGGCCCCGGCGGACTGAACACGACCGTACCCCTGGACGCGGGCGGCACGGCATGCGTCACCACGACCACACTGGAGACCGGCACGGTCACCGTCTCCTACACGGGTGACACCTGCTTCCTGCCGTCGACGGGTTCACTGGACGTGACGGTCAACCCGGCGTCGAGCACGGTGTCGGTGACCGTGGAACCCAACCCGTCGGTATGCGGCGAGACCGTGACCGTGTGCGCCACCGTCACCGCAGTCGCACCCGGCAGCGGCACCCCCACCGGAACCGTCACCTT